>NZ_JBIMQP010000010.1:0-182645 GCF_043945315.1 Enterobacter cloacae complex sp. 2024EL-00227
GCCCGCACTCCACGCTGAATTATCAGACACCGTCTGAATTTGCAGCGGGCTGGAGAAAGGGTCATTCTGAGAATGAAGATTCCGACGTTACTAACTGAGTGTTGTATCTAATCGTGGGGGCAGGTCATCGACGCAAGTAGCAGATATCGAAAGCATACTTGGATTGTTTGTTGCCAGAGGCTTGCCACAGCGAATGCTCCGCTGGCATTACCGTAGTCGACACCAGTCGCTTATTGCGGTTTCTAATAGTCAGTTCTACGAAAACAAATTGTTTATAGTACCAAGCCCATACACTGAAGAGGCGGGTATGGGCTTGCGATTCCATTATGTTGAAAACGGTGTTTTCGAATCAGGTGCAGGTAATGCCAACCCTATTGAGGCAAAAAGAATTGCTACCGCAATTCTTGAGCATGTACAGCAGAATCCCGAATTGTCACTGGGAGTCGCAACATTCTCGGTTTCACAACGTAAGGCTATTCAGGATGAATTAGAGGTTCTTCGCCGTTTAAATCCTCAATATGAGGATTTCTTTAATTCCCATCCAGGAGAGCCATTCTTCATTAAAAACCTGGAAAATATCCAAGGTGATGAACGTGATGTCATCATGATCTCTGTAGGGTATGCGCGTAATAAACAAGGCTATCTGGCAATGCGATTTGGCCCTCTGGGTTCGCAAGGTGGTGAGCGACGGCTGAATGTGCTGATTAGCCGTGCAAAACGTCGATGTGAGGTTTTTGCATCGATCACCGATGAAGATATTGATCTTGAGCGAGCGAAAGGTGTTGGCGTAATAGCGTTCAAACTATTCCTTCAATATGCCCGTACAGGACGCTTATCAATGTCCACAGCTTCCGGGCGTCCGATGGATAGCGTATTTGAAGAACAAGTCGCCTCAGCACTTCAGAACCGAGGCTATCAAGTACACCCGCAAGTAGGAATTGCTGGCTTCTTTATCGATCTAGCAATTGCCGATCCTGAATTACCGGGACGTTATCTTCTCGGGATCGAATGTGATGGCAGTGCTTATCATTCCTCTCGGTCTGCCCGAGAGCGTGATCGTTTACGTCAGGCCGTACTTGAAGATCATGGTTGGATAATACACCGAATCTGGAGTACGGATTGGTTCCAAAGACCAGAGGAACAATTGCAAAAAGTTATTGATGCTATTGATAATGCAAAAGCAGAACTGAATAGCAGAGCAGAACATACATACGGGCGTTCCCGAGCTGTTCCTGTTGATATCGTGGCAGTTGAACGAGAAGACGTTATTGAGGTTGGTTTTGATAGAACTGATTCCGCTAATGACAAGTCTGTGAGTTATGAAGAAGCACAGCCCGAAGCCAATCTTTCATATGCTTTACATGAAACACCAACCGGCATACTTGCTGACATGGTTGAAAAAATAGTCTTCACAGAATCTCCTATCCATATTAACGAGGTAATAACTCGTCTTCGCTCCGCATGGGGATTACAACGAGCTGGTGCACGGATAGAAAGCGTTGTTAGTCATGCTGCTCAAATTGCCTGCAGGAAAGGTAATATTTATAAGGAACATGAATTTTTCATACACAAGGAAGTAACTATTCGACTTCGTAACAGACAGAACGTCTTGTCTGCAGGCTTGCGTAAACCAGAACTGATCGCACCTATAGAAATCGCTTCGGGTATATTTGACATCGTTAGCGCAAGCCTGGGAGCAACTGAAGATGAAATCATTACATCTGTCTCAAGGATGCTTGGTTTTAAATCAACCAGTAGTGTTCTTCGAAAAGTGATCTCCGATGTTATTGAGCTGGAGATTAAAGATAACCGTCTTAAGCAACAAGATGGTTTGATAGTCATCGGGGAGACCGCTTCTATTCAAAATGCTGTCTAATTGCTGAAATTCGATTAACTCTTCTGCGGGGCCCACCATCATACTGTGGAGCCCCCGCTTCAAATTGGCCCAACCAATCCCCCTTTTCTTTATTCCCCGGTTCACAATTCCATTATTTGCGCTCACAAAACCATTGCTAGCTCATAACATCTGGTTAACCATTCATTGTCATTAACCCTACAACACAACATTGGCAGGACCACTTTTACACAGACTGTGACGCTGAGATGAGCGGAGACTCACCCGCAGCGCAGGCTGTCTGGTCCCCAGGAGACCTGCATGAGCCTCTGGCAACAAAACTACGACCCGGCCGGAAATATCTGGCTGTCGAGCCTGATCGCATCGCTGCCGATCCTGTTCTTCTTCTTTGCGCTGATTAAGCTCAAGCTGAAGGGCTACCTTGCCGCGACGTACACCGTCGCCATCGCCCTGCTGGTGGCGTTGTTCTTCTACAAGATGCCGGTCGATCGCGCGTTGGCCTCCGTCGTCTACGGTTTCTTCTACGGCCTGTGGCCGATTGCGTGGATCATCATCGCGGCGGTCTTCGTCTATAAAATCTCGGTGAAAACCGGGCAGTTCGACATCATCCGCTCGTCGATTCTCTCCATCACGCCGGACCAGCGCCTGCAGATGCTGATTGTCGGCTTCTCCTTCGGGGCGTTTCTGGAAGGCGCGGCAGGCTTTGGCGCACCGGTGGCGATCACCGCCGCGCTGCTGGTGGGGCTGGGCTTTAACCCGCTGTATGCCGCGGGCCTGTGCCTGATTGTGAACACCGCGCCGGTGGCGTTTGGCGCGATGGGTATTCCGATTCTGGTCGCGGGCCAGGTGACCGGTCTGGACAGCTTTGAGATTGGTCAGATGGTCGGCCGCCAGCTGCCGTTCCTGACCATTATCGTCCTCTTCTGGATCATGGCGATTATGGACGGCTGGCGCGGCGTGAAGGAGACCTGGCCTGCGGTGATGGTGGCGGGCGGTTCGTTCGCGATTGCCCAGTACCTCAGCTCGAACTTCCTTGGCCCGGAGCTGCCGGACATCATCTCTTCGCTGGTGTCGCTGGTCTGCCTGACGCTGTTCCTGAAACGCTGGCAGCCGGTCCGTATTTTCCGCTTCGCCGACATGGGCGCCTCACAGGTCGATCAAACGCTGGCCCGCACCGGCTACACCGCAGGCCAGGTAATCCGCGCCTGGTCGCCGTTCCTGTTCCTGACCGCCACGGTTACGCTGTGGAGCATCCCGCCGTTTAAAGCCCTGTTCGCCCCGGGCGGCGCGCTGTACGACATGGTCATTAACGTTTCGGTGCCGTTCCTCGACAAGATGGTCGCCCGTATGCCGCCGGTGGTGCACGCCGCCACGCCGTATGCCGCGGTCTATAAATTCGACTGGTTCTCCGCCACCGGGACCGCCATCCTGTTTGCCGCTATTCTTTCCGTGGTGTGGCTGCGCATGAAGCCTGCGGCGGCGGTACAGACCTTTGCGGCGACCGTAAAAGAGCTGATGCTGCCGATCTACTCCATCGGCATGGTGCTGGCGTTCGCGTTTATCTCGAACTACTCCGGTCTGTCGTCGACGCTGGCACTGGCGCTGGCCCATACCAGCCACGCCTTCACCTTCTTCTCGCCGTTCCTCGGCTGGCTGGGGGTGTTCCTGACCGGTTCCGATACCTCGTCTAACGCCCTGTTTGCCGCACTGCAGGCAACGGCGGCCCAGCAGATTGGCGTGTCGGACGTGCTGCTGGTGGCCGCAAACACGACGGGCGGCGTGACCGGGAAAATGATCTCCCCGCAGTCCATTGCCATTGCCTGTGCGGCGGTGGGACTGGTCGGTAAAGAGTCGGATCTGTTCCGCTTTACCGTGAAACACAGCCTGATATTCACCTGCATGGTCGGGGTGATCACCACCCTGCAGGCCTATGTCTTAACCTGGATGATCCCATGATAGTGATGCCCAGACGCCTGTCCGACGAGATTGCCTCTCGCGTGCGGGCGCTGATTGAAGAACAACAGCTGGAAGCGGGCATGAAGTTGCCCGCCGAACGCCAGCTCGCCGCCCAGCTTGGCGTGTCGCGCAATTCACTGCGCGAGGCGCTGGCAACGCTGGTCAGCGAAGGGGTGCTGGTAAGCCGTCGCGGCGGCGGCACCTTTGTACGCTGGCAGCATGACGACTGGTCCGAGCAAAACATCGTTCAGCCGCTGAAAACGCTGATGGAGAACGACCCGGACTACAGCTTCGACATCCTTGAAGCGCGTCACGCCATCGAAACCAGTACCGCCTGGCACGCGGCCATGCGGGCAACCGACGCCGACAAAGAGAAACTCATCGCCTGCTTTGAGGCCACGCAAAGCAGCGACCCGGACATCGCCTCCCAGGCGGACGTGCGTTTTCACCTGGCGATTGCCGAGGCGTCGCACAACGTCGTGCTGCTCCAGACCATGCGCGGGTTCTTCGACCTGCTGCAATCCTCCGTGAAGCAGAGCCGCCAGCGGATGTATCTGGTTCCGCCGGTGTTTGCCCAGCTGACCGAACAACACGAGGCGGTGCTCAACGCCATTCTGGCCGGTGATGCCGAGGCCGCACGCAAAGCGATGATGGCGCATCTCGGTTTCGTGCATACCACGATTAAACGATTCGATGAAGACCAGGCCCGACAGGCGCGTATTACCCGTCTGCCTGGCGACAGTGATATTTCCAGGGAGAACAAAGCATGATTATTTCAGCAGCCAGTGACTATCGCGCCGCGGCGCAGCGCATTTTGCCCCCGTTCCTGTTCCACTACATTGACGGCGGGGCGTATGCCGAATACACCCTGCGCCGCAACGTGGAAGACCTGTCGGAGGTGGCGCTGCGCCAGCGCGTGCTGAAGAATATGTCTGACCTCAGCCTTGAGACGAAACTGTTCAACGAAACGCTCTCCATGCCGGTCGCGCTCGCGCCTGTGGGCTTATGCGGCATGTACGCCCGCCGTGGTGAAGTGCAGGCCGCCGCCGCGGCAGATGCCAAAGGCATTCCGTTTACCCTCTCTACCGTCTCGGTCTGCCCGATTGAAGAGGTCGCCCCGACCATCAAGCGGCCAATGTGGTTCCAGCTGTACGTCCTGCGGGATCGCGGCTTTATGCGTAACGCGCTGGAGCGCGCCAAAGCGGCGGGCTGCTCCACGCTGGTCTTTACCGTTGATATGCCGACCCCCGGCGCGCGCTACCGCGATGCGCACTCCGGCATGAGCGGCCCAAATGCGGCGCTCCGCCGCTACTGGCAGGCGGTAACGCATCCACAGTGGGCGTGGGACGTCGGCCTGAACGGTCGTCCACACGATCTGGGGAATATCTCGGCGTATCTGGGTAAACCCACCGGGCTGGAGGATTACATCGGCTGGCTGGCGAACAACTTCGATCCGTCCATCTCCTGGAAAGACCTGGAGTGGATACGCGAATTCTGGGATGGCCCGATGGTGATCAAGGGGATCCTCGACCCGGAAGATGCCCGCGACGCGGTACGCTTTGGCGCAGACGGGATTGTGGTTTCTAACCACGGCGGCCGCCAGCTCGACGGGGTGCTCTCCTCCGCCCGCGCCCTGCCGGCCATTGCCGATGCGGTGAAAGGCGATATTGCCATCCTGGCCGACAGCGGGATCCGCAACGGGCTGGACGTGGTGCGCATGATTGCACTGGGTGCCGACAGCGTGCTGCTGGGGCGCGCGTATCTGTACGCCCTGGCGACCGCGGGCCAGGCGGGTGTGGCGAATCTGCTTAACCTGATCGAAAAAGAGATGAAGGTGGCGATGACGCTGACCGGTGCAAAAACGATTAGCGAAATCAGCAGGGATTCTCTGGTTCAGGAGTTAAGCAAATTACCGGCAGCGCTGGCTCCGCTTGCTCAGGGAAACGCGGCCTGAATTACCCCTCGTTAACACCTCTTCTCATGCGTCCGATCTCCCCCTCGGGCGCTTTTTTATGCCAAAAATAACATCCAGATAACATATTGGATAAGAAAATTTGACATCTACCTGTCGCCCGCAATTGTATAGACAAGCAAAGACAAGAACACAAAAACAACATCACATCAGAGGGGAGCGTATGACCTATTCAGGTAAGGTGGATATTCAGCAGGTGATCGACGACAGCCGCTTTTCAGGGTTTCACTGGCTGCTCATTGTGCTGGGCTTTCTGGTTCTGGCGATCGATGGCTTTGATACGGCGGCAATGGGCTACATCGCGCCCACGCTGTCGGCAGAATGGGGGATCCATAAGCAGGATCTGGGGCCGGTGCTGAGCGCGGCGCTGCTGGGGCTGTCGTTGGGCGCGCTGATCGCCGGTCCGGTATCGGACCGGATGGGCCGCAAGCGCGTGCTGGTCTTTTCGTGCCTGTTCTTCGGCCTTGCGAGCCTGGGGACGGCCTGGGCGCAAAGCCTGAATACCCTGACGCTGTGGCGCTTCCTGACCGGCCTGGGGCTCGGTGCCGCCATGCCGAACGCCATTACGCTGATCTCCGAGTTTGCCCCCCAGCGCTGTCGCGCGATGGCGATCAATACCATGTACTGCGGCTTCCCGCTGGGTGCGGCGGGCGGCGGCGCGATCTCGTCCTGGCTGATTCCCCACCACGGCTGGCGAAGCGTGCTGCTGACCGGCGCAATTGCGCCGCTGGTTTTAACGCTGCTGCTGGCGCTGCTTTTACCGGAGTCGGTGAAGTTTCTGGTGCAGCGCGGGAAAGATGTCATGCTGATCCGCCGTATCGCCAGCCGGTTCTCGCGCAGCACGCTGGAGGGCGTCACGGGCTTTTTCCTGGCGGAGGAGAAGGTCGCGTCGAAAAAAGGGAGCGTGTCGCAGCTGTTTTCCATGCCCTGGCTACCCGGCACCCTGATGCTGTGGATCACCTACTTTATGGGACTGGTGATTTATTACGTCCTGCTGAGCTGGATGCCGACGCTGATGCAGGGCATGGGCTATGCCCTGGCGGAATCCGCATGGCTGACTTCGCTGTTCACCTTCGGCGGTACCGCGGGGATCCTGCTCGCAGGCTGGATGATGGACCGCTGGGAAGCGCACAGGGTGGTTGCGTGTGGTTTCGTCCTGACGATGGGCCTTATTCTGTTACTGGGCATTGAGCATAACCATATCGCCCTGTTTGGCGGGCTGATCTTCCTGATGGGGATCGCGATGAACGGTGCGCAGTCGGGCATGCAGACCCTGGCCGCCACCTTTTACCCTACCGAGTGCCGCGCGACGGGCATCGCCTGGATGCAGGGCATCGGCCGCTTTGGCGGCGTGGCGGGCACCATGACCAGCGCCCAGCTTCTTTCCATGCAGTGGCAGGCGGACAGTATTTTAATGATCCTCAGCGTGCCCGCCCTGGTGGCCGCGGCGGCAACCGTCTACAAAATGCTGTACAGCCGCTCGCAGGAACCCGGCGTCGCGTAGTTCCTCTCTTTTCTGCTATTCTGCCCCCGCAATTAAGGGGGCAGCATGCTTAACATCGTTTTATTCGAACCAGAAATTCCGCCGAACACCGGCAATATCATCCGCCTGTGCGCCAACACCGGTTTTCGTCTGCACATCATTGAGCCGATGGGCTTTACGTGGGACGACAAACGCCTGCGTCGCGCGGGGCTGGACTACCATGAATTTACCGCCGTTATTCGCCACCACGATTACGCCGCGTTTCTGGAAGCAGAGCAGCCGCAGCGCATGTTCGCCCTGACCACCAAAGGCACGCCAGCGCACAGCGCCGTGAGCTATCAGGCAGGTGACTATCTGATGTTTGGCCCGGAAACCCGCGGCCTGCCGGCCACGATTCTGGATGCCCTGCCCGCCGAGCAGAAAATCCGTATTCCGATGATGCCGGACAGCCGCAGCATGAACCTGTCGAACGCGGTGTCGGTGGTGGTGTATGAAGCGTGGCGCCAGCTGGGTTATCCTGGCGCCATTCTCAGAAGTTAAATGCCGTCACCATACTCGAAGGTATGGTGAATGCCGTTGAAGTGCTGATCCATATCCATGGACGGCTTATCGCTGTCTGGCTTACCGACGATGCGCGCCGGTACGCCAGCGGCAGTGGTGTGCGGCGGCACCGGCTGGAGCACCACGGAGCCTGCGCCGATCTTCGCGCCGCGTCCGACTTCGATATTGCCGAGGATTTTGGCACCCGCGCCAATCATCACCCCTTCACGAATTTTCGGATGGCGATCGCCGCTGGTTTTCCCGGTACCGCCCAGGGTAACCGACTGCAGGATCGAGACGTCGTCTTCAATCACCGCTGTTTCCCCGACAACGATCCCGGTGGCGTGGTCGAGCATGATCCCGCGGCCAATCTTCGCCGCCGGGTGAATATCAACCTGAAACGTCACGGAAACCTGGTTTTGCAGGAAGATCGCCAGCGCGCGGCGGCCTTCATTCCATAGCCAGTGGCCAATGCGGTACGCCTGCAGGGCGTGAAAGCCTTTCAGGTACAGCAGCGGCGTAGAATATTTATCGACCGCCGGGTCACGGGTGCGCACGGCCTGGATATCACAGGCGGCAGACGCAATCATTTCCGGGTCAGCGGCGTAAGCCTCTTCCACCACCTCACGAATCGCAATCGCGGGCATGATCGAGGACGCCAGCTTGTTGGCGAGCATATAGCTCAGCGCGCTGCCGAGGTTTTCGTGCTTGAGTAGCGTTGCGTGGTAGAAACTGGCCAGCATAGGCTCACAGTCGGCCAGCGCCCGGGCTTCGGCTTTAATGTTATTCCAGACGATATCCAGTTCTTCACACGGCATTGCTTACTCCAGACGATAGTTAATGACCAGCCAGTTCTGCGCTGGCTGGGTCATTCAGGTGACAACGGTTCCGACTAGTTACTGCTGCGCTCGTCCTTGCGCGCACGACCTAATAAGGTCAATGCTGCCTCGCGCGCATTTTTTCCGCAATACAATACCTGATAAATTTCCTCGGTTATTGGCATTTCGACACCGAAACGGTGCGCCAGCTCGCGGACTTCTTTGGTATTGCGGTAGCCTTCAACCACCTGGCCAATCTTCTCCTGCGCGTCTTTCACATCGCTGCCCTGTCCGAGCATCATGCCAAAACGGCGGTTACGAGACTGGTTGTCGGTACAGGTCAGCACCAGATCGCCCAGGCCAGCCATCCCCATAAAGGTGGCCGGATCGGCACCCAGCGCTTCGCCCAGGCGGGACATCTCGGTCAGACCGCGGGTGATCAGCGCCGTACGGGCGTTGGCACCAAAACCAATGCCGTCGGACATCCCGGCGCCAATCGCAATCACGTTCTTCACCGCGCCGCCCAGCTGCACGCCGATAAAATCGGGGTTGCTGTAAACGCGGAAGCTCTTGCCGCAGTGCAGCAACTGCTGGAGATCGTCGGAGAAGGCCCGATCGGTGGAGGCCAGTGAAATCGCCGTCGGCAGGCCAGCGGCCAGCTCTTTCGCAAAGGTCGGGCCGGAGATGACCGCCAGCGGGATCGCATCACCCAGCGCTTCGCGGGCAACGTCCTGCAGCAGGCGTCCGGTTTCGGCTTCCAGTCCTTTCGTCGCCCAGACAACGCGCGCATCCGGGCGCATCAGCGGCTTAATCTGACGCAGCACATCGCCAAAGACATGGCTCGGAACCACAATCAGAATGTTGCGGCTGGCCGCCAGCGCGGTCGCAAGGTCGCTTTCAAGGTGCAGGGTGTCAGGGAACGGAACGTCCGGGAGAAACGCCACGTTACAGCGGTCGCGCTGTAGCGTCGCGATATGTTTTGGGTCGTGGCCCCACAGGACCACATCGTGACCATTTCTTGCCAGCGTGATGGCAAGAGCGGTGCCGTATGAGCCGGCACCGATCACAGTCATTGACGCATTAACAGTGCTCATCAGGCATCCTGATGTTGTTCAGCACCTTCGCCAGCTTGCTGCTGCAGATAGTTCATGAACAGCGCATCAAAGTTAACTGGCGCAAGGTTCAGTTGCGGGAATGTACCGCGAGAAACCAGGCTGGTGATGCATTCACGTGCATACGGGAACAGAATGTTCGGGCAGTACGCACCCAGGCAATGCGCCATCTGGTTGCCTTCGATACCGCCGATGGAGAAGATACCGCCCTGCTGTACTTCACACAGGAAAGCAGTCTCTTCGCCCAGAGAAGCGGTCACGGTCACACGCAGTACGACTTCATACACGTCATCAGCCAGTTGGGTTGATGCGGTATCCAGATCAAGTTTAACCTCTGGCTGCCAGTCTTTCTGGAAAACGTGCGGCGCATTTGGCGCTTCAAAAGAGACATCTTTGGTGTAGATGCGCTGGATCTGGAAAATCATTTCATTATTGCTTTGTTCTGACATGGAAATACCCTTTTTAATTGTCCTAAAGTCTCTTAGCTCAGCAGCGGATCGAGTCCACCACGGGCATCGAGCGCATACAAGTCATCACAGCCGCCAATGTGCTGCGCATCAATAAAAATCTGTGGAACCGTCGTACGACCACTACGTTGGATCATCTCTTCGCGTTTAATCGCGTCACCGTCAATCGGCAGTTCCTGGAACGTGACGCCTTTGCTGTTCAGCAGCGCTTTCGCACGGTGGCAGAACGGGCACGTCGCTTTGGTGTAGATCTCAATATGGGCCATGACTGAACTCCTTATTTACCGCGTACCAAAGGAAGATTTTCCCCGCTCCAGCCGGAAATGCCTTCTTTCAGCACAGATACGTTTTCGAAGCCTGCTTTATGTAGCAGGCTCGCGGATTCCTGCGCCTGCATGCCGGTACCGTCAACAACGATAATCGGCTGGGCTTTATGCTTCTCAAGCTCGCCCACGTTGTTCGCTTTGATTTCAGCAGGCAGCAGGTTAATCGCACCTGCAATGTGCCCTTTGCGGAAATCGTCACGCTGGCGCAGATCGACCACGACAGCATCTTCTTTGTTAATCAGACGCGTCGCTTCACCACGGGTGATAACCTTAATCTTAGACGTCAGGCTCTTAAATGTGGTGAACAGCACAGCAGCCAGCAGGCCAATCCACGCGATGCTCAGAACCGGATGGCGGCTAACGAATTGCATAATTTCTTGCATGGAGGGTAACTACTCCCGACTTAGTGATTAAAAAAACCAGGACAGGAGTATACCTGTGCGTTCTGGCAAATACAGCCAGCGACCCTAACCTAATCCATTTTCTGCGGCATGCCACCTAAAAAAATGCCTCAAAATGGTCTGGCGAGTCCCTTGCCCCTGCGCTTTCTTTGATCTTCTGCGGCTATTTGATCGATTCAGCTGTAGTAAAATTACGCAAATTTTGACTCTTGAGCATGAGGTTGTCGCAATGTCGGTTTCTAAAAAACCTATGGTACTGGTGATTCTGGATGGCTATGGCTACCGTGAAGACAGCCAGGATAACGCTATTTTCAACGCCAAAACCCCGGTCATGGATGCCCTGTGGGCAAAACGTCCGCATACGCTGATTGACGCGTCTGGCCTGGAAGTGGGCCTGCCGGACCGCCAGATGGGCAACTCCGAAGTCGGTCACGTTAACCTGGGCGCCGGGCGTATCGTGTATCAGGACCTGACGCGTCTGGACGTTGAAATCAAAGAACGCACCTTCTTCTCCAACCCAACGTTGTGTGGCGCGGTTGATAAAGCCGTTGCTGCTGGCAAGGCCGTTCACATCATGGGTCTGCTCTCTGCTGGCGGCGTTCACAGCCACGAAGATCACATCATGGCAATGGTTGAACTGGCCGCTGAGCGCGGTGCGGAAAAAATCTATCTGCACGCCTTCCTGGACGGTCGCGACACGCCACCACGCAGTGCGGAAGGCTCCCTGAAAGCCTTCGAGAACAAATTCGCCGCGCTGGGCAAAGGCCGCGTAGCCTCCATCATTGGTCGTTACTACGCCATGGACCGCGACAACCGCTGGGATCGCGTTGAACAGGCCTATGACCTGCTGACCCTGGCAAAAGGGGAATTCCAGTTCGCGACCGCCGTTAAAGCGCTGGAAGCGGCTTATGCACGCGATGAAAACGACGAATTCGTGAAAGCGTCCGTGATTCGCGCTGAAGGCCAGGCCGATGCCGCCATGGAAGACGGCGACGCGCTGATCTTCATGAACTTCCGCGCTGACCGCGCGCGCGAAATCACCCGTGCGTTCGTCAACAGCGACTTCGACGGTTTTGCCCGTAAGAAAGTGGTAAACATCGACTTCATCCAGCTGACCGAATACGCCGCAGACATCAAAGCGCCGTGTGCGTACCCACCCGCCTCGCTGGCAAACACCTTCGGTGAGTGGATGGCGAAGAACGACAAAACGCAGCTGCGTATTTCCGAAACGGAAAAATACGCGCATGTGACCTTCTTCTTTAACGGTGGCGTTGAAGAGCCGTTCAAAGGCGAAGAACGTATTCTGATCAACTCCCCGAAAGTCGCCACCTACGATCTGCAGCCAGAAATGAGCTCCGCAGAATTGACTGAAAAATTGGTTGCGGCCATCGAGAGCGGCAAATACGACACCATCATCTGTAACTACCCGAACGGCGACATGGTCGGTCATACCGGGGTGATGGAAGCGGCAGTGAAAGCGGTTGAAGCGCTGGACCACTGCGTTGAGCAGGTGGCGAAAGCGGTTGAATCCGTTGGCGGCCAGCTGCTGATCACCGCGGATCACGGTAACGCTGAACAGATGCGCGACCCGGCGACCGGACAGGCGCACACCGCCCACACTAACCTGCCGGTTCCGCTGATTTATGTGGGTAATAAATCAGTGCAGGCCGTAGAAGGCGGCAAGCTTTCTGACATCGCGCCAACCATGTTGTCGCTGATGGGTATGCCGATCCCTGAAGAGATGACTGGTAAGCCGCTGTTCATCGTGGAATAATCGCTCCCCATGAGGGGAAAGGCGATTTTTTCAATCACATGGGTCGTGAAGCCGCTTAGGTTATCAGTCAGACCTCTGTTTTACGCCAGCGCACTCAGCGCTGGCGTATTGCTGTGCGCCGCATCCGCCCACGCGGATGACCGCGACCAGCTGAAATCCATTCAGGCCGATATCGCCGCCAAAGAGCGTGCGGTACGCCAACAGCAGCAGCAGCGCGCCGCCCTGCTCGCCCAGCTTAAGCAGCAGGAAGAGGCCATCTCCGCTGCCACGCGTAAACTCCGTGAAACGCAAAACACCCTTGCCCAGTTGAATAAGCAGATCGACGAGATGAACGCGTCGATTGCCAAACTGGAGCGCCAGCGCGATGCGCAGGAGCGCAACCTTGCCGCACAGCTTGATGCCGCATTCCGCCAGGGTGAACATACCGGACTCCAGCTGATCCTCAGCGGCGAAGAGAGCCAGCGCGGCCAGCGCCTGCAGGCCTACTTTGGCTATCTGAACCAGGCGCGTCAGGAGACGATCGCGCAGCTGAAGCAGACGCGCGAAGAGGTTTCCACGCAAAAAGCCGAGCTGGAAGAGAAGCAGAGCCAGCAGCAGACGCTGCTCTACGATCAGCAGGCCCAGCAGGCAAAGCTTGAGCAGGCGCGCAACGAGCGCAAGAAAACCCTGGCCGGTCTCGAGTCCTCGATTCAGGAAGGGCAGAGCCAGCTGAGCGAAATGCGCGCCAACGAATCGAAACTGCGTAACAGCATCGCCCGTGCGGAAGCCGCGGCGAAAGCGCGCGCCGAAAAAGAGGCTCGCGAGGCGCAGGCCGTTCGCGACAAGCAGCAGGAAGCCTCCCGCAAAGGGACCACCTACAAGCCAAGCGAAAGCGAACGTTCCCTGATGTCGCGTACCGGCGGCCTCGGCTCTCCTCGCGGTCAGGCTTTCTGGCCCGTTCGCGGTTCAATTCTGCATCGCTATGGCGAACAGCTGCAGGGTGAGCTACGTTGGAAAGGGATCGTTATCGGTGCGTCTGAAGGTAGCGAAGTGAAAGCCATCGCCGATGGCCGCGTGATTCTGGCCGACTGGCTGCAGGGTTACGGGCTTGTGGTGGTGGTCGAGCACGGTAAAGGCGACATGAGTCTTTACGGCTACAACCAGAGCGCGCTGGTCAGCGTCGGCACGCAGGTGCGCGCTGGCCAACCCATCGCCCTTGTGGGCAGCAGTGGCGGTCAGGGCCGCCCGTCACTCTATTTCGAAATTCGTCGTCAGGGTCAGGCGGTCAATCCACAGCCGTGGTTGGGAAGATAAGTTTTGCTTCAATTTCGTCGAATCGTTTTCTCCGTCGTCAGCGCGCTGGCGCTGGCTGCACCGGTATACGCCGGTAAGCTCGCTATCGTGATTGATGACTTCGGTTATCGCCCACATTATGAAAACCAGGTGCTGGCGATGCCGTCGGCCATCTCCGTTGCCGTCCTGCCGAATGCCCCCCACGCGCGTGAGATGGCGACCAAAGCCCACAGCAGCGGGCATCAGGTTCTCATCCACCTGCCTATGGCCCCGCTCAGCAAGCAGCCGCTGGAAAAAGATACCCTGCGCCCGGATATGAGCAGCGAGGAGATCGAGCGCATCATCCGCGACGCCTACAACAAGGTGCCGTATGCCGTAGGGCTGAACAACCATATGGGCAGCGCGATGACGTCGAGCCTGTACGGGATGCTCAAAGTGATGCAGGCGCTGGAGCGCTATAACCTCTACTTCCTCGACAGCATGACCATCGGCAACAGCCAGGCAATGCGCGCCGCTCAGGGAACGGGCGTAAAGGTGATTAAGCGCAAGGTGTTCCTGGATGATACCCAGAACGAAGCCGATATTCGCGTGCAGTTTAATCGCGCGGTACAGCTGGCCCGCCGCAATGGTTCGGCCATTGCCATCGGTCACCCCCACCCGTCTACCGTCCGCGTCCTGCAGCAAATGCTGCCGACCTTACCTTCCGATATCACGCTGGTGCGCCCGAGCGATCTGCTGAATGAGCCGCAGGTGGATACCTCTACGCCGAATTCTGCGCAGCCCACCCCGACGGCGCCGCGTAATCCGTTCCGCGGCGTGAAGCGCTGCGTACCGAAGAAGCCGCTAGAACCGGTCTACGCGACCCGCTTCTTCTCCGTCATCGGAGACAGCATCAGTAACAGTACGCTGGTGAAATACGTCCAGCAGCAGTGGCAGGGATGGGGTAAGAAAGCCTGACGCTTATTTCGCAATCTGAGAGTCCGTCTGCTCATTCGCAACGGGCTCTTTTTTCTCCTGATGCTGATACCAGGATTTGAAATATTTCAAAAAGCTGTAGGCTGTGGCATACAGACCCGTCACGACCCCAACCTTGCCCTGACGCCAGGCTCCGCTGAACAGATACCATTTGAAGAACGCCCCGATGGCGCTGATGATGCCGCGTCCGATCGAAGGCCGAGCCGGCTGGTACTTCACCAGCCGGGTGGTGTAGCTGTTGAGCTTGTTGAACACTTCATGCAGGTTATAAAACGTGTCGTGACGCACCCGCCCCGGCATTTTCACGGCGACAATCTTACCTTCAACTTTGTCATCTACGGGTCGTTGGTTGAAGCGAGCCTGGGTACGATTAAACAGCCGCACCGGGAAATCAGGCGAGGAAACAGGATAGATTGTACGCACCTCCTCGCCCAGCACGTGCCAGTAGCGGGCGATACGCCAGGCGCGATCGGCGGAAGGTTCATCCCCGGCTTTCAGGGTCAGAATAAAGTCGACCGTTTCCGCGTCCAGGATCTCGTCGCTATCCATACATAGCACCCAGTCATTGCTCGCCAGATCGATCGCATGGTTCATCTGCACGCCATGCATAGCATAGGGGTGATGATGAAGGGAGAGGCCGTACTCGCGGCAAATAGAAAGGGTGGCATCCGTACTGCCGGAATCCAGAACGACAATTTCATCTGCCACCGTCAGCAGCGGAGGAATCACCTCGCGAAGCAAACGCGCAGAATTACAGGTCAATAAACAAACGGTAAGCTTGAACATAGGCTCTGTAAAGTAAACGGATCGTCAACAAACTTTATAAGTGTGCGGGTAAAAAAGCGAAGGAAAAATCGAAATAATCTGATTGCGGATGTAAGAAACGTGAAGAGGCCGTAAAAAAAGCGCCCGAAGGCGCTTTCGCGGTTAATCCCAGCTCAGAATCACTTTCCCTGACTGGCCGGAACGCATCGCGTCAAAGCCCTGCTGGAACTCATCGATGGAGAAACGGTGAGTAATAATCGGGGACAGATCCAGACCGGACTGAATCAACGCCGCCATCTTGTACCAGGTCTCAAACATCTCACGACCATAGATACCCTTGATGAACAGCCCCTTGAAAATCACTTTGTTCCAGTCGATGGACATATCTGACGGCGGGATACCCAGCATCGCGATACGGCCACCGTGGTTCATGGTGTCGAGCATGGTGCGGAACGCCGGTGGCGCACCGGACATCTCCAGACCCACGTCAAAGCCCTCGGTCATGCCCAGCTCATCCATCACGTCGGTCAGGCTCTCTTTCGAGACATCCACCGCGCGGGTGACGCCCATTTTGCGCGCCAGCGACAGGCGGTATTCGTTCACGTCGGTGATCACGACGTTGCGCGCACCTACATGCTTCGCCACGGCTGCCGCCATAATGCCGATGGGGCCCGCGCCGGAGACCAGCACGTCTTCGCCGACCAGATCGAAGGAGAGCGCCGTGTGCACGGCGTTACCGAACGGATCGAAAATGGAGGCCAGATCGTCAGAAATATTGTCCGGGATTTTGAAGGCGTTAAAGGCCGGGATCACCAGATATTCCGCAAAGCAGCCCGGACGGTTCACGCCCACGCCGATGGTATTGCGGCACAGGTGCGTACGCCCACCGCGGCAGTTACGGCAGTGGCCGCAGGTAATGTGACCTTCACCGGAGACGCGGTCGCCGATTTTGAAGCCTTTCACTTCCTGGCCGATACCCACCACTTCACCGACATATTCGTGACCGACAACCATCGGTACAGGAATGGTCTTCTGCGACCACTGGTCCCAGTTGTAGATGTGAACGTCAGTACCGCAGATAGCCGTTTTACGAATTTTGATCAGCAGATCGTTATGACCGACTTCCGGTTCCGGCACGTCGGTCATCCAAATCCCTTCTTCCGCTTTCAGTTTGGATAACGCTTTCATCACACGTCCTCAGGCAATGACGCCCAGCTGTTTACCGATGCGGGTAAAGGCTTCCACCGCACGTTCAATTTGTTCAGGCGTATGCGCCGCAGACATCTGGGTGCGGATACGCGCCTGACCTTTTGGCACCACCGGGAAGAAGAACCCGGTGACGTAAATCCCTTCTTTCTGCAGTTCGCGGGCAAAGTTCTGCGCCACGACCGCATCACCCAGCATCACCGGAATGATCGCGTGGTCAGCACCGGCAAGGGTGAACCCTGCTGCGCTCATTTTTTCACGGAACAGACGCGCGTTGGACCACAGGCGGTCGCGCAGTTCAGCGCCGGACTCCACCATCTCCAGCACTTTGATGGAGGCGGCAACAATCGCCGGTGCCAGGGAGTTGGAGAACAGATACGGACGCGAGCGCTGGCGCAGCCACTCCACTACCTCTTTACGCGCAGCGGTATAGCCGCCGGATGCGCCGCCGAGCGCTTTGCCCAGCGTGCCGGTGATGATGTCCACGCGGCCCATTACGTCGCAGTATTCGTGGGAGCCGCGACCATTTTCGCCGACAAAACCGACCGCGTGAGAGTCATCGACCATCACCAGCGCGTCGTATTTATCCGCCAGGTCACACACGCCCTTCAGGTTGGCGATCACGCCGTCCATGGAGAATACGCCGTCGGTGGCGATCAGCACATGGCGAGCGCCCGCTTCACGGGCCTCTTTCAGGCGCGCTTCCAGCTCAACCATATCGTTGTTGGCGTAGCGAAAACGCTTCGCTTTACACAAGCGCACGCCGTCGATGATGGAGGCGTGGTTCAGGGCGTCGGAGATAATCGCATCTTCTGCGCCGAGCAGGGTCTCGAACAGGCCGCCGTTGGCGTCGAAGCAGGAGGAGTAGAGAATGGCGTCTTCCATTCCGAGGAAGTTCGCCAGCTTTTGCTCAAGCTGCTTGTGGCTGTCCTGGGTACCGCAGATAAAGCGTACGGAGGCCATACCAAAACCGTGGGTATCCATGCCGTTTTTTGCCGCGGCAATCAGCTCAGGGTGATTCGCAAGACCTAAGTAGTTGTTCGCACAAAAGTTGATCACATGGCTGCCGTCGGCAACGGTGATGTCCGCCTGCTGTGCAGACGTGATAATACGCTCTTCCTTGAACAACCCTTCCGCACGTGCGGTCTCAAGGTCGCTGTTTAACTGTTTGTAAAAATCACCACGCATTGCAATTCTCCAGACTCGGCAAATTTCGGGACATATTACCCAAACCTATAGTTCATGACGAGATGACACGTCATCTCTTGTCGTTTTTGCAGCATAAATCACGTGTACCCTTGCGCTATGTCGGTGAATGGCTGAAGGGCAGCCATACTAATGATATGATAGAAACATTAGCGTCCGGGATTGTCCCCGGGCTCCACACTTCAAAGGTTACAGTTATGATCATCGTTACCGGCGGCGCAGGCTTTATCGGCAGCAATATTGTTAAGGCTCTCAATGACAAAGGCATCACCGACATCCTGGTGGTTGACAACCTGAAAGACGGCACCAAGTTCGTTAACCTGGTGGATCTGAACATCGCTGACTACATGGATAAAGAAGACTTCCTTATCCAGATTATGGCGGGTGAAGAGTTCGGCGAGATCGAAGCCATCTTCCACGAAGGTGCGTGTTCTTCCACCACAGAGTGGGACGGCAAGTACATGATGGACAACAACTATCAGTACTCCAAAGAGATCCTGCACTACTGCCTGGAGCGTGAAATTCCGTTCCTGTATGCCTCTTCTGCTGCCACCTACGGCGGGCGCACCTCGGACTTCATCGAGTCCCGCGAATATGAGCAGCCGCTGAACGTCTACGGCTACTCCAAATTCCTGTTCGACGAGTACGTGCGTCAGGTACTGCCAGAAGCGAACTCGCAGATCGTCGGCTTCCGCTACTTCAACGTCTACGGACCGCGCGAAGGCCACAAAGGCAGCATGGCAAGCGTGGCGTTCCACCTGAACACCCAGTTGAATAACGGTGAAAGTCCAAAACTGTTCGAAGGCAGCGACGGCTTTAAGCGTGACTTCGTTTACGTGGGCGACGTGGCGGCCGTAAACCTGTGGTTCTGGGAAAACGGCGTGTCCGGCATCTTCAACCTGGGTACCGGCCGCGCAGAGTCCTTCCAGGCGGTGGCTGACGCCACGCTGGCGTACCACAAAAAAGGCAGCATCGAGTACATTCCGTTCCCGGACAAGCTGAAAGGCCGCTATCAGGCGTTCACCCAGGCTGACCTGACTAACCTGCGCGCAGCGGGTTATGACAAGCCGTTCAAAACCGTTGCCGAAGGCGTAACGGAGTATATGGCCTGGCTGAACCGCGACGCGTAAGTATGAAGATTCTGGTGATCGGCCCGTCATGGGTGGG
This sequence comes from Enterobacter cloacae complex sp. 2024EL-00227, assembly GCF_043945315.1. Taxonomy (NCBI): domain Bacteria; kingdom Pseudomonadati; phylum Pseudomonadota; class Gammaproteobacteria; order Enterobacterales; family Enterobacteriaceae; genus Enterobacter; species Enterobacter cloacae complex sp. 2024EL-00227. The sequence goes on from NZ_JBIMQP010000010.1 coordinate 19,296, forward strand.
CGACATGATGATGTCGCAAAGTCTCTATCGCACGCTCAAGGCGCGCTATCCCCAGGCGATAATCGACGTGATGGCACCCGCGTGGTGCCGTCCGCTGTTATCGCGTATGCCGGAAGTGAATGAAGCGATCCCGATGCCGCTCGGCCACGGGGCGCTGGAAATTGGCGAACGCCGCAAGCTCGGCCATAGCCTGCGCGAGAAGCGGTATGACCGCGCGTATGTTCTGCCCAACTCCTTTAAATCTGCCCTGGTGCCCTTCTTTGCGGGCATTCCGCATCGCACCGGCTGGCGCGGCGAAATGCGCTACGGCCTGCTGAACGATGCGCGCGTGCTGGATAAAGCGGCCTGGCCATTAATGGTGGAGCGCTACGTGGCGCTGGCCTATGACAAAGGCGTGATGCGCAGCGCGAAAGACCTGCCGCAGCCGCTGCTCTGGCCCCAGCTTCAGGTTAACGACGGTGAAAAATCCCAGACCTGCAGCGCGTTTGGCCTTTCGGCTGAACGTCCGATGATTGGCTTCTGCCCTGGCGCCGAGTTCGGCCCGGCAAAACGCTGGCCGCACTACCACTATGCAGAGCTGGCGAAACAGCTGATCGACGAAGGCTACCAGATTGTCCTGTTCGGTTCGGCAAAAGACCACGAGGCGGGCAACGAAATTCTCGCGACGCTCAGTAATGAACAGCAGGCCTGGTGCCGCAACCTGGCGGGAGAAACGCAGCTTGAGCAGGCGGTTATCCTGATTGCTGCCTGCCACGCTGTGGTTACCAACGATTCAGGCCTGATGCACGTCGCCGCTGCGCTCAACCGTCCGCTGGTGGCGCTTTATGGGCCAAGCAGCCCGGACTTTACGCCTCCGCTTTCCCATAAAGCGCGCGTTATTCGCCTGATCACTGGCTACCACAAGGTGCGCAAAGGCGATGCCGCTGAAGGTTATCATCAGAGTCTGATCGACATTACCCCGCAGCGCGTTCTTGAAGAGCTTAACGAACTGCTGTTGAGCGAAGAAGGATAACGGATGCGGGTACTGATCGTTAAAACCTCGTCGATGGGCGATGTTCTGCACACGCTGCCGTCACTGACGGATGCCATGCAGGCCATCCCAGGCATTCGTTTTGACTGGGTGGTGGAAGAGGGCTTCGCGCAGATTCCCACCTGGCATGAAGCGGTCGACCGCGTGATCCCGGTGGCGATTCGCCGCTGGCGGAAAGCGTGGTTCTCCGCGCCGATTAAAGCCGAACGCAAAGCCTTCCGCGAGGCGGTACAGGTGCAGCGTTATGATGCCATCATCGACGCGCAGGGACTGGTCAAAAGCGCCGCACTGGTAACGCGTCTGGCACACGGCGTAAAGCACGGGATGGACTGGCACAGCGCCCGAGAACCGCTGGCGAGCCTGTTTTATAACCGCCGCCATCACATCGCGAAGCAGCAGCACGCGGTGGAACGTACCCGCGAGCTTTTTGCAAAGAGTCTTGGCTATGCAAAGCCGGAAACGCAGGGCGATTACGCCATTTCGCAGCATTTTTTGCACGGTTCGCAACAAACAGACGCACCCTACCTGATTTTCCTTCATGCAACGACCCGCGACGACAAGCACTGGCCGGAAGCGCACTGGCGCGAACTGATCGGCCTGCTGGGGAGCGCGGGGCTACGTATCAAACTCCCGTGGGGCGCTCCCCATGAAGAAGCGCGCGCCAAACGCCTGGCGGCAGGGTTTGATTATGTGGACGTTCTGCCGCGCATGAAGCTGGATGGCGTCGCTCAGGCGCTGGCAGGCGCTACGGCTGTGGTCTCCGTGGATACGGGACTCAGCCACCTGACGGCGGCGCTGGACCGTCCTAATATTACGCTTTACGGCCCAACGGACCCGGGCCTGATCGGCGGCTATGGAAAAAATCAATATATCTGCCGCCCGGAACACTCATCGCAGCTGAGCGATCTCAGCGCCGCTGCGGTATTTGCGCAATTAGAGCCTTTGCTGGCAGCAGAGAGAGCCTATGTCTGATTTTTTCTCAGCGGAGCGCCCGCCAAAGCGCGTGCTGATTATTAAGCTTCGTCACCACGGTGACGTTTTGCTTACCTCGCCGGTTTTTACCGTGCTGAAAAAGAACTGGCCGAACGTGGAAGTCGATGCGCTGGTTTATGACGATACCCAGGCGATGCTGACCAGCCACCCGCATATCGACCAGGTGCACACTATTGGGCGCAACTGGCGCAAGAAGGGCTGGTTTGAACAATTCCGCCTCTACCGCGCCCTGCTGAACACCCTGAAAGGCCGTCAGTATGACGTGCTGATTAACCTGACCGAACACTGGCACGGCGCGCGTCTGGCGCGTCGCCTGAAACCGCGCGTCTCCGTCGGCTTTAAGCCGGATAAGCGCGGGGGCCTGGCGCGTCGCCGTTGGGTGAAATCGTTCACCACGCTCTATCCGGCGATTCAGGACAACAGCCGTCATATGGTGGAGGTTAATCTGGATGCCCTGCGCCGGATCGGCATTCATCCGCAGTCCGATGAAGACAAACATACGCTTTTTGTGCCCGGTGACGCGGCAGAAGCCTCTGTGGCCGAAAAACTGGCCGGGTTTGGGCTCACGAGTAAATCCTACATTCTGGTTCACCCGACCTCGCGCTGGATGTTTAAGGCCTGGGATATCAAAAAGCTGGCAGCGACCATTGATAACCTGGCGGCGCGCGGCCTGCCGATCGTCCTCTCCGCCGCGCCGTCAAAAGAAGAGAAGGCCTATATGGATGCGCTGCGCGCAGCCCTCACCCAGCCGGTCTTTGATTTAAGCGGTCAGCTGAACCTGAAAGAGCTGGGTGCGCTCATGAAGCACGCCCGGGTGTACTTCGGCGTGGATTCCATGCCAATGCATCTTGCGAGCGCCGTCGGTACGCCAACCGTCGCCATCTTTGGCCCTACCGGCGCCATCAAATGGGCGCCGTGGGGGGTAAATTATCGTGTAATCGTTGCCGGGTTTACCTGCCAGCCGTGCGGCAAAGCGGGCTGCGGAGACAGCGGTGTCTCTGACTGCATCACGGCCATCACCCCACAGCAGGTGCTGAGCGCCATTGATACGATGCTTCTGGAAACGGAAACACCTGCATGAAGCTGGCTATTGTCCGACAGACCTACAACCCCAACGGTGGCGCAGAGCGTTTTGTCTCACGTGCGCTGAACGTGCTGGCGCAGGATACGTCGCTTGATGTCACGCTGATTGCCCGCCAGTGGGAGGATGCCGCAGGCTGGAAAACGCTGACGGTCAATCCGCCGTTTCGTAATCGCATCGCGCGTGAATCCGGTTTTGCCCTCGAAGCCGCCGCGCATTTTGCGCAGTTTGATATTGTGCAAAGCCACGAACGCATACCGGGAGCCACCATCTTCCGGGCGGGCGACGGTGTTCACGCCACCTGGCTTGAGCAATATGGCCGCATTCTGTCGCCGCTGGCGCGCTGGGCGCAATCTCTGAGCCGCTATCACCGCTACATTCTGCAGGCCGAGGCGCAGATGTTTACCCATCCGCAGCTGCGCAAGGTGATCTGTAATTCGAAGATGGTGCGCGATGATATCGCGCGGCGCTTCGGGCTGCCGGACGACAAGCTGACGGTGATCTACAACGGCGTGGACACCGTTCAGTTTAGCCCTGAGGTCCGCGCCCTTTCGCAGCGTGATGTCCTGGGTATTCCTCCTGACGCACCGGTGCTGGCGTATGTTGGGTCAGGCTTCAGCCGTAAAGGCGTCGCCACCGCGCTGCGCGCCATTGTGTCGCATCCTGACGTCTGGCTGCTGATTGCCGGCCGCGATAAACATGCGCGGAAGTTCGAAAAGCTGGCGCAGGCGCTGGGGATTTCCTCACGAGTGAAGTTCCTGGGCCCCGTTGCCAACGTGCGTGAAGTCTATGGCACGGCGGATGCCCTTATCCTGCCGACGCTCTACGATCCCTTCCCGAACGTCTGCGTGGAAGCGCTGGCCTGTGGTTTGCCGCTGCTTACCAGCCACGGCTGCGGCGCGGCGGAGTGGATAACCGAGGGTCATAACGGCTGGGTGCGGGACGCGCTGGACAGCGAAGGCTACCAGCAGGCCATCTCGCTGTGGCTGAAAGGCCGTGAACAGGGTGTCGATTACTCCGCCGCTGCGCGTGCAACCGCCGAGCCCTTCACCCTGGACAGAATGGCGAAAGAGCTACAGGCGCTTTATCGTGATTTGCTGCGCTGAGCGACATCGGAGAAGACTTTCTCCATCGCGTCCAGCATACATTCGCGGGTAAAGTGCGTGCTCAGGTAGTCATATCCCTGTTGCGCGAGCGTCTCACGAAGGGCTGAGTCGTCATAGAGTTTCATTATGGCATCGTGCAGCGCGTTTTCGTCGCGCTGCGCGACCAGCACTCCCGTCTGCCCGTTAATCACCGCATCTCCCGTTCCACCCGCATCCGTCGCAATGGTGGCAATACGGGTGGCTAACGATTGCAGCACGCCCTGCGGAACACCTTCCATATCGTGCGAAGGGCTGAGCGCAATATCAAAGGCCGGGAACCAGCGTTCCGGATCGGATTGATGTCCCGCCATGACCACGCGCTGCTGTAACCCCAGGGCGGTGATTTCCTGTTCCAGCGTCGCTTTGTGCGGACCTTCGCCGACAATCGCCAGCTTGATGTGTGGATTGTCAATTTTCGCCAGGGCGCGCAGCAGTACGCTATGGCCTTTGTTCGGGCGTAAATGCGATACCACGCCCAGCCAGAAATCGTCCTGCGACAAACCACAATGAACCCGGGCCTGGTGCTTATCTCCCGGATGGAAACGCTGCGTATCGACACCGCTTGGCACCGACGTACTCTGAGACATCGGCACGCCAATATCTGCCACCTGATGGCGCAGCGCCTCGCCGGTGGTCACGATATGCGCGCAGGCCGTGCGGAAGAGCCAGCGGGTCGTCCAGTTGTTGCGCGGTACGCCGGACGCATGACGGGTTCTCACCAGTGGTACAGGGTTGGACAGCGTCAGATTCGCCAGCGCCACCAGCCAGGTATCGGCAGAGTTATGGCTGTTGATGACGTCAATCGAGTGACGGTTATCCTTCATCCAGCGACGCAGCACCTGCAGGTTTTTAAGGTTCTTACGCTTTAACGGCATCGTGACTACCGTCAAACCGGCATTGCGTGCCAGCGCGTGGAGCGGCGCAGTTTCCGGACAAAGGAGAGTCACCTGATGGCCACGCTGAATCATCCCAAGCGATTCGTTGATAATGCGCAGAGGCTGCCCGCCTTTGCCGCCGTCTGCTTCAGTGTGAACAATATGCATATATTTCCTGTCGTTTAGCTGAAACCGCTGTCCAGGCCGCCGATTATATACGTGGGTATTACGATAATGCACAGGCGGATTAATCTTGCTTACAAACATTGTCCTTCTGTAGTAATGGCTTCTGTGGTAATTTTCTCAGGCTTTTATTCCACTCAAAATCAGTGGAATCTGCATATGGCATTGTTAACTAACCGGAATTAACGCCGAGATCCTTTACCAGTACCAAAATTATGACAAATACTCGTAACATCCTGACAGGTCTTTTAGTTCTGTCTGTACTGGCTTTATGTTTTATCTGGCCAATCCCAAACGATCAGCTACCTTTTCATCGTAATGGACTGATTTATCCTAATATTGTGGTGGCGCTCGGTCTTTTCTTTAGCTCTTCAGTGGCGAGAAAAGCGCTGGACTTAAACAAAATTAAGTTCGTGCTTATTGTGCTGTGGGCATTAACCTTCTTTATCCTGATTAACGGCTTTTTTGTCGCGCCAGATATTAAAGAAATGGTGTCGACCTGGGATGGACAGTGGTTACGTCCGGTATTGCTTTTCTGTGCGGGCCTGGTGTTATTACCGGTGATTCAGGAGCGCTTCCCCTCTTTATCGGCAGCCCGTTTCTTTACTCTCGTCGTCCTTTTTTTCTGGGGCGTCGTCTGTATCCACCTCCTTGATACCGTCTGGCTTTACTGGCGAGACGGCGTGATCCACTGGGGCGAAACGCGGATTGTTTATAACCGCACGCGCATGAGCTTCCAGGTCAATATGATCACCGGTTTCCTGCTCGCCGAACTGCTTACGCGCGGCCTGCTTCATCAGCGTTTCTTACGCCTGAAGACACCGTTCCTCGCCTTTATGCTGCTGTGTAACCTTGTCTGCACGGCGTTAGTCGATACCCGCTGGGGAACGATTGGACTGGTCGGCAGCCTGTTCTCCACCTTCCTACTGCTCAGCCTGCACAGTATGCGTCGCAGCCGGGTGCTGCTCACCGGTGGCATCCTTCTGGGCATTATTATCGCTTCTGCGCTTCTGGGCTATGCCTCCTGGAAAACCGATCCGCGCTGGCAAAATCTGGAAGATGATGCGGTAACAGGCTGGAACGCGCCTTTCACCAGTTTTTGCTATAACAGAACAGACGGAACTGTACCGACTAACGATCTCGGTCGTCCAATGGATCACTCCAACGGCTGTCGTGCCAGCTTCTTCCATCAGGGCTGGAAACTGGTGGGCGAACATCCTGCGGGAATGGGGCCTCGCAAAGAGGCCTTCCGCTATGTGCTGCGTCGCGACACGCAGGACAATCGCATTGATATTCCGCACAGCCACTACGGCCTGATTGAGTTTGGTATCCAGAACGGCATCGCGGGCATTGCAGGCTGGCTGATTCTGCTGGCAGGCTGCTGGTACATCGGCTGGCGCGAGTTCCGCCATGGCAATATGATGGCGGGCATGTTCCTGCTGCTGTTTACGGTTGGTTTCTTCTCCCGAACCATGGTTGACCACAACCTGAAAGATCACTACCTGGAACAATATATGCTGTTAACCGGGTTGCTTGTGGGAATGTGCGCGTTACGGCCCGCTAAACGAACAGAAACAACCTCCTGATTGCGTATACATAGCGCCGTTGACAATACGCATCGGCGCAACGTTACCTGTCAGAACTCTTTTGCCTGCCGGCTGTCGAAAAGCCATTGCACGTTGCTGTATCGCTCGTTAGCCGCATCTCACCGCGTTAAATTACGGAGTAAGCATGTCTGGAACGCCTCAATTAAGCCTCGTTGTCGCCGTCTATAATGGCGAGAATTTCCTGAGCGCTTTTTTTGACAGCATAAAGAAACAGAATCTGCACAGCCTGGAACTTGTTATTGTTAATGACGGCTCTACTGACGGCTCTGCAGATATCATCGCCCGCTACGCCAGTGAATTCAGTCATTTTAACGTCATCGACCAGCCTAATGGGGGTGTCTCTGCGGCCCGTAATACCGGTCTGGCCGCAGCAACGGGCGATTACATCGCGTTCCCGGATATTGATGATGTCATCTATCCGGGCATGTATCCGCGCCTGCTGGAGATTGCACTCGCCGGGCAGTTGGACGTCGCGACCTGCAACGGTACCTACATTTATGACGACGGACGCCCGTCGAAGAAGATTTTCCCTTCAGATAAACTTGCGTCAACCGACGTGCTGGACGGCCCGACCTGGCTGCAGATGGCGCTCGAATCGCGCAAGTTCCTGCACGTGACGTGGCTGAACATCTATCGCCATGCCTTTATCAAAGAGCAGGGCTTCAGCTTTGAACAGGGTCTGCGCCATCAGGACATCCCCTGGACTACGGAAGTGCTGCTCACCGCCAGACGCGTGCAGTATATTGATGAGACCTATTACGACTACCTGATCCACTCCGCTTCCGTTTCCCATACGCCTGGCACGGACGACACGCGCATGCGCTCTTCGCGCCATTATATGAAGATTCTGGAGATGCTGGACGCCATCAACAAACGCTATCCGGAACAGGTGAAACGCGTGCCCGCCTGCCGCTGGCAAATCGCCAAAGAGGGTCTGGGGATCCTGCATAGCATTAATAACATTGAAGATATGGCCAAAAAACGCGAGATCACCCGTGAGCTTTTCGATCGTGGTATCTGGACTCTGATTTGGCAAAATGCGCGCGGCTTCCGCCAACGGTGGCGTCTGGGACGTCGCTACTTCCGTCTTAAAAAAATTCTTGGCTAACGGAAATTATGAGCAAACTAAAATTACACGCGGTTTCCCGCGCGGATTTCATCGCTAAAAACTACGCAGATTTTCAGACTCTCCTGGATAACCAGGTCAATCCTGACGATATTCCGGAGCGATTTTATTGTGGCGGCCGCGGTGGCTGGACGTTCCAGACTACCCTGGCGCTAAAGCACTATTATGGTGACGCAATCGAGTGTTCGTTTGGCTCTGAATGCAGGCCAGATGCCATTAACCTGATGCATAACGACGACTTTGGTTCCCGCGTGAAGCCGTGGCGTGGCTTCACCGTGGTCGCGCGTGCGGACCGCCCTCCCGTGATTGGCGCCGATGTTGTCGTCGACCAGAATCCGGAAGTAGACAACCATAGCAATCGTATTTTCGTCCCCTACTGGCCACAGCCGGGCGTAAAACCACGCGAACGCACCGACGAGACAATCAAAACCGTCGCATTCTTCGGCCGTGTAGACAGTTTCCCGGACGAATACCGCGAAGGGAATTTTAAGCAACGTCTTGCCGAACAAGGTATTGAGCTCCGCATCTCGTTCGATAACTGGACAAACTACCAGGACGTGGACGTGTGCATCAGCTTCCGCAAATCACACGATCATAAACTGGCGCGTAAGCCTGCCAGTAAGCTCATTAACAACTGGCTGGGGAAAACGGTGATGGTCTGCGATGACGAGCCGTCTTATCGCGCGATCCGCGAAAGCGAGCTGGACTACCTGATCGCCAAAAACCCTGATGAAGCCTTCAATGCCATCATGCGTCTGAAAAACTCCCCTGAACTGTATCGTCAGATGCGCGAACAGGGTGAAAAACGCCTACAGGTCTATTCCCGCGAAGCGGTCGCTGCACGCTGGTATGCCCTGTTTGAGGATATTTGGCGAAAAGGATTGCACAATCGTCCTACGGTAGTTCGCGCACTGCGCTTTGGTTTTGGTAAAGCCATTCGCCCGCTGACTAAAAAGTTCTGATCGGAATAGAGTCCTTCCATGTTCAAAACAACGACACACTCTTCGTTCACCCCGCGCAGCAATCTGTTGCGCACCCTGGGGTTGACGCTGGCATTCCTGCTGCTGTTCTCGCTTTCAGAAATCATCATTCTGCTGAAAGATCACGTCTACCAGCCGAAGTCCGGTGATATCTCGCTGTATCTGATCATTTCCCTGCTTGCCGCAGCCAGCGCGCGTTTCTTCCTGACTCGCCTGCTGCTGGCCGTCACGTTTATCGTTCAGATTTCGGAAGCGGTGTACTACCAGTTCTACGGTCAGTTCTATGGCCCGAGCGAAGTCTGGCTGGCGTTCGTGGAAACGAAAGACATTGCCAGTGGGATCACCGACAGCCTGGGTTCACTGGGCATCTACTTCGCCATCATGATTGTGGCGGTCGTGTTTGCGCTGGTCTTTGCGCGTCGTCTGGCGCCGCTTTGGCACAAATGGATTGCGCTTCCTTGCCTGCTTGCGATTGTCGTGATGTTTGTCGGTCAGTTCTTCAAAGCGATCGACGGGCAGATGTACAAGTTCAACCCGGACCTGCGCCACTCCCTGCTGCGTAACGGCCTGTCTGCAATGAGCTTCAGCGCCATACGCCTGATCCCGGAAGCGATGTCAGGCGAAAACCAGAATCTGACCCACTACGATCCCTACCAGGTCAAACCTGTTAAGGATACGCGCGCGGGTAAATATTCGATTATTCTGGCGATAGGTGAAAGCCTTAATCCGCACCACGTCAGCGCTCTGGGCTACGAACGCGATACCACGCCTGAGCTGAAAGCGCTGCTCCAGCAGTATCAAGGTACGGGCCGCCTGATTGTCTCCAACGCCGTGTCCACCCGCGTGGCCATCCCGATGCTGGTGAATAATCTGCGCGAGCCGGATAACTACGGGGCCTATAAATCGAAATCCACCAATATCTTCGCCAACGCGAAGAAACAGGGTTATCAGACCGCCTTTATCTCCGCCCAGGGGCTGGAAGGGCTGAGCAACTGGATTGGCATCCATGATATCGATCTGTGGGAAGATACCCAGATCCGCCCGGCACCAGATGTCGGCGCAGACGTTGTTCTGACACCATCCGTTGAGAAAGCAACCCTGGACTGGAACAAACCGTTCCTGATGGTGCTCAACAGCCGCGCGCCACATATCCCGTACGAGCGTAATATTCCGCAGGGCTTCGCGAAATTCTCTACGCCGCGTCTGAGTGATGATGTGGCGCAGAAGAAAAATGAGTATGACGATGCGGTCCGCCTGTATGACAAAGAACTCGCGTCCGCGATTCGCACCGCGCTGGCAAAATCCAAACTGCCGGTGCTGGTGTTTATCACCTCCGATCACGGTGAACGCGTGGGCGATAACGGTCTGTTTGGCCACTCGGTTGTTGAAATGCCAATTGCTCAGGTACCGTTCCTCTACTTCAGTAACGATCCGGCTTACGCCATGAAGGAGATCAGCCCGCAGATACCTCTCAACCATTATCAGGTGGCAACGCTCATCAACAAGATGCTGGGCTACGACGTCAGCAATCCGAATCAAAAAGATGACAGCTTCTTTATCACTGGCGGTGATATTCGCGGGCTTTCGGAGCGCGTAACCTACCATCTGAATGCCCTCCCCGAAGCGGAGCGCTAAACGGTTAGACATGAAACGGGCAAGAAATTGCCCGTTTTTTTTCAGGCGAATGAGCGTAACGCAGGCAAATGGGTATCTTAAAACACCAAAGAGATAGCTTTAGACGGCTCAAATGCTTAGAATTTGCCCGCCGAAACTAAAAAAACGGATAATCGCTTGGAATTGTTGTATACCGCCCTGCTCTACATTATTCAGCCACTGGTGTGGCTGAGACTGTTGCTTCGTAGCCGTAAAGCGCCTGCGTATCGTAAACGCTGGGCTGAACGCTATGGCTTCTGCCGCAATAAAGTCGCGCCGGACGGTATTTTGCTGCATTCCGTGTCTGTCGGTGAAACGCTGGCGGCGATCCCGCTGGTTCGCGCCCTGCGTCACCGCTACCCGTCGCTGCCGATTACCGTCACGACGATGACGCCAACCGGCTCGGAGCGCGCGTTATCCGCTTTCGGCAAAGACGTTCATCACGTCTATCTCCCTTACGATCTCCCCTGCGCCATGAATCGTTTCCTGAATACCGTTCGCCCGAAGCTGGTGATTGTGATGGAAACCGAACTGTGGCCAAACATGATTTCCGCCCTGCATGCCCGTAAAATTCCGCTGGTGATTGCCAACGCGCGCCTGTCAGAGCGCTCGGCGAAAGGTTACGGCAAGCTGGGTAAATTTATGCGCCGCCTGCTGAGCAAAATCACCCTGATTGCCGCGCAGAATGAAGAAGATGCGGCACGCTTTATCTCTCTGGGCCTCAAACGCAACCAGCTTGCGGTGACGGGTAGCCTGAAATTTGATATTTCGGTTACCCCTGAACTCGCCGCCCGCGCCATCACGCTTCGCCGCCAGTGGGCCCCGCGTCGTCAGGTCTGGATTGCGACCAGTACCCATGACGGTGAAGAAGAGATCATCCTGCAGGCGCACCGCAAGCTGCTGGAAAGCTTCCCTGATTTACTGCTAATCCTCGTGCCCCGCCATCCGGAACGTTTTAAAGATGCCCGTGAAATGGTGCAAAAAGGCGGTTTCAGCTTCACGCTGCGCAGCAGCGGGGAGATCCCGTCTGGCAGCACCCAGGTGGTGATTGGCGATACGATGGGCGAACTGATGCTGCTCTACGGCATTGCTGACCTCGCGTTTGTCGGCGGCAGCCTGGTGGAGCGCGGCGGCCATAACCCGCTCGAGCCGGCAGCCCACGCGATTCCGGTGCTGATGGGGCCACATACGTTTAACTTCAAAGATATCTGCGCGAAATTACAGCAGGCCGATGGTTTAATTACCGTGACCGATGCGGACTCCGTAGTTAAAGAGGTCTCAACCCTTCTGACTGACGAAGATTATCGCCTGTGGTACGGGCGACATGCGGTCGAAGTGCTGCACCAGAACCAGGGTGCCCTGACCCGTCTGCTGCAACTTCTGCAACCTTACCTGCCCCAGCGGAGCCACTGATGTCAACGCGTCTGTCGGTCGTGATGATCGCCAAAAACGCCGCCGACCTGCTTCCGGACTGCCTGGCGTCGGTAGCCTGGGCTGACGAGATAGTCATTCTTGATTCCGGAAGTACGGACAACACGGTGGACGTTGCCCGGGCAGCGGGCGCAAAAGTCTTTATCAATACTGACTGGCAAGGCTATGGCCTCCAGCGCCAGCGCGCGCAGGGGTTTGCCACCGGAGATTATGTCCTGATGCTCGATACTGACGAGCGCATCACGCCGGAGCTTCAGCAGGCCATTCAGGCGGTGCTTTCCTCACCTCAACCTGATGCTGTATACAGCATTGCCCGCCGCAACTACTTCCTTGGCCGTTTTATGCGCCACAGCGGTTGGTATCCTGACCGCGTGACGCGCCTCTACGAGCGCGAGCGGTATCAGTACAACGACAATCTGGTGCATGAATCTCTGGCCTGCGACAACGCCCAGATCATCCCCCTGACGGGCGATTTGCTGCACCTGACCTGCCGCGATTTCGCAAGCTTCCAGCGCAAACAGCTCAACTATGCCACCGCATGGGCGCAGGAGCGTCACCAGCGCGGCAAGAAGGCCTCGCTGACCGGAATATTCACCCACACGCTGGGCGCGTTCCTGAAAACGCTGCTGCTGCGTGGTGGCGTGCTGGACGGTAAGCAGGGCTGGTTACTCGCGGTAGTCAATGCCCAGTATACTTTTAACAAATACACCGAGCTGTGGGCGCTCTGCCGCGGCTACTCAGAGAAAACGTGAGCCATGAGCACAAAAGCGATTTATCCGGGTACCTTCGATCCGATCACCAACGGTCATCTTGATATCATCACCCGTGCGGCGTGCATGTTCGACAAGGTGATCCTGGCGATTGCCGCCAGCCCCAGCAAAAAGCCGATGTTTGATCTCCACGAGCGCGTGCAGCTTGCCACCGATGCCATTTCGCACCTGCCGAATGTTGAGGTTGTCGGATTCAGCGACCTGATGGCGAACTTCGCCCGGGCCCAGCAGGCGAACATTCTGATCCGCGGTTTACGCGCGGTGGCAGACTTCGAATATGAGATGCAGCTGGCGCACATGAACCGCCACCTGATGCCGGAGCTGGAGAGCGTATTCCTGATGCCCTCCAAAGAGTGGTCGTTTATCTCGTCCACGCTGGTGAAAGAGGTGGCGCGACATCACGGGGACGTTACCCATTTCCTGCCGGTTAACGTCCACCAGGCGTTGATGGAAAAGCTCAAGTAGCCCTATTTCTGGCACTGACGGCAGTAGAACGTGGCGCGCTGGGCGTGCTTCGTGGCAATAATGGGTGTGCCGCAGACTCTGCACGGTTCGCCCTTACGGCCATACACCTGCAGCTCCTGGGCAAAATAGCCCGGCTTGCCGTCACTTTGCAGGAAGTCCTTCAGCGTTGTCCCCCCCTGCTCAATCGAGCGCAGCAATACGGCTTTAATCACCCGAACCAGCAGCTCGCACTCCTGCGCCGACAGCGACGAGGCCAGCCGATCGGGGTGGATCCCGGCCGCAAACAGCGATTCGCTGGCGTAGATATTACCCACGCCGACCACCAGCTTGTTATCCATCAGCCAGGGCTTAATCGGGCTTTTCTTCTTCGCGCACTTCGCCTTGAGGTATTCCGCGTTAAACGCGTCTGATAGCGGCTCCGGGCCCAGATGCGCCAGCACGTTATGCCCTTCCAGCTCCTTCGTCCACAGCCACGCGCCAAAGCGCCGTGGATCGGTGTAACGGAGCACTTTGCCGTTGCTCATCACCAGATCCACGTGGTCGTGCTTTTCCGCAGGCAGTTCTTCGGTAAGAACGCGCAGGCTCCCGGACATCCCCAGGTGGATAATGATCCAGCCGTCGGGCAGCTCCAGCAGCAGGTATTTCGCGCGGCGCCGCACGCTAAGGACGGGTTTATCGCTCAGGGCATGGATCTCATCGGACACCGGCCAGCGCAGACGCCCGTTACGGACAACCGCGTGAAGAATCGTCGCGCCGACCAGATGGGGCTCAATGCCGCGACGGCTGGTTTCTACCTCAGGTAATTCAGGCATGGTTCCTCCGTTGAGATACAGAATGCAAAAAACCCCGCAGTTGCGGGGTTTTTCGATACAAGGAGACTAAAATTATTTGATTTTAGCTTCTTTGTACAGTACGTGCTGGCGTACAACTGGATCGAATTTTTTCAGTTCCAGTTTTTCCGGCTTAGTACGTTTGTTCTTCGTGGTGGTGTAGAAGTGACCTGTACCAGCAGAAGAAACCAGCTTGATTTTCTCGCGAATACCTTTAGCCATGATTTATTTCCTCTTTAAGTACTTAGTACTTTTCGCCACGGGCACGCAGTTCAGACAGAACTGTATCGATGCCTTTCTTATCGATTACACGCATACCTTTAGCAGATACGCGCAGGGTGACAAAACGCTTCTCGCTCTCAACCCAGAAACGGTGAGAGTGCAGGTTCGGCAGGAAACGGCGTTTAGTCGCGTTCAGTGCGTGGGAACGGTTGTTACCGGTCACCGGACGCTTGCCAGTAACTTGGCAGACTCGGGACATGTCTATTCTCCAAAAATCAAATTAGCTCGAGCTTCGTATGGGGTATCGGCGCCTCGTCAGGCTTTACAGCCCGGTCATCGCATAGTTCTAAGTGAACTCTCGATTGCCAGGCCCAAATGCCAAACCCGAGATTCTCAAAGGTGGCGTAGTATACGCTGACTCGGCGGTGTGCTCAAGTCCCGAACAGACAAAGATCCCGATGGATCGCGAGAAATAGCCTAAATCCAGCCATGTTCTGCAAAAGAAATGTACTCTCCGCGGCCAATTATCAGATGGTCCAGCACACGAATGTCCATGAATTGACAGCATTTGATAATGCGCTCGGTGATTTCTTTGTCCGCTCTGCTCGGTTCTGCACAGCCTGAGGGGTGATTATGCGCGAGGATCACGCCCGCTGCATTCACTTTTATCGCTTCCCGCACAATTTCTCGCGGATGCACCTCAACGTGGCTTAACGTGCCGGCAAAGAGGCAGCTATGTTTCAGTACCCGGTTTCTGTTATCGACAAAGATCACCATAAAGATCTCGCGCTCGATATCGGTTAACTGGCTTTGCAGATATTCACGCGTCATCGCTGGCGTCAGGATCGGATCGTCCTTCTCCATGCGGACATTGTAAAAACGGCGGGCAAGTTCAGCAATGGCCCGCAACTGGGCATATTTCGCCACACCGATCCCTTCTACGTGCTTAAACTGCGCCAGTTCGGCGGTCAGCAAACCGTGCAGAGAACCGAAATGTACGATCAGCTCTTTTGCCAGCGTAAATACCGTTTTACCGGGCGTTCCGGTACGTAAAAAGAGCGCCAGCAGTTCATCATCTTTTAACAGGGTGACGTCATAGCGCAGCAGTTTTTCACGCGGCAGCAGCGGCTCATCCTCTTCTTCCATGCTCTTTCTCCCTTTTTTAACCGCATGCTGCCACAGGCCAGTCAGGCACTCGACGACCACGTTGCGTTCTTGCGTAGCGCCTCGCTAACTGGTCGAAGGACAAAATCACCCCGTTTTGGGGATTGTGATAAAATGCCCGCTCTCTGGTGAACCCCAACAGGAAAGAATCATGATGAGCCTGGCCGGTAAAAAAATCGTTCTTGGCGTGAGCGGCGGTATTGCTGCCTACAAAGCGCCGGAGCTGGTGCGTCGTCTGCGCGAGCGCGGGGCAGATGTACGGGTCGCGATAACCGAAGGCGGTAAAGCCTTTATCACTCCTCTGAGCCTGCAGGCCGTTTCAGGATACCCGGTATCTGACAGCCTGCTCGATCCGGCCGCCGAAGCCGCGATGGGCCATATTGAGCTTGGGAAATGGGCAGACCTGGTTATCCTCGCCCCCGCCACGGCTGATTTAATCGCCCGGGTAGCGGCCGGTATGGCAAACGACCTGGTCTCCACCATTTGTCTGGCCACACCTGCGCCTGTTGCCGTCGTGCCTGCCATGAACCAGCAGATGTACCGTAACGCGGCTACGCAGCACAATCTTGAGACCCTGGCCTCACGCGGCCTGCTTATCTGGGGTCCGGACAGCGGTAGCCAGGCCTGCGGCGATGTTGGCCCGGGCCGCATGCTTGATCCGCTGACGATTGTTGATATGGCCGCAGCCCACTTCTCGCCTGTCAACGATCTGCAACATCTCAACATCATGATTACCGCGGGCCCCACGCGCGAGCCGCTGGATCCGGTGCGCTACATCACCAACCACAGTTCCGGCAAAATGGGCTTTGCGATTGCCGCCGCCGCCGCGAAGCGTGGTGCGAACGTCACGCTGGTGAGCGGCCCGGTCTCTCTGCCTACCCCTGCGTGTGTGAAGCGAATTGACGTTACCACCGCGCTGGAGATGGAAGCCGCCGTGCAGGCACATGCGCAAAGCCAGCAGATTTTTATTGGCTGTGCGGCCGTTGCAGACTATCGTGCTGAGACGATCGCCGAGGCTAAAATTAAAAAGCAAGGCGATGAATTAACACTAAAAATGGTGAAAAACCCGGACATTGTTGCCGGTGTCGCCGCACTAAAAAGCCACCGGCCATACGTTGTTGGGTTTGCCGCAGAAACGAATAATGTGGAAGAATATGCCCGGCAAAAACGTACCCGCAAAAACCTCGATTTGATTTGCGCGAACGACGTATCGCTGGCCACACAAGGATTTAACAGCGACAGCAACGCACTGCACCTTTTCTGGCAGGATGGAGATAAAGTCTTACCGCTTGAGCGCAAGGAACTCCTGGGCCAACATTTACTCGACGAGATCGTTACCCGTTATGATGAAAAAAATCGACGTTAAGATTCTGGACCCGCGTGTTGGCGAGCAATTCCCGCTGCCAACCTATGCCACCTCCGGCTCTGCCGGTCTTGACCTGCGCGCCTGTCTCGATGACGCCGTAGAACTGGCTCCGGGTGCCACGACCCTGGTTCCGACTGGCCTGGCGATTCACATTGCTGACCCGTCGCTGGCAGCGGTTATCCTGCCGCGTTCTGGCCTGGGCCATAAGCACGGCGTTGTGCTGGGTAACCTGGTGGGCCTGATCGACTCCGACTATCAGGGTCAACTGATGGTCTCCGTCTGGAACCGTGGTCAGGACAGCTTCACCATTGAACCGGGCGAGCGTATCGCACAGATGGTCTTTGTACCGGTGGTACAGGCAGAATTTAACCTGGTGGCAGACTTTGACGCCACCGACCGTGGCGAAGGCGGCTTCGGCCATTCCGGGCGCAAATAACGGCCCGACAAACACGTATCTCACAGCGTCATAATGCAATAACAAACCGCAAACGTCCGTTTGCGGTCGCTGTGTGGATGCCAGCCTGGCAAGTGCTTATTTTCAGGGGTATTTTGTAACATGGCAGAAAAACAAACCGCGAAAAGGAATCGTCGCGAAGAAATACTTCAATCTCTGGCTCTGATGCTTGAATCCAGCGATGGCAGTCAACGCATCACCACCGCTAAACTGGCCGCCTCCGTAGGCGTGTCTGAGGCGGCGCTGTACCGTCATTTTCCGAGCAAAACCCGGATGTTCGACAGTCTGATCGAGTTTATTGAAGACAGCCTGATCACACGCATCAACCTGATTCTGAAAGACGAAAAAGACACTACCGCGCGTCTGCGTCTGATAGTGCTGTTAATCCTGGGCTTCGGTGAACGCAATCCGGGCTTAACCCGTATCCTGACCGGCCACGCGCTGATGTTTGAGCAGGACAGACTCCAGGGCCGCATTAACCAGCTTTTCGAACGCATTGAAGCGCAGCTGCGCCAGGTGCTGCGCGAGAAGAAAATGCGTGAGGGTGAAGGATACAGCATTGATGAAACGCTGCTGGCGAGCCAGATTCTGGCGTTTTGTGAAGGGATGCTTTCCCGCTTTGTGCGCAGCGAGTTTAAATACCGTCCAACGGACGATTTTGACGCCCGCTGGCCGTTAGTGGCGGCACAATTACAGTAACGCCATCGCCGGATGGCGGCGTCGCCTTATCCGGCCTACGAACGGGTAGGCCCGGTAAGCACAACGCCACCGAGCAATGCACTTAAACCCCGAACGCTTCGCGATACGCTTTTACCGCTGCCAGATGGTCCGCCATCTCAGGCTTCTCTTCCAGATACGCAATCAGATCTTTCAGGGTGATTATTGACGTCACAGTGCAGCTGTAATCCCGCTCCACTTCCTGAATGGCGGAAATTTCTCCGCGACCACGCTCCTGACGATCCAGCGAAATCAACACGCCAGCCAGCGTTGCACCGTTGGCCTGGATAATCTCCATTGATTCGCGGATCGCCGTGCCCGCGGTGATCACATCGTCCACCAGCATGACGCGGCCCTGCAGCGCGCTGCCGACCAGATTCCCGCCTTCACCGTGGGTTTTGGCTTCTTTGCGGTTAAAGCAGTACGGCACGTCGCGATCATGATGTTCCGCCAACGCCACCGCGGTAGTGGTCGCAATCGGAATGCCTTTATAGGCCGGGCCAAATAGCAGGTCAAAATCAATCCCGGAATCCACCAGCGCTTCGGCATAGAAACGGCCTAACAGTGCCAGATCGCGCCCGGTATTAAACAGCCCGGCGTTGAAGAAATAAGGACTTTTACGCCCGGATTTCAGCGTAAATTCGCCAAACTTAAGTACCTGCTTGTTAAGCGCAAACTCAATAAACTGGCGCTGATACGATTTCATGGATTAGCTCCTTTGGTTTTTCTGTCTTACAGGCAAAAAAAAGGCGACTCATTGGTCGCCTTTAAAATCAATTTTCTAACGCCGCTTTCTGCGTCGTGACAATGGATTCGATTCCCCCTCGGGCCAACGCCAGCAGGGAGAGAAGCTCTTCGTGGGTGAACGGCTCGCCTTCTGCCGTGCCCTGCACCTCAATGATGCGACCGTCTTCGGTCATCACCACGTTCATGTCTGTCTCTGCAGCGGAATCTTCAACGTATTCCAGATCGCAAAGCGCTTCACCGTTAACGATGCCTACGGAGACCGCCGCAACCATGCCTTTCATTGGATTGGTTTTCAGCTTACCGGCTGCAACCAGCTTGTTCAGGGCATCGGCCAGCGCTACACAGGCGCCGGTAATAGAGGCCGTACGCGTGCCACCATCGGCCTGAATCACGTCGCAATCCAGGGTAATCGTGAATTCGCCGAGGGTTTTCAGATCAACGGCGGCGCGCAGCGCACGCGCGATCAGACGCTGAATTTCCATGGTACGACCGCCCTGCTTACCCTTTGCCGCTTCACGAGCGTTACGGGTATGGGTCGCGCGCGGCAGCATGCCGTACTCGGCGGTGATCCAGCCCTGGCCCTGACCTTTCAGGAAGCGCGGAACGCCTTCTTCGATGGATGCGGTACACAGCACTTTGGTGTCACCAAACTCAACCAGCACGGAGCCTTCAGCGTGTTTTGTATAGTTACGGGTCAGGGTGACGGGACGCACCTGATTGGCGCTACGACCTGATGGACGCATGATGGATTCTCCGGCTTGAAACGAATGTGGCTGCGCATTATACGGATAAAGGACGCTTATTCCTATCCTGAGAAGCCCCCGAAAGCTATAATCCCCCCATCTCTCCTTTAAAAACGGGAATGTCTATGATCCGCAGTATGACCGCCTACGCCCGGCGTGAAATCAAGGGTAGCTGGGGTAGCGCTACATGGGAAATGCGCTCGGTAAACCAGCGTTACCTGGAAACGTATTTCCGTATGCCGGAGCAGTTCCGCAGCCTTGAGCCTGTTGTTCGCGAGCGTATCCGTACGCGTCTGACGCGCGGTAAAGTGGAATGTAACCTGCGCTTTGAGCCTGATGCCAGCGCACAGGGCGAGCTGATCCTCAACGAAAAACTGGCGAAACAGCTCGTGAATGCGGCGAACTGGGTCAAAATGCAGAGCGATGAAGGCGAAATCAACCCGGTTGATATTCTGCGCTGGCCTGGCGTCATGGCCGCCGGCGAGCAGGATCTGGACGCGATTGCTGCTGAAATTCTGGCCGCCCTCGACGGCACGCTGGATGACTTTATCGTTGCCCGCGAAACCGAAGGTCAGGCGCTTAAAGCGATGATTGAGCAGCGCCTTGAAGGCGTGAGTGCGGAAGTGGCTAAGGTTCGCACCCATATGCCGGAAGTGCTGCAGTGGCAGCGCGAGCGCCTGGTCGCCAAACTGGAAGAGGCAGAAGTTCAGCTGGAAAACACCCGTCTGGAACAAGAGCTGGTGCTGATGGCGCAACGTATTGATGTCGCTGAAGAGCTGGACCGTCTGGAAGCGCACGTTAAAGAGACCTACAACATTCTTAAGAAAAAAGAAGCGGTAGGCCGCCGTCTGGACTTTATGATGCAGGAGTTCAACCGCGAGTCGAACACTCTTGCGTCTAAGTCGATCAATGCGGAAGTGACGAATTCAGCGATTGAGTTGAAAGTACTGATTGAGCAAATGCGCGAGCAGATTCAGAATATTGAGTAATGCCTTATCGGGTGGTGTCGACAGCACCACCCATTATTATTTCTAATCCATTCCGGCACCTGATTTTGCAGTTCACCGCCTTTCATCAAGCTTATTCAACATCATTTGATAAAAATTTATAGGGCAAACGCAGTCGCCTTAGAAAAACTCAATCGTGATCTTGCGCACAAATCGCTAACCTCCCCCGCGTTCAAACCGGAGGAAATATGCTGCTTCACATCCTTTATCTCATTGGCATCACCGCAGAAGCCATGACCGGCGCACTTGCTGCCGGACGTCGCCGTATGGACACCTTCGGCGTGATCATTATTGCTACAGCAACCGCGCTGGGCGGCGGCTCGGTACGCGATATTCTGCTGGGACATTATCCGCTTGGCTGGGTCAAACACCCTGAGTACGTCATTATCGTGGCGACAGCTGCCGTGTTAACAACCATAGTGGCGCCCGTCATGCCCCATCTTCGCCGCCTGTTTTTAGTCCTTGACGCTTTAGGTCTGGTGGTTTTCTCGATTATCGGGGCGCAAATCGCGCTGGATATGGGGGAAGGACCTGTTATCGCTACCATTGCCGCCGTGGTCACGGGCGTATTCGGCGGTGTGCTGCGCGATATGTTCTGCAAGCGTATTCCACTGGTTTTCCAGAAAGAGCTTTACGCCGGAATATCCTTTGCGTCTGCCGTTCTGTATATTGCTTTACAACATTATGTTTCGAGCCATGATGTTGTGGTCATTGCCACGTTATTATTTGGCTTTACGGCTCGCTTGCTGGCACTGCGCTTAAAACTGGGATTGCCTGTTTTTCATTACACGCAGGACACACATTGAATTCTCAACAAAACCACAACAAAGTAGTAAAAAGCACTTTTTGTTATCTCATATAACCGGGCCAAACGCGATAAACTGTCGCATCTTTGTCCCCATAAACTTGCGTTAAAACAATGTCCTTTGCCAAAACGTCAGCCCTGATTATTAATAAAAAACTCAGCAGCCATTTTTTAATTTTGCTGCTCGTTTCCGTGCTGATTCAGTTATGGCCAGTATTTTTAACGCAACCTGCACGATTCGCAGTGCGCATTGCGATTTGTAATGCGCTTTTACTGGTTTGCGCCGCAGCAATCTTTCGCTCGCTTCCCGGCAAGATCCTCGCATTTTTTTTAACCGCCCTGCTCACGTTAAATTTTGCGATTGCTTACAGTACCTGGAGCGTCTACCAGAGCGAATTTAACACGGTATTCGCGATGAGTATTCTCGGCACTCACGTTGCCGAAGCGAAAAGCATGTCAGGTTTATACCTACACTGTTTACCAGCCGCGTTTGCTTACTTTATTGTCACCTGGTTCGCAATCAAAGCAGCTAGCGAGCATGTTTCTTTCCGCGTCAAAACTATCGGCTTCGTTCTGCTTGCCGTTTATTTTGGCTGGTATTCGACGGCAAATTGGCTAAAAAAACGCCATGACCTTGAAGTTTATTATCCGCTAAGCTCCCGGATTTTAACCAATACGCCATTTTACACCGGCGCAGAGTTCATTATTGCCCATCGCGATAACGCGCTGGCGGAGAAAATTAGCCAGCACAGCGTCAATTATCCTGCGTTGCAGTATCATGAAACGGGCATCGAAAACTATGTTGTTATCGTGGGTGAATCCGCACGTCGCAGCAATATGAAGCTCTACGGTTTTCACCAGGATACCACGCCAGTGGAATCCTTGCTGGCGAAGGACTCCCTCATTTTTAGCAATGCTATTGCCCCTGCGTCAGCCACCGTGCTTTCCGTGCCGATGATATTAAGTAAAGCTGATCCAGACCACTTCACCACCGATAAGCTTGCAGACAATATCGTTAGCGTCGCTAAAAAAACGGGCTATCATACCGAATGGATTAGCGCCCAGGGTAATACAGGCAAGAGCAATAACTATATTGTGGCGATTGCTTCTATTAGCCATAAAGCCCAGTGGATTGACACCCGTTATGACACCGAACTTTTACCTGCCCTGGATGAGGCGCTTAAAGCACCCGGCAGGAAGTTAATTTTCCTGCATATCAACGGTAGTCATGAGATGGCCTGCGATCGGTATCCGCCATCCGCAAATATTCTGCATACCGGCAACAAGTATGAAGATTGCTACAATAATGCGATTCTGTTTACCGACTACTTCATTGGCGAAGTAGCTAAACGTCTGCAGGGCAGCGCATCCTCTCTGCTCTATTTTTCAGACCATGGGCTGGAAAAAAACCCGCAGCTGAACTCCATCTATATGCATGGCTCACGCAACCCAAGCAAAGAGGCTTACCAGGTCCCCCAGTTTATCTGGTATAGCCAGCAAGCCCTGAATGCTCAAAAAAGATCGGTGGGGTGGGTGCATGAAGCGTGGCCCACAGCAAGCAATTATGAGTTGATGTTGACGTGGCTTGGAATCACAACGGGTGTTGATCAATGCAGCTCGGTGCTTGCGGCGTGCTATCAGGCTCCCACACTTATCCCGGTAATTGATGGCGGCCGCCACATCTATGACTACGATCAGCTCCGCGAAACCTTCAGTTCACCAGACAGACATACCCCCTGGCGCAAAGCTAAAGCAAGCTCGCTCTAAAATCCAGGCAGGCCCTGCTTGCCTAACCAGGATGCCAGCCCGGCAACGCCAGGGTCATGGATGAATGCAACAATTTGTCGCGCCTTCCTCTCTCCCGTTCCCGGCAGGCTTTGCCAGTTCTTTACGTTATGTCCACTCAGCGTTTGCCACGTTACGTTCCCCATCGCCTTCAGCGAAGCCTGTGTCAGCGGAACACCCAATGCCATGAGCCAGCGAATAAATGGCTTCTCGCGCACCAGATTAAATCGATGCCAGAGCGCCAGCCCGCGCGCGGAGGAAAACCCAGGCGTAGCCTGCATTTGCGCCTGCGTTAATAACAGCCACGAAAAGAGGTGTTCAAAATGATGTGCCTGCCAGAGGGTGCGCCAGCCTGACTCGCCTAATCCTTCAATATCAAGCACCTGCTTTGAGCTGAGCCAGGTCAGTCGGGCAAAGAACTGTTCCATACATTCCGGAGAAGCATAGAAACAGCTCAGCGCATGATAACGCGAGGCTGGAGGCTCGGGTTTATGTCTGTCCGTCCCGCGCCAGACCACCTTATCAAACCGGGGAATACCCTGCCCGGCCAGGCTGACCTGGATCTGATCCCCTGAGGCAATATCCAGCCTCTGCCAGCGCTCCACCGAGCCCAGACTCACCCGCCGTACCTGTTTATCGTCCAATTGCACAGGTTCCAGTGCGGCTACAACGGACATTTTGCCCGTTCGACCCACGGAAAAATGAATATCACTCACCTCGGTCACCTGGGCTGCAGGCGCATATTTCCACGCAACCAGCCAGTTGCCTTCGCCCGGTAACCAGCCTTCCCCTGCGGGCGCATCCTCCGAACGCACCACAATGCCATCCGTGGCAAAGGGTAATCCGGTTACGTGCCAGGCGGCGCGCTGTTTCTCAACGGCATCAACAGAATCGGCGGGTAGCGTATACCGTGCCGACAGCGTAAAACCGGCCTGAGACAGTTCAGCTAAAGATGTCTGCATATCTTTCGGCCCATCCGGCCAGGCCCAGATGAACACGCCGATCTTGCTCAAAACTGAGTTATCCTTTTGCCGCATCATCGCCCCCGCCACCTTTGCGCGAGCGTTCATCCCGCCCATCTGCCGCTGAATGTGATTGTCGCTTAGCCAGAAAAGCTCGCCCTGTAAGACGCTGTTCGCGAGCTTGCCGGTAAGCTTTTGCGGAATAGTCGGGATCAAACGCACCTTCCCGGTCCAGTCTTCCCCTTTCAGGCCATCACCACGACTGATGGCCTGGGTTAACGTTCCGTCACGATAGACCAGCGTTACCGCCACACCGTCAACTTTGGGCTGCATCCACAGATGCTGTCGCGCACGCATCCACTGTCTCAACTCCTCTTTGCTGGCCACTTTATGTACGCCCGTATGGGCAACAGGATGTTTTACGCTTCCCACCAGCGCAGGGAGTTTCTCCTCTGAAGGCTCACTGCCAAAACAGTGCTGCCACTGCATTAAGCGCCCGTTAAGCTGGTCGTAAACTTCGTCGTTGACCTCACTCACGCCCTGCTTCCAGTAAGCGTCATCCCAGCGTTTGATTTGCGCGCTTAACGACGCCATCTCTTTCTCAGCTTTTGCCTGCGACCAGACCGGGCACACCGCCGCGCCATAGCCACTCCACAAGAGCATTAATCCGCTTATCCATCGCCACATTGCTACTCCTCCTTTGTGTTGCTGGAGGTATATCCCGATGCCTGAAAAAACGCTAACGGCAACGATTCACAATGCGAGACGCTATCCGGTATTTCTTTGGATTGCTGAAAACCCCAGATAAAACCTGAAAACGGCACGCAAAATTCAATAATCCAGGGGAAAAAGTGTGACAAAGGCTACGTCACACGGCAGTGACGTGTATAATAAGCCCGTATGTAGGACTTCTTCGTTAACACATACAAAAGACTCTCATGGCTCAAGGCACGCTTTATATTGTTTCTGCCCCTAGTGGCGCGGGTAAATCCAGCCTTATTCAGGCACTGTTAAAAACCCAACCGTTGTACGACACACAGGTTTCTGTTTCTCACACCACGCGTCAACCGCGTCCGGGTGAAGTGCACGGCGAACACTATTTCTTTGTGGATCACGACGAGTTCAGAGCGATGATCGGCAGAGACGCGTTTCTTGAACACGCGGAAGTATTCGGTAATTACTACGGTACCTCGCGTGAAACCATTGAGCAGGTTCTGGCCACGGGCGTGAATGTGTTCCTGGATATCGACTGGCAGGGTGCACAGCAAATTCGCAAGAAAATGCCTGACTCGCGCAGTATCTTTATTTTACCGCCATCGAAAGATGAGCTGGATCGCCGCCTGCGTGGCCGCGGTCAGGACAGCGAAGAAGTCATCGCAAAGCGTATGGAACAGGCTGTTGCAGAAATGAGCCATTACGCGGAATATGATTACCTTATTGTGAATGATGATTTTGATGCCGCACTGAGCGATCTCAAAACCATTCTTCGTGCAGAACGTCTGCGTATGAGCCGCCAGAAGCAGCGACATGACGCATTAATCACCAAACTGTTGGCAGACTGAACCCACTTTCAGTATCATGCCCAGTCATTTCTTCACCTGTGGAGCATTTTAAGTATGGCACGCGTAACTGTTCAGGACGCTGTAGAGAAAATTGGTAACCGTTTTGACCTGGTGCTGGTCGCCGCGCGTCGCGCTCGTCAGATGCAGGTAGGCGGTAAAGATCCGCTGGTACCGGAAGAAAACGATAAAACCACCGTTATTGCACTTCGCGAAATCGAAGAAGGTCTGATCAACAACCAGATCCTCGACGTGCGTGAGCGCCAGGAGCAGCAAGAGCAGGAAGCCGCAGAACTGCAGGCCGTAACCGCTATTGCTGAAGGTCGTCGTTAATTAAACCTGCGGGTCGCCCTTGTATCTGTTTGAAAGCCTGAATCAACTGATTCAAATCTACCTGCCTGAAGACCAGATTAAGCGTCTTCAGCAGGCGTATCTCGTTGCACGTGACGCTCACGAGGGCCAGACACGTTCAAGCGGTGAACCCTACATCACGCACCCGGTAGCGGTGGCCTGTATTCTGGCCGAGATGAAACTCG
Source organism: Enterobacter cloacae complex sp. 2024EL-00227 (assembly GCF_043945315.1). NCBI lineage: Bacteria > Pseudomonadati > Pseudomonadota > Gammaproteobacteria > Enterobacterales > Enterobacteriaceae > Enterobacter > Enterobacter cloacae complex sp. 2024EL-00227. The sequence goes on from NZ_JBIMQP010000010.1 coordinate 45,532, forward strand.
ACTACGAAACGCTGATGGCCGCGCTGCTGCACGACGTGATTGAAGATACCCCTGCCACTTACCAGGACATGGAACAGCTGTTTGGCAAAAGCGTTGCCGAACTGGTGGAAGGGGTCTCTAAGCTTGATAAGCTGAATTTCCGCGACAAGAAAGAGGCGCAAGCCGAAAACTTCCGCAAGATGATTATGGCGATGGTGCAGGATATCCGCGTCATTCTCATCAAACTCGCTGACCGCACCCACAACATGCGCACGCTGGGCTCACTTCGCCCGGATAAACGTCGCCGCATTGCCCGTGAAACCCTCGAAATCTACAGTCCGCTGGCGCACCGTTTAGGTATTCACCACATTAAAACCGAGCTGGAAGAGCTGGGTTTTGAAGCGTTGTACCCGAACCGCTATCGCGTGATTAAAGAGGTGGTGAAAGCCGCACGCGGCAACCGTAAGGAGATGATTCAAAAGATCCTCTCTGAAATCGAAGGGCGCTTGCAGGAAGCGGGAATTCCGTGCCGCGTCAGCGGTCGCGAGAAACACCTGTACTCCATCTACTGCAAAATGGTGCTCAAGGAGCAGCGTTTTCACTCGATCATGGATATCTACGCCTTCCGCGTCATTGTCCATGACTCGGACACCTGCTATCGCGTGCTGGGGCAGATGCACAGCCTCTACAAACCGCGTCCGGGGCGGATGAAAGATTACATCGCCATTCCAAAAGCGAACGGCTATCAATCTTTGCACACCTCGATGATCGGGCCGCACGGCGTGCCTGTTGAGGTGCAAATTCGCACCGAAGACATGGACCAGATGGCAGAGATGGGTGTTGCCGCGCACTGGGCCTATAAAGAGCACGGTGGCGAAAGCAGTACGACCGCACAAATCCGCGCCCAGCGCTGGATGCAGAGCCTGCTGGAACTTCAGCAGAGTGCGGGCAGCTCGTTTGAATTTATCGAGAGCGTGAAATCCGATCTCTTCCCGGATGAGATTTACGTTTTCACCCCCGAAGGTCGCATTGTCGAACTCCCTGCGGGTGCAACGCCGGTCGACTTCGCTTACGCCGTGCATACCGATATCGGCCATGCCTGCGTGGGCGCGCGCGTCGACAGACAACCTTACCCGCTGTCTCAGCCGCTCGCCAGCGGCCAGACGGTGGAAATTATTACCGCGCCGGGCGCACGTCCGAACGCGGCCTGGCTGAACTTTGTCGTGAGCTCCAAAGCGCGCGCTAAAATCCGCCAGCTGCTGAAAAACCTCAAGCGTGATGATTCCGTCAGCCTGGGGCGTCGTCTGCTCAACCACGCGTTGGGCGGCAGCCGTAAGCTGGCTGAGATCCCACCGGAGCATATCCAGCGCGAGCTCGACCGTATGAAGCTCACGTCTCTTGACGATCTGCTGGCGGAAATTGGTCTGGGCAACGCCATGAGCGTCGTGGTGGCGAAAAACCTGCAGCAGGGCGAAGCAATACCTTCTGCGCCAGGCGCATCCGGCCATGCTCATCTGCCAATCAAAGGCGCGGACGGGGTGCTGATCACCTTCGCAAAATGTTGCCGTCCAATTCCAGGCGACCCGATTATTGCGCACGTCAGCCCAGGTAAAGGGCTGGTTATCCACCACGAATCCTGTCGTAACATTCGCGGCTACCAGAAAGAAGCCGAGAAGTTTATGGCGGTCGAGTGGGATAAAGAGACGGCGCAGGAATTTATCACCGAGATTAAGGTGGATATGTTCAACCACCAGGGTGCCCTGGCGAACCTGACGGCAGCGATCAACACGGCCTCTTCCAATATTCAAAGCCTGAATACGGAAGAAAAAGATGGCCGCGTGTACAGCGCCTTTATTCGTCTGACCGCCCGCGACCGCGTGCATCTGGCGAATATCATGCGCAAGATCCGCGTCATGCCGGACGTGATTAAAGTCACCCGTAACCGAAACTAGTGGTATGAATTCACAACGTTACGCGCGGATATGCGAAATGCTAGCCAGGCGTCAGCCTGACCTGACGGTCTGCATGGAGCAGGTCCATAAACCGCATAACGTCTCTGCTATCGTCCGTACCGCCGATGCCGTCGGTGTGCATGAAGTGCACGCCGTCTGGCCGGGTCACCGGATGCGCACCATGGTCTCGGCGGCGGCAGGCAGTAACAGCTGGGTTTCCGTCAAATCTCACCAGACAATTGGCGATGCCGTTTCGCACCTGAAAGGGCGCGGGATGCAAATCCTTGCCACTAACCTGTCCGCTAAAGCCGTGGATTTTCGCGAGATCGACTACACTCGCCCGACCTGCATTTTGATGGGTCAGGAGAAAACCGGGATCTCACAGGAAGCGCTGGATCTGGCGGATCGGGACATCATCATTCCGATGATCGGCATGGTCCAGTCTCTCAATGTCTCCGTGGCGTCCGCGCTCATTCTGTATGAAGCGCAGCGCCAGCGTCAGAACGCCGGCATGTACGAGCGTAGCAACAGCATGCTGCCGGAAGATGAACAGCAGCGCCTGCTGTTTGAAGGTGGTTATCCGGTGCTGGCTCGCGTTGCGAAGCAGAAAAAATTGCCTTACCCCCACGTCAACGCGCAGGGCGAAATTGAAGCCGATGCCGAGTGGTGGGCCACCATGCAGTACGCCGGGTAAGCGATGAAAGGCCGCCTGCTGGATGCTATCCCGCTCAACAGCCTGACGGGCGTGGGCGCGGCGCAAAGCAGTAAGTTGGCCAAAATTGGCCTGCACACCGTGCAGGATCTCCTGCTTCACCTCCCCCTGCGTTATGAAGACCGCACCCAGCTTTATAAGATTGGCGATCTCCTTCCTGCCATTTACGCCACCGTTGAAGGCGAAGTCCTGAACTGCAACATCACCTTCGGCGGACGCCGGATGATGACCTGCCAGATCAGCGACGGCACCGGCATTCTCACCATGCGTTTCTTCAACTTCAGCGCGGCGATGAAAAACAGCCTGGCGACAGGCCGCAGGGTGCTGGCCTATGGCGAAGCCAAACGCGGGAAGTACGGCGCAGAGATGATCCACCCCGAGTACCGCGTGCAGGGCGATCTCAGCACGCCGGAACTGCAGGAGACGCTCACCCCGGTTTACCCGACGACCGAAGGCATCAAGCAGGCGACGCTGCGTAAGCTCACCGATCAGGCGCTGGAGCTGCTGGATACCTGCGCCATTACCGAGCTGCTGCCACCCGAGCTGGCGCAGGGCATGATGAGCCTGCCCGAGGCGCTGCGAACCCTGCACCGTCCGCCGCCCACGCTGCAGCTCAGCGATTTAGAAAGCGGCAAACACCCCGCCCAACAGCGTCTTATCCTTGAGGAATTGCTGGCGCATAACCTGAGCATGCTGGCGCTTCGTGCGGGCGCGCAGCGTTTCCACGCTCAGCCTTTAAGCCAGAATGATGCACTCAAAGATAAGCTGCTGGCCTCTCTGCCGTTTAAACCCACCGGCGCGCAGGCGCGCGTCACCGCCGAGATTGAACGCGATATGGCGCTCGACGTGCCGATGATGCGCCTGGTACAGGGCGATGTAGGCTCCGGTAAAACGCTGGTTGCCGCCCTTGCAGCCCTGCGCGCCATTGCCCACGGTAAACAGGTCGCGTTAATGGCGCCGACCGAGCTGCTGGCGGAACAACACGCCAACAATTTCCGCGCCTGGTTCGCGCCGCTGGGGATTGAAGTAGGCTGGCTGGCAGGAAAACAAAAGGGCAAAGCGCGCCTTGCGCAGCAGGAAGCCATCGCCAGCGGGCAGGTGCAGATGATTGTCGGCACGCACGCTATCTTCCAGGAGCAGGTGCAGTTCAACGGCCTTGCGCTGGTGATTATCGATGAACAGCACCGCTTCGGCGTGCATCAGCGTCTGGCGCTGTGGGAAAAGGGACTGCAGCAGGGCTTCCACCCGCATCAGCTGATCATGACCGCCACGCCGATCCCGCGCACGCTCGCGATGACGGCTTACGCCGATCTGGATACCTCCACCATCGACGAACTCCCCCCGGGCCGTACGCCAGTCACGACGGTTGCCATTCCTGACACGCGTCGCAGCGATATCATCGACCGCGTGCGCAACGCCTGCACCCACGAAGGGCGTCAGGCCTACTGGGTTTGTACCCTGATTGAAGAGTCGGAACTGCTGGAAGCGCAGGCTGCCGAAGCCACGTGGGAAGAGTTAAAGCTCGCCCTGCCGGAGCTAAACGTGGGTCTGGTTCACGGACGCATGAAGCCCGCTGAAAAGCAGGCGGTGATGCAGTCGTTCAAACAGGGCGAGCTGCATTTGCTGGTCGCGACCACGGTCATCGAAGTGGGCGTGGATGTGCCGAACTCCAGCCTGATGATTATCGAAAACCCGGAGCGCCTTGGCCTTGCCCAGCTCCACCAGCTTCGCGGGCGCGTCGGCCGTGGCGCGGTAGCGTCCCACTGCGTCCTGCTCTACAAAGCGCCGCTCTCGAAAACCGCCCAGATGCGTTTGCAGGTGCTGCGCGACAGCAACGACGGTTTTGTGATTGCGCAAAAAGACCTGGAGATCCGCGGACCCGGTGAACTGCTGGGCACGCGTCAGACGGGGAATGCGGAATTCAAAGTCGCGGATTTACTGCGCGATCAGGCCATGATCCCCGAGGTTCAGCGCCTCGCCCGCCACATTCATGAACGCTACCCCGAGCAGGCGGCAGCGTTAATTGAGCGCTGGATGCCGGAAACCGAACGCTATTCCAACGCCTGATTTCAGGCGAACATCGGCAGCATCAGGTACAGCTTAATCACCAGCGCGTTGACGATATCAATAAAGAACGCCCCGACCATCGGCACCACCAGAAACGCCATGTGCGATGGCCCAAACCGTTCGGTGATCGCCTGCATGTTGGCGATAGCCGTTGGGGTTGCCCCCAGACCAAAACCGCAGTGACCCGCCGCCAGCACCGCCGCATCGTAGTTTTTGCCCATCATGCGCCAGGTGACAAACATGGCGTACAGCGCCATAAACAGGGCCTGCACCGCCAGAATCGCCACCATCGGCAGCGCCAGGGAGGCCAGCTCCCACAGCTTGAGGCTCATCAGCGCCATCGCCAGGAACAGCGACAGGCAGACGTTGCCAAGCACCGACACCGCCCGTTCAAACACGCGGTAGAAGCCCATCAGCGCCAGGCCGTTGCTCAGAATCACCCCGATAAACAGCACGCAGACAAACGTCGGCAGCTCAAACGCGGAGCCCGCCAGCCATTGCGCAACCACTTTGCCCACGGTGAGGCAGATGGCGATCATCGCGATGGTTTCAATCAGCACCAGCGAGGTAATACTGCGCCCAACGTCAGGCTTTTCAAAGGCGGTCGGTACCAGCTCGTCGTCCGGCCTGCCGTCCGGCGTGGTGGAGTGCTTCACCAGATAGCGCGCCACCGGGCCGCCAATCAGGCCACCCAGCACCAGGCCAAAGGTGGCACAGGCCATCGCCACTTCCGTTGCATTTTCAAAACCGTAGCGCTCAACGAACAATTTACTCCACGCCGCCCCGGTACCGTGACCGCCTGACAGCGTAATCGACCCCGCCAGCAGCCCCATCAGCGGGTCCAGCCCCAGCAAGGTCGCCATGCCGATGCCAATCGCGTTTTGCATCAGCAGCAGCCCCACCACCACAATCAAAAATACGCCGAGCACCTTACCGCCCGCCCGCAGGCTTGCCAGGTTGGCGTTCAGGCCGATGGTGGCAAAGAAGGCCAGCATCAGCGGGTCTTTCAGGGACATGTCAAAATCGATTTCCCAGCCCATGCTTTTTTTGAGCACCAGCAGGGCCAGTGCCACCAGCAGGCCGCCAGCGACAGGTTCAGGAATGGTGTATTTTTTCAGAAGGGAAACGCTATGTACCAGCTTACGGCCAAGCAGTAACACCAGCGTTGCGGCAACAAGGGTCGACAACGTATCGAGATGAATCATAGAAGGCTCCTTTTTTGCGCGTGTTCCATACACACGCGGCGTTATCCTGGGCCGGTTAGCGCTCTTCATGAGCTTCCGGCGCAAAAAGTGTAATTTTTTTTCCTCATCGGATGTAGAAAACCTGCTCACAGCGGCAGATTTTCTTGTCTTTTTTTGCTGGCAATCGTTTGCTTTTACCAGGTGGTCAGATAAAATGCCCGCTTTTCCACCGTGGGATTGCCGCCGATGTCCGTTAACACCATAGAGTCGCCTGATGCGCAACCGATTGCGCAGAAGCAAAATAGCGAACTGATTTACCGCCTTGAAGACCGCCCGCCGCTGCCGCAGACGCTTTTCGCCGCCTGCCAGCATCTTCTGGCGATGTTTGTTGCGGTGATCACCCCGGCGCTGCTGATCTGTCAGGCGCTCGGTTTACCGGCGCAGGACACGCAGCACATTATCAGCATGTCTCTCTTCGCCTCCGGCGTGGCCTCGATTATCCAGATTAAAGCGTGGGGTCCGGTGGGGTCGGGTTTACTGTCGATTCAGGGCACCAGCTTTAACTTTGTGGCGCCGCTGATCATGGGCGGTACGGCCCTGAAAACCGGCGGTGCGGATGTCCCGACCATGATGGCGGCGCTGTTCGGCACGCTGATGCTGGCCAGCTGTACGGAGATGGTGATCTCCCGCGTTCTGCATCTGGCTCGCCGCGTTATCACCCCGCTGGTTTCCGGCGTCGTCGTGATGATTATCGGCCTGTCGCTGATTCAGGTGGGCCTCACCTCCATCGGCGGCGGCTATGCCGCGATGAGCGACCACACCTTCGGCGCGCCAAAAAACCTGCTGCTGGCGGGCGTGGTGCTGGCCATCATTATTCTGCTTAACCGCCAGCGTAACCCATACCTGCGCGTCGCCTCGCTGGTGATCGCCATGGCGGCAGGCTACCTGCTGGCGTGGGCGCTGGGCATGCTGCCGGAGAACACCGCGCCAGCCAACAGCGCGCTGATCACTGTCCCTACGCCGCTGTATTACGGTCTGGGCATTGACTGGGGCCTGCTCCTGCCGCTGATGCTGGTCTTTATGATCACCTCTCTGGAGACCATCGGCGACATCACCGCCACCTCCGACGTCTCCGAGCAGCCCGTTTCCGGCCCGCTGTACATGAAGCGCCTGAAAGGCGGCGTGCTGGCGAACGGTCTGAATTCGTTTGTCTCTGCGGTCTTCAATACCTTCCCGAACTCCTGCTTCGGTCAGAACAACGGCGTGATCCAGCTGACCGGCGTGGCCAGCCGCTATGTCGGCTTCGTGGTGGCGCTGATGCTGATCGTCCTCGGCCTGTTCCCGGCGGTGAGCGGCTTTGTGCAGCACATCCCTGAGCCGGTGCTGGGCGGTGCAACGCTGGTGATGTTCGGGACGATCGCGGCCTCCGGCGTGCGTATCGTCTCCCGCGAGCCGCTGAACCGCCGCGCAATCATGATTATTGCGCTGTCGCTGGCCGTCGGTCTGGGCGTTTCTCAGCAGCCGCTGATCCTGCAGTTTGCCCCGGACTGGGTGAAAAACCTGCTCTCTTCCGGCATTGCCGCGGGCGGTATCACCGCTATCGTGCTGAACCTCGTTTTCCCGCCTGAAAAGAACTGATCCCCTTCACGGCAGGCAGTCAATGTCTGCCGTGACATCTATTTACACCATTCCCGCCTTGAGGATTGCGCATAAATCGTGCATAACTCCCTTATGTGCGTTTTGCGGGATGGAAGACCATGAAATTTATTGGAAAGCTACTCGTCTATCTTCTGGTAGCCCTGCTCATTGTGATACTGGCGCTCTATATTCTGCTCCAGACCCGCTGGGGCGCGACTCAGGTCAGCAGCTGGGTAACGGTGAATACCGACTACGAGCTCAGTTTCGACAAGATGAATCACCGCTTTTCGTCACCATCCCACATCATTCTGGAAAACGTCACCTTCGGCCGGGACGGTAAACCCGCCACGCTGGTGGCCAAAAAAGTGGATATCGGCCTCAGCAGCCGCCAGATAACCGATCCGCTGCACGTGGACACCATCACCCTGTTCGACGGCACGTTGAATCTCTCCCCGCAGACCGCGCCGCTGCCCTTCCAGGCGGATCGCCTGCAGCTGAACAATATGGCCTTTAACAGCCCGAATACCGAATGGGATCTGAGCGCGCAGAAGGTGACGGGCGGCGTCAGCCCATGGCAGCCGGAAGCGGGCAACGTGCTGGGTAATCACGCGCAGATCCAGATGAGCGCAGGCTCGCTGACCCTCAACGGCGTACCGGCCACCAACGTGCTGATCGAGGGCCAGCTTAACGGCAAGGAAGTGGTGCTGAATACGATTGGCGCCGATATGGCCCGGGGCTCGCTCACCGGCTCGGCCCTGCGCAACGCCGACGGGAGCTGGATTATCGACACGATGCGCCTGAACGAGATCCGCCTGCAGAGCGATAAAACGCTGACGGCGTTCTTCGCACCGCTCGCCACTATCCCCTCTCTGCAGATTGGTCGTCTGGACGTGACCGACGCCCGGCTTCAGGGCCCGGACTGGGCGGTGACCGACCTCGATTTAAGCCTGCGCAACCTGACGCTGAGCAAAGGTGACTGGCAGAGCCAGGAAGGCCGCCTGTCGATGAACGCCAGCGAGTTTATCTACGGCTCGCTGCATCTTTTTGATCCGATCCTGAATGCGGAGTTTTCCCCGCAGGGCATGGCGCTGCGCCAGTTCACCTCCCGCTGGGAAGGCGGCATGGTGCGCACGTCCGGTAACTGGCTGCGCGACGGTAAAGCGCTGGTGCTGGACGATGTCGCCATTGCCGGGCTGGAGTATACCCTGCCGCAGAACTGGAAAACGCTGTGGATGGCGCCTCTGCCGGAATGGCTGAACAGCGTCACGCTGCAAAAATTTGGCCTGAGCCGCAACCTGGTGATCGACATCGATCCCGCCTTCCCGTGGCAGATCACCTCGCTGGACGGCTATGGCGCAAACCTGCAGCTGGTGAAAGATCGCCAGTGGGGCGTCTGGGGCGGCAGCGCAACCCTGAACGGCGCGGCGGCGACCTTTAACCGCGTGGACGTGCGCCGTCCGTCGCTGGCGCTGAATGCTAACGCCGCGACGGTGAACATTACCGACCTGAGCGCGTTTACCGAGAAAGGTATTCTGGAAGCCACGGCGACCGTTTCCCAGCTGCCGCAGCGGCAGACCGCGGTGAGCCTGAACGGGCGCGGCGTTCCGCTCAGCGTGCTGCAGCAGTGGGGCTGGCCTGCTTTGCCGATCACGGGCGACGGCAATATTCAGCTCACCGCCAGCGGCAGCGTGCAGGCCAGTGCGCCGCTGAAGCCAACGGTGAATGGGAAGCTGAGCGCGGTGAATATGGATAAGCAGCAGGTAGAGCAGACGATGACGGGCGGCGTGGTGTCGGCGATGGCGCCGGCACAGTAAAAAGCCGGTTGGCGGCTTCGCCTTACCCGGCCTACGAGGTTTTGGTTACCTCTCCCTGTGGGAGAGGGCATCAGACCGCATAATTACCGTAGGCCCGGTAAGCGAAGCGCCACCGGGCATTTTCCACCTCAGAGCTGAACCACCACCTCATTCCCTTCGGCTTTCACCACCACGCCCCACTCGCTGCCCGCGTGCGAGCCGCCCTTCACGCCGCGCACTTTCTGCACGTTGCGCAAACACACCGACCAGTTTTGCGCGTCTCCCGCGCCGGTAAAGGTCACGATGTCGCCCCGACGTGACGCCTTCAGCGTAAACGCCACCGCGCCGTTCGCCGCAGGCACTTCGCTTACCGCCGTTGCGCCATCGTCCAGGTTAAACAGCTGAAAGGCTGTCCCCTCGTGCCACGCGTAGTTCGGCTTCTGGTTATTGTTGCCCAGCGCCAGCAGCGTGTTGTCGCGCACGTAGACCGGCAGGCTCATGAAATCGTGCTGCTGCTTATGCCAGCGGCTGCCCTGAATTTCGTCGTTGTGCCACAGGTGCGTCCAGCGCCCTTCCGGCAGATAAAACTGCACGTCACCCGCCTCGGAGAATACCGGTGCCACCATCATTGAATCCCCCAGCATGTACTGACGGTCAAGGTAATCGCAGGCCGGATCGTCCGGGAACTCCAGCATCATCGCCCGCAGCATCGGCGTGCCGAACTCGCGGGCCAGCGCCGCCTGACGGTACAAGTACGGCATCAGCTGACACTTCAGCTGGGTGAAGTGGCGCACCACGTCGCAGGACTCGTCATCGTACGCCCACGGCACGCGGTAGGATTTGCTGCCGTGCAGGCGGCTGTGGCTGGAAAACAGCCCGAACGCGCACCAGCGCTTGTAGACGTGCGCCGGGGCGGTGTTTTCGAACCCGCCGATATCGTGGCTCCAGAACCCGAAGCCGGACAGGCCAATCGACAGCCCACCGCGCAGGCTTTCGGCCATCGACTCATAGTTGGCGTAGCAGTCGCCGCCCCAGTGTACCGGGAACTGTTGCGCACCCACGGACGCCGAGCGGGCAAACAGCACCGCCTCTTCTTCACCCACCGTCTCTTTCAGCACGTTCCACACCAGCTCGTTGTAGATGTAGGCGTAATGGTTGTGCATCTTCTGCGGATCGGAACCGTCGAACCACTGGACGTCGGTCGGGATGCGCTCGCCGAAGTCGGTCTTGAAGCAGTCAACGCCGATATCCACCAGCCCTTTCAGCTTGTCGGCATACCACCGGCACGCATCCGGGTTGGTGAAGTCGTAAATCGCCAGCCCCGGCTGCCATTTGTCCCACTGCCACAGGGAGCCGTCCGGACGCTTGAGCAAATAGCCCCTCTCTTTCAGCTCCCGGAAGATCGGGGATTTCTGGCCGATATACGGGTTAATCCACACGCAGACCTTCAGCCCTTTCTCCTTCAGGCGGCGGATCATCCCTTCAGGGTCCGGGAAGGTCACCGGATCCCACTCGAAGTCGCACCACTGGAAGGCCTTCATCCAGAAGCAGTCGAAGTGGAAGACGTGCAGCGGCAGGTCGCGCTCGGCCATACCGTCGATAAAGCTGTTCACCGTGGCTTCGTCGTAGTTGGTGGTGAACGAGGTGGTGAGCCACAGGCCGAACGACCAGGCAGGCGGCAGCGCCGGACGCCCGGTGAAGCGGGTATAGCGGTTCAGCACTTCTTTCGGCGTCGGGCCGTCGATAACGAAGTACTCAAGATATTCGCCTTCCACGCTGAACTGCACCTTAGAGACTTTCTCGGAGCCCACTTCAAACGAGACGTTTTCCGGGTGATTCACCAGCACGCCGTAGCCGCGGTTGGTCAGGTAGAACGGGATGTTTTTATAGGACTGCTCGGTGCTGGTGCCGCCGTCGCGGTTCCAGGTCTCGACCGTCTGGCCGTTGCGCACCAGGGCGGTAAAGCGCTCGCCCAGGCCGTAGACCGTTTCCCCCACGCCCAGATCCAGACGTTCGAACACGTAATTGCGGTGGGTATTGCTGTCCTGCACGTAGCCGTTGTTTTTCAGCTGGCTGCCGGTAATGCGCTGGCCGTTGCGCAGGAAATCCAGCGCCCAAAACTCGCCTTTGGTGACGCGCACGCTGACGCTGCCGCTTTTCAGCTCAGCAAAATCGGCGTTGTTTTCAATCTCTACCTTCACGTCTTTCAGAACGTTCAGCGGATAGTGCGGGCCGTTGTTAAGCGCGCCCTGGAAGTGCTCGATGCGCACCCCCACAATCCCTTCCTGTGGAGCAAACAGGCGCACCGTGAACATCAACGTGTCGAGCTGCCAGGTGCGTTCGCGCACGTCACGCGGCGCAACAAACACCACCAGGTCATTCCCCTGCTGCTCCACGTCAAACACCTGCACCGGATACGTCACGTTCAGGCCCGGTTGAATAAGCCAGTTTCCATCACTGATTTTCATGCTTTCGTCCTCTTAGTTCTGCAATTCTTTGCTGACCGACAGGTTTTCAAACTCCTGCTGATTGCGGCGTGCGCCCCGCGCCAGCTCGCCCAGGATTTTGGTCAGGAAGGGGGTTTTCAGCGTGTAGTAGCGTTTGGCGATGATGGCGCTCAGCACGTAGCAGACCGCCGGGGCCAGGGTAAACAGGCCGATAATGATGCTGATGGTCGCGCTGTTCTGGGTTTTGGCCGCCGCATCGTAGCCGCCGCCTGCCAGCATCCAGCCGATCATCGCTCCGCCCAGCGCCAAGCCGAGCTTCAGCACGAACAGCGTGCCCGCAAAGCTGATGCCGGTCAGGCGCTTGCCGTTAGTCCATTCACCGTAGTCGACGGTATCGGACATCATGACCCACTGGATCGGCGTCACCAGCTGGTGCAGCACGCCGATGACGAAGATAAAGGCGAACATCACCACGGTGGCATGCATCGGGACGAAGAACATCGCCACGCTGACCACCGCCAGCGCGGCGTTGGTCCACCAGAAAATGCTGACCTTGCACTTCCAGTCGGTGAGCGGTTTCGCCAGCGCGGAGCCAATCAAGTTGCCGACGCAGTAGGTGGTCAGGAACGCGACGAACACTTCCGGCGAGCCCATGATCCAGGTGCAGTAGTACATCATCGCGCCGCCGCGCACGCAGACGGCGAGGATGTTGAGGATGGTCAGCACGCCGACGATGCGCCACTGGTCGTTGTGCCAGATGTCGCGCAGGTCTTCCCGTATGGAGGTGGTGCTCGGCGGCACCTGGATGCGCTCTTTGGTGGTGAAGAAGCAGAACGCCAGCATCAGGAACGCGACCACCGACAGCACGGCAATCCCGCCCTGGAAGCCGAACGCCTTATCGTCGCCGCCAATCAGCTTCACCAGCGGCATCATCAGCACCGTGGAGAGCATGCCGCCCGCCGTCGCCAGCACAAAGCGCCAGGACTGAAGGGAGATACGCTGCGTCGGGTCACTGGTGATCACGCCGCCCAGCGCGCAGTAAGGAATGTTGACCACGGTATAGAGCAGGGTCAGCAGGGTGTAGGTAACGGCGGCGTAAACCATTTTGCCGTTAAGGCTGAGGTCCGGCGTGGTGTAGGCCAGCACGCAGACGATGCCGAACGGGATCGCGCCGAACAAAATCCACGGGCGGAACTTGCCCCAGCGGCTGCGGGTGCGGTCGGCAATCAGCCCCATGCACGGGTCGGAGATCGCATCCAGCGCGCGGGCCAGCAGGAACATGGTGCCGACGAACCCGGCGGGAATGCCGAAAATGTCGGTGTAGAAAAACATCATGTACAACATGACGTTATCAAAAATGATGTGGCTGGCGGCGTCTCCCATGCCGTAGCCAATCTTCTCTTTTACTGACAATACTTCGCTCATCTTTTTTTATCCTTCACGCTATAGGGGGCGCTGAGACCGGTTACAGTGTTTTTAAACCATTGTTTCTTGAGCGGGTATTGCGTTTTCTGGTTAGCAGATTACGTTTCTTGTTTTTTGTGATCGCGGTAAATACTGGAGAGCACGAAAGGTTAACCTGAGGATTTTCTTAAGAATTAACTGAAACAGGGGGGTGCAGGTCAAAAGAGAGGTGAAAAAAGTGGTGTGGGGTATGTGGTAAATGCCTGAAAGTAGCTATAATGCGCCCCGCCTCCATGTAGCAATGCAGGCGCGGAAGATCGTCATCTCCGGTGAGGTGGCTGGACTTCAAATCCAGTTGGGGACGCCAGCGTTCCCGGGCAGGTTCGACTCCTGTGATCTTCCGCCAATGACTCACTCTTTTTAGAAATCTTTTTTTTCTTTACTGATAAAAAAGGAAGAGATTTCTCTCCTCCCTTTCCCATTACTTTAATGTGGCAATGAACGCCAATGCGCACACACATGCTCAAAACGACCTAAACGAAAACGGACGTAAGCGCAAACACGAACAATTTTTGAACGATTCATCAAAATCTCCCAAGTATGTTAGGGAGGGATCTCTGGATAAAATGGTGCTAAAAGAGTATAATTTTTTAGCTTTAGAATTATGCTCCGGGATGGAGACCTCCCGTATAGCATCCTCACTAAGGTGTTCCACCACCTTTAGTGACTAGCACCACAGTAGCTGTTATCGTTCCACCGGTAACGGCTATTTTTCTTTTCGGACTCCTTTAAACGGAGTTTTGTCTGCCTTCACATCCATAAAACGCCCAGTTTCTGTATCACGCTTGACCCAATGCCCGCTTGGAGTTTGACACTGGCTACGCTCACGTACAGCACCGATTCGCTTGCCATCACCGTATGGTTTATTAACTGCCATTTTCATTTCCTCAAAATACTGACTTTTTGCCAGCTTTTAGGATTATACCCTGGATCATCGAAGGATCAAGCAGAAGTGAGATCATTTTGATCGCACCCATGGCATCAATCTGATCTTTGCTCTATCATAGACACCATATGTAGTAGATTGCTAGCATAACACATTCTACGGAGGGTAGCATGAATCCGATATCAACTTTTATACCGCACGATAGTGATCGGCTGAGATACATTGAATTTTCCTTAATATATAAAGGTGAGGTGTCCCGCTCTTCATTAATGGAGGCCTTCAATATAAAAGAAGCATCAGCCACAAGAGATATTAATAAATATAATGAGATTACTGAAGGTAAAAACAGTTACTTCGATTCAAAAACAAAAAAACATATTATAAATGATGAGATCTTTTCTCCATATTATAACTTAAGCGATATTGATGTCCTTTGCTGGATAAAATCTGAAAAAATAGAAAAAACAGATATTAATTATATTTATAGATGTCAGCGTCTTAATATACCTAGTAAAGAAGCATTTTCTCCAATAACTAGAGCTATTACACAAAAAAAGAAAGTAGAGATTGAGTATCTTTCTGTTACGAGTGGAAAATCAAAAAGAATTATTACCCCCCATAGTCTGTTCGATGATGGCTTAAAAATATATGTGCGAGCTTATGATAGTAAATATAAGAAGTTCATTAGTCTCTCCCCATCTCGAATAACTAAAGCTAACTTATTGAATGTTATGGCTGGAAAAGGTGAAACCATAGGTGATGACATTGAGTGGAATAATATTCTTGAACTAGAAATAGTTCCACACCCAAGAATAAAATTCAAAGATACGATCGAATATGAATACAGAATGATTAGGGGCTCTTTAATTGTGAAAGTACGAGAAGCGACGGCAGGATTCTATCTAAGAGCATGGAACGTTGACTGTTCTTTTGATGCAATATTAAATCCTGAGATCTACCAATTGCATCTAAAAAATCATGCTCAATATGCTAAAAAAGATTTCATGTTTCTGGCTCCTACAGAATGAATTAGGTTTTAACTAGCCTAAAGGTTTTATTCCTTTCGCACGCAAAGCCTCCCTCGCCAGTTCCTTCAACCAACTGGCGAGACTCACCCCTTCCTCAGCCGCCACAGCATCCAACTGCTCCTTCAATGCCGGATCAATACGCATCTTAAACTGCGGAGTCTGCCCGCCGCCTTTTGTTTTTTTCGCGCGATATAATCGACATAAGGTCACCTAAACCCCCCTGTATTAGCAACGCCTCGATGTGCGGGAACACAACCGGAGCGTCAAACCTCACCAACTATCAAAGAGTTGATTATGGCTGATTCGCATTCTACCCCAGACACCGACCAATCCGGAACCGAGCGTTCGTTAATTGTGGGATACCGCCCGAATGTTTTCGACAAATCCACGCCGAAAATCATCCTTTCCGGCAAGTGGCTGCGCGCGGCGGGTTTTGATACCGGACAGCAGGTCACGGTAAAGGTCATGAAAGGATGCATCGTTCTGGTGGCGTATAACGAGCAGGAGCAGCGTTTGCAGGACGATTATAAACGGACGAAGGCAAAGCTCATTGAGATAGAGGACGTGCTTGCGGCGATTCAAACTCCGCGTCCTGGAAAGCGGCTCGCAAACGTGAGTGCAAACCACCGAGCTTAACGTTGAGAATATGGAGGCGGCATTACTGATAATGATGTCATCCATTATCCGGCAGGAGAAAATGATTAACATTCTACTATCCGGAAATCCCGGATAGTTCGCCTGAAGGGAAACATCAGGTTTTCAGAAAGATAGTTAACCATAACGGGTACCGCTCTCCCGGGGCGCCCAGTTTCACCAGGAACCCTCAAACGCCCCAGTAATACCAGATCAAAAGGTTCGTCACGAACGAACGCCAGCCTCACTCTCCAGCATGAATGAGAAAACGCTGGAAAGCGCCTCGCAATTTCTTAATTGCACGATCCGTTTGAAATCCCCTCTTTGTCATACTCCTGCCACTAACAGCTTGGCTGTCGATGACTGCCATTGCATTTATTAACTACAGCTTATATTCTGTTTATAAGCTACAGCTTATCATGGACGAAAGCATGTGGACGGTTCGGTTCGGAAAGGTGTTCGAGTAGTGGTTGTTTGAACAAGAAGAAGGATTACAGGATAAGGTACTGGCAAACCTGCTAAATCTGCAACACTATGGGCCACGTCTTCCTCGTCCCTATGCAGATACGGTTAAAGGCTCACGGTATAAGCATATGAAAGAATTATGTATTCAATATGCTGGTCGTCCTGTTCGTGCTTTCTTCGCATTTGATCCTGTACGTCAGGCCATTGTGCTTTGCGCGGGCGATAAGAGTAACGACAAAACCTTTTATGAAAAAATGATTCGCATCGCAGATGCCGAATTTTCCCTTCATCTGACAAGCCAAGAGGCAGCCAAGTGAAAACCTTAAATGAAGTGATTGCGTCACGTTCACCGGAAAGCCAACAACGTATTAAAGAGATGGCAGAGGAAATGATCCTCGAAACGGGTCTGCAACTTTTACGCGAAGAGCTCAGGCTTTCGCAAAAAAAAGTTGCTGACCTGATGGGGGTGAGCCAGCCCGCAGTAACTCAGATAGAGCAACGTGGAAATGAACTAAAAATTGCCACGCTTAAGCGTTACATCGAGGCAATGGGTGGGAAACTCTGTATCGACGTTGAACTTCCCACAGGAAAACGCGTTGCATTTCATATCTAACAAGCGTGATTCCTGCGTTAAGTGAATATTCACTTAGCCAACCGCAAATGCAGCAACGGAAACGGATTCTCTTGCCCGTCCACTTCCGAGCGTCCGACCTGCTCAAACCCCATATGGCGATAAAATCCCACGCCCTGCGGATTCTGCTCATTAACATCCACTTCGTTCGCGCCAAACTCGGCGATGGCGTACTGCAGCAGCAATTTCCCGACGCCCTTCCCCCGGCTCGCATCGTCAACAAACAGCATTTCAATGCGGTTTTCATCCACGCCTAAAAAGCCGTGAATAACGCCTGCGTCATCGCGGGCCATCACGACGGTGAGGTTTGGCAAATACGCGTTGAGCAATAGCGGGCGCAGCGCCGCAATATCGCTTTCCTGTAAAAAGTGATGGGTGGCGCGGACGGAGGATTCCCAGATCGCGACCAGACGCTCGAAGTGTGTGGGGAGTGCGGTTTCAATTTTCATGGGGGAGATCATGATTGGAAAATCCTACTAATGCAAATCACGCTATGCGGCCTGTTCCCCCTCACCCTAACCCTCTCCCACAGGGAGAGGGAACTGACCGTGCGGTTTTTCATCCCCTACCCTGATCTCCATCACCGCATACACCCCGTCCTTCGGCACCACCACGGTGACGTTTTCCACCGGCACGCCCGCCGCGAGGTGGATGTCCTGCAGCTGCTGTAACGACCTCGGGTGAATATCCTCCCAGCCGATACCGCGCAGCACAAAGTCAATCTGCGGGCTGCTGGTGAGCATGTTCGACACAATCACCGCCCCGCCGGGTTTGACCAGCCGCAGCGCGCGCTGGAGAAAAATCACCGCGTCGGTATCATTGAAGTATTCGAAAATCCCCAGCGCGTCGACCAGTTCGGCCTGATGCTCCCCCAGCTCCAGCAGCAGGTCCTCGTTACGCACCAGCGTATGGAGCAGGTTACGCCTGAGCAGCGTCAGCTGTTCGCCCACCACAATGCCTTCCTGCGCCGCCATGGTTTCCGCCCAGCTCAGCGCTACGGGGTCTTTGTCCACCAGGATGAGATACACCTGCTGACCGTCGAGCTTTGCTTCGCGCAGCGCCTCCAGCACCGGAATGGCGGCGCCGCTCGCGAGACTGACCCAGTTGTTCTCGCTTTCATTATGAATGTACTTATCCACCAGCGCGGCCAGCACCCGGGCGCGGGAGCGCACGCCAATCGCATCGTTAGCGTGGATAAACCACTGGCGGCTGTCGCTGTCCATTTTTGTGCCGTCGGGCAGGCGGTCCTCCAGCGGGTTTTGCACCACAAACAGCGCCAGCGCGGAGGGGACCAGCCGGGTGCGCCACGCGGTGAGGGCCGGGCGGTTACGGAAGGCCTGTTCGGAATAGCGGTTCTGGGTGACAAGCACGGCCTGCCCGCCCTCGTCGTATTCCACCCGCGGCGGACGGAGCGCTGGCTCGGCTTTCAGGGCGCGGTCAAGGGAGGCGATCTCACGGGCAGCATCGTCTTTCATCGGCCACTGGTCGCTGACGTCGGGAAATGACGCGCTGAAAATCGTCATATTTTCCGGCGCATCGCCGCGAAAAGGCTGCCAGTTCATGTCGTCTTCTCCCCGTTAGGCTTTTAACGGAAGTCTATCCAGGCCAGCCAGTAATGCCCCAGGAAGAAAGCACGATTTTTATTGCTTCACCCACACCAGCTGGTCAACCCGGAAGCCCAGACTGCGCGCGGTGTTCAGGTAATCCTGCTTCACCGCATCCGGGATGGTCGGCGTGCGCGACAGGATCCACAGGTAATCGCGGTTCGGGCCGCTGACCAGCGCGTACTGGTACTTGTCATCCAGTCTGATCACGTTATAGCCGCCGTAGAACGGGCCGAAGAAGGAGACCTTCAGCGCGGCCGTGGTCGGTTCGCCGGTAAAGTACGCTTTCCCCTCGCTCTCGTTCCACTTATTCTTCACCGGATCGTAGCCCCGGTTAAGCACGCTGATACCGCCGTCGCTGCGCTTGCCGTAGGTCGCCGTCACCTGCTCCAGGCCGCGTTCGAAGCGGTTTTCCAGACGGGCGACTTCGTACCATTTGCCGAGATAGCGGCTGGCTTCGAAGTTGGTAATAGGCTGCACGCCTTTCGGCGGCGTGGGGGATTTACAGGCGACCAGCGTCAAAGCAATCGCAACACCGGTCACAACAGGCCATAGCTTCATGAGAATTCCTTTCATTTGCACGGTTGGATGTTAAGTGTAGTGCACCGTTTCGGCGCTTCATCCCGTTCGGGAAAATTCGTAGTATATTGAGAGTATTCCTCCACTCTGGACACGGACATGGCTTACTCCATCGGCGAATTCGCCAGACTCAGCGGCATCACCGCCACCACCCTGCGGGCGTGGCAGCGTCGCTATGGTTTACTCAAGCCACAGCGCACGGAAGGCGGCCATCGCCAGTACAGCGATGAGGACGTCCAGCAGGCGCTCAAAATCCTCGACTGGGTAAAAAAAGGTGTCCCGATCGGCCAGGTCAAACCGCTGCTGGAACGCCCGACGCCGGGCCGAACCAACAACTGGCAAACCCTGCAGCAGAACATGCTGCAACGCCTGCAGGACGGCAAAGTCGAGTCCCTGCGCCAGATGATTTACGACGCCGGACGCGAGTACCCAAGACCCGAACTGGTCGCGAACGTGCTGCGCCCGCTGCGCCGCCAGGTCTCAGCTAACGTGGCCGCCGCCATGACCCTGCGCGCGATCCTCGACGGCATCATCATCGCCTATACCTCGTTTTGCCTCGAAGGCGATAAAAAAGCGCCGGGCGATAACATTCTGCTTAGCGGCTGGCACCTGAACGACCCGTGCGAGATCTGGCTCGAAGCCCTAACGCGCACCGGGCAGGGCCACCGCATCGACATTCTGCCAGTTCCGCCAGACGCCCTGGCTCCGGACATTTTCCCGGAGCGAAAATGGCTGCTGGTCACCAGCGGTAAACTCACCGCCGGGCGGAAAAAGCAGGTGGAGCAGTGGCAGCAGCAGGTATCGCTTGAAGTGATTATCCTCTGATCATTTTCTCCTGCGGGAATCTTCACGAAAAGTTGAATATTTTCCCGCGCCGCAAATGCTAACGTTTTCCTGTGACGAATAACTCCACAGGAAAACACCATGAAAAAAACTGCCCCTCTGCTGATCCTGGCCTCAATGGCCTTTGCCCCTGCCGCCTTTAGCGCCCCTGCCGGTACGCTGAGCGTCCACATTCTCGACCAGCAAACCGGGATGCCGCCATCAGACGTGAGCGTTACGCTGGAGAAGCAGCAGCAGGACAAATGGACCCCGATTGCCAGCGGTAAAACCGACCATGACGGACGCATCAAATCGCTCTATCCGCAGGATCAGGACATGCAGCCTGGCGTGTATAAAGTGACCTTCAAAACCGCAGAGTACTTCCACGGCAAAAAGCTGGACTCCTTCTTCCCGGAGATCCCGGTGCTGTTTACCGTGACGCGCACCAACGAGAAGCTGCACATCCCACTTCTGCTGAGCCAGTACGGTTACTCGACCTATAAGGGCAGCTAAGACGCATTGATTCTAAAGGAATAAAAAAAATAGTTCCGCGAATACTTGGACAAATTAGTCATGTTGTATAAGTTTTAATTATATGAACGGGAGGACCACACCATGACAACGAAACCTGTGCTCGGTATTAGCGGATGTTTGACCGGATCCGCCGTTCGCTTTGACGGCGGACACAAGCGTATGAGCTTCGTCATGGATGAGCTGGCCCAGTGGGTGAACTTCAGGCCCGTCTGTCCGGAAATGGCCATCGGCCTGCCGACGCCTCGCCCTGCGCTGCGTTTGATTATGACTACCAGCGGTGAAACGCAGATGCGCTTTAGCCACGCGCCTCACGAAGACGTTACGCAGAAAATGGCGGACTTTACGGCAGATTTTTTGCCGAAAATCGGCGATCTCGCCGGGTTTATCGTCTGCGCTAAATCTCCAAGCTGCGGCATGGAACGCGTGCGCCTGTATGATGAAAACGGCAACCGGGGCCGCAAGGAGGGGGTCGGGCTGTTCACCGCCGCCCTCCTTGAAACCTGGCCGTGGCTGCCCGTGGAAGAGGACGGACGCCTGCACGATCCGGTGCTGCGGGAAAACTTTGTCGAACGTGTTTTTGCCCTGCACGAACTGAACACGCTGCGTAAAAATGGCCTCACGCGCCGCGCGCTGCTGGACTTCCACAGCCGTTACAAACTCCAGCTGCTGGCGCACCATCAGGCGGGTTACCGTGAAATCGGCCCGTTCGTTGCCTCGCTGCACGAGTGGGAAGACCTGGACGCCTTCTTTGTGGCGTACCGGGAAAAGCTGATGACCATCCTAAAAAAACCCGCTTCGCGGAAGAATCACACCAACGTGCTGATGCATATTCAGGGGTATTTTCGTAACCAGCTGAACACCCGCCAGCGCGGCGAACTGCGCGACGTGATCCTGCATTATCGCAACGGACAGTTGCCTATCCTCGCCCCGATCACGCTGCTGAAGCACTACCTGGCCGAATACCCCGACCGGTATCTGATGACGCAAAACTACTTTGATCCCTATCCTGATGATTTGGGTCTGCGTCTGGCAGTCAAGTGATGAAAAAAATGCGAAGGCCCCATTGACCCGTAGAGGCCCAAAGCAGTACCCCGTTTAGACGACATCCTCACTGTCGTCTCTTTTTTGCATTTCATCTCAAAGACTGTGATTATATACAGGCTTATTCTGCGAAAGGGGCCTGCCTGTGATCCACACCCTGCACATTCAAAACTACCGCTCCATCCGCGAGATGTCGCTGGAGCTGGAGCAGCTCAATATCGTCTTTGGGCCGAACGGTACCGGAAAATCCAATATCTACAAGGCGATACACCTGATGCACAGCGCCGCGCAAGGGCAGTTTTCCCAGGCGCTGGCGAACGAGGGCGGCATTCTGAAGGTGTTCTGGGCAGGTAAAACCCGTAGCGACCAGCTGCGGCGGATGAACCTCGCGGTGGAAACAGAGAGCTACGAATACGAGCTGCAGGTCGGGTTTGTGGAGAAGCTGCCCTATCCCTCGCAGTTTCAGCTCGATCCGGTGATCAAAGAAGAATCTCTCTGGCTGAGCGGCCAGCACCGCCGCCCCTCGTCGCAGCTGATGAAGCGTAAGAACCAGGCGGTGTTTCTGAACAACGTGCATCACGAGAAGGTGACCCACAGCGGCACGCTGTACGAGAACGAATCGGTATTCGGACAGCTCGACGAACCGCATCTTTACCCGGAAGTGTCGCAGATGCGCGAGTCCCTGCGTAACTGGCGCTTTTATCATGAGTTTTCTGTATCAATCGGCTCGGCGATGCGCGCCCCGCAGGTCGGTTTCCGCTCCCCGGTGCTGGCCAGCGACGGCGCTAACCTGGCGGCCGCGTTTCAGACCATCGTCGAAATTGGCGACGAGCTGCTGCTGATGCGCATCCTCGATCAGGCCTTCCCCGGCTGCGTGTTTTACAGCGACAACACCGGCGGACGTTTTCGCATGATGATGCAGCGCGAGGGGCTGAGCAGACCGCTGGAACCGGCGGAGTTCTCCGACGGCACCCTGCGCTTTCTGTGCCTGGCGGTGGCGCTGTTAAGCCCGCGTCCGCCTGCGTTTATCGCGTTGAACGAACCGGAAAACAGCCTGCACCCGCAGATGCTGCCCGCGCTGGCGAGCTTAATCGCCGAGGCCAGCCGCTACTCGCAGATCTGGCTCACCAGCCACTCGCCGGAGCTGGCGACGTTGATTGAGAAGCAGCGATCGTTTTCGCTGTATCAGCTGTCGATGACGGAGGGGGAGACGCGGGTGGAGAGGCTGGGGTAGTCTCAATGGGCACGGAGGCTGTTTTTTCGCATCTCGCTTCAGTGAAGCATGCCAATAAAGAACCCCAGATACCCGGCCCTGCTTAACCATATAAAGGGGCTGGTAAGGCCGGAGCGCCGGATATTAATCAACTCTCTCATGGGGGCCAGGCCATCATTTTTGATAACGACATTTTTTGCACAATAGCGGCAATGCATAATCAGAAATAAAATTCCGGCGATCGCAAAACCAATATAACTTTCGCGACTTCCCCAAAAATGGGTGCTTAATTTTAAATAGGTTAATCCCCAGATACTGACTAGAAAGACGATAAATGAAGATGCTGCGATGTTCATGTCTCGCTTACTACCCAGACCAAAAAAAAGCGCATCAAAGAAAAACATCGTGGTAAGAGGTGACTGAACGCTTCTTCCCGTCATTTTACTAAAACGGACAAACACGACAGTTCCGATGAAAAATGCGAAAAGCGCAACTCCTAATAGCAGATAAATCATTTAATTAGTCCTTTTTGAAGGGCCAGGATATGAGGTCGGGACTGTTAGAGCCGTTAGGTTTTGAGAGAAATGGCTCAGCAAATACTGTAAAAAACTTTCTTCAATCCTGCTTAGTGCGATATTTTATACTAACCAAAATCAATTAAGCGATTATTTTTGCTCATCTGCGTCCTGCTTTTTCAGTTTAGACAGAAGCTGATATATCTCGGCCTCAGCCTTCTCACTTGCGTATTTTGCAGTGAAGGTTGTGATATCCTTATCACCCAAAAACCGATTATCAACAACAACCAAGTCCTATAATTTGTATTTTTTCATTTCAGTTTTCCCCTGGCAAAATCTTCGCCTTCTTTTCCTGCTCTCTCAGATAGATAGCCACCTACTGTAGCACCTGCTATTACTGGTAATTGGTTTACGGTGCCACAACGCTATCTTGTCCCGAGCCGAAATGCATCGGTTGGAAATAGTGGCTGCAAAATCATACTTTCATTAAAAATGAACATTTTTGGTGACAACGCCGCGACATCATAAATATTTTCAAGCACTAATCTCAAATTAGTTCTGAATAAAGGTATATTTGCATCGTCTGCAATGACATAAACATCTTCATTTTTTAACCTGGATTGACAGAGTAACTCATCACTGGTTTCAAAGTCTCTAAAGCTTAATTCAGACCAAGAAATGTTTCCGCTAACAAAGGGGTATCCTTCCAGAATAGCAGTTACTCTCGCATCTTCTTCTTTATCAATAATAGTGAAATCAGCACTAAGAGCTTCACTACACTCTTCAAATAAAGTCATAAGATCTACCTGTTCAATTGTTTCAATATAGTCTTAAAGGCGTTTTCATTATCCTCAAATGATATCACTTTCTTAACACCTTTCCTGTCCCTTGCTATAATCCAATCTATTAATATGGGTGCCTTTTACAGAATCATAATCGACTCGCCAACCGACCACCCGCTGCAAAAACTTCCGCCGTTCCATGCATAATGCGCTATTTTTACGCAGCAAGTAGATAGTCCCAAAGCAAACAGCCCGGCGATATAATCCAGAGAATTATTCTCAACAACAACTCTTTCCTATGCGGATTCTTGTCTCTACCCGCTTTTCCCTTGTACTTTCGGTGAGCGACAATTGCTTTCACCTACTATACTGTCGGTCCGGGAATATTTTTCCCTGACACGTTTTTCGTCTGCACTTACTAAGAATTTTTTGCAGATTGTGAGGTATTTTAAAAATGCTCCCGACGTTGGTGTTAGAAGCATTTCTACATTTTTAAAACTATTTTTCTGGATTGATATAAGTATACCTACTATCAATCTTTAGACCAAGGTCATTACTTATTTTAAGTACTTGCAAGTATTCCTCTTTACTGATCGCAACATCATTATCAGCAATATGATCGCATAACGTTTCGAAAGCCAATACAATTTCTGAAAAGCCAAGATAATCAAGAGCAAAGTCAACTAACGAAGGTTCAAGACGACCTTTTAACCCTTCGCCAAAATATCTAATTTCGTCATTAATATCCATTTCACCTACGCTATTTCTTAATAGGTTTTAAAGTTGGAGGGGTAGGATTTCTTTCCGGAAACGCTGTTACAATTTTCCTCTAGCGGGTTCGTATACTACACGAACTCTTACACTATCTCGTTCTTCCCAAGCAAACCACCTTGCTGGCCTTACTGCGTTTATATACGTACCGCAAGTACTGGTCCTCGCAGGGACTCATAGGCCGCTTTCTGGGCATCGTTTAACTAACTGAGCTGGGAAAGATCATAGAGCGAGGCCACATAGATGAGATACAATTGCTCATCTTGTTGTGACAATGTACACATTGCTGATGTGGATGCACCAATCCCCAGTTAGGCCCCCAGACCACTGGCAACCAGCCGATCACGGCAAGTAGAAGTTTTCAGACATCCCTGCGCAGCCAGTTTACCGCCCTGTATAACGACACTCAGCGAGTTATTCTATACTACAAATCATCTTCAGAAATTACATCTACAGCTCCACAGGCTTTAAATAACCATTTCAATGAGCCGGACATAAAAGGTGAGTCAAGTGATGTTACTTCTATTACAAAATGAGTGTTTTCTAACGGTGGTTCAAACTGAATGGCATTCCACCAAAACCATTCCCGTTCCTCAGGTTCTAACCACGATAACCAGCTTGATAAAGTCCAACGCTCATCTTGCGCTGCTTCTTTTATTTTTTCATTATATGCAAGCTGCTCCCATCTTATCTGGGCTTCTATTTTTTCTTGCTTTGTTAATTCTGCAAGGCAGTTACTTACAAACTGCGAAGGAAGAATTTTATTCCAATACTCAAGTGACGGCCATGCTTCAAGTGAATGTTTATTTACAATTAATATGACTTCTTTTGCCAATTGCAAAACAAAAAAAGCATTAGAATCACATGACACTATAAATCTAGCGATACCTACACCTGTTGCTTTTTGTGTTGGCAATGGAGGAAAAGTTAACCTTTCCCGTTCAAGTAAGATTTGTCTTTCCATTTCAGCGCTTATACTCATCTTTTCCTGACCC
Organism: Enterobacter cloacae complex sp. 2024EL-00227; assembly: GCF_043945315.1. Classification (NCBI taxonomy): domain Bacteria; kingdom Pseudomonadati; phylum Pseudomonadota; class Gammaproteobacteria; order Enterobacterales; family Enterobacteriaceae; genus Enterobacter; species Enterobacter cloacae complex sp. 2024EL-00227. The sequence goes on from NZ_JBIMQP010000010.1 coordinate 71,267, forward strand.
CCGGATAATTTTATCTTGCAGATCTTTTAATTTTTCAGGCCTTATACCATATTGATCATCCGCTTTTGTCGGATCAGCAATAACAGGTTTACCTTTATTTTCTGGCAACCGAGCTACATTTTCCTTAACCGCAGAGTTTCTTAAATCATTTAGAACAGATGTAGGCACATCAAATGTTTTTATTGTAGCACCTTCCATGTTTTGCGAAATACGTTTTTGCAAAAATTCTTGGGCGCGCGCTTTGTCACCAAAATTCAAATATAAGGTTGTTTCGCCTGTTATTGTGACTTGGCCTTTTTCACCGATCAGAACGCGTGTGTTAGGGACACCTTCAACCCGATATACAGTGACTGTAGAACCTGTTTTCGGATCTCTGATTGCCCCGCCGGTCTTTAGCACATTCAACGCAGCACTGGTGCCCATACCCGCAATGATTGACAATCCTTCTGAAGCAACCACTAGTCCTTTGCCAAACTCGCTCGTATTCTGACTGATAACCGCATTGTCTTTCGCTGTTTCCTGAGCAACCAGTTTTGCTACATCGGGATCTATATTCAGGAATGGACCATTCTCCAGTATTTCACTTTGAGCATCATTAGCCGCATCACGCGAGAACCCACAAGTATCAGGGTTGGCTTTACAAGAAGCCTTAATTTTATCCCTGTCTTTTTGGGACTGTTTCCGGGCATCTTCCAGAATAGGTTCTATATCTTCACCTTTCTCTTTCGCTGCCTTCACTTTTCTGTCGAGCGCATACATATCACCAGAGAGAAAGTTATTCTCAACCGTCGTTTTGCCCGCCTGAGCCGCCGCTGCCGCATTCGCGCTGCTGTCTCCGACAAGCCCGCCAGCCAGGCCAGAAGCCAGTGTCGCCAGCGCAGATACCGTCTGTTTTTCTTCCTCGCTCAGTTCGCTGACCTGTTTGCCAAAACCGTCAACCGCAATCTTACCAGCCAGCTCACCCACCGCTGCACCGGTTGCGGCCGACGCCGCATCTCTGCCGGAAGCGGCTGCAAGTGCGGCGTTGACAACCGCATGGGCCAGCACGCGTCCCTTAAGATCCTTCTCCGGGATGGCATTCGCGATGGCATTGGCGATATACGGCGCGGCACCGCCCGCAATCGCAGCTTTAATGTCACCACCTGCCAGCGCCTGAATGGCCGCCGTTGCTGCCGTGATGGCGCGCTGGGTGCTCGGCCCCGTTCCCATGCCAGACTGGTTAAACGCTTCGTTATAGAAGGTCTGGTACATCTGGTCATGAATCGCCTGATCGGTAACCTCTTTACCGTCTTTTTTCAGCTGGCTGATGGCGGCGTTACGCGCATCGCTGCCCGCGGTTTTCATCTTCTCGTTGGCCGCTTCCGTGGCCGCAATCTTGCCGTTGGTGCGCGCAATATCCGCAACCTGATTGCCGATCTCGCCAATCATTTGCGCGGTTTGCAGGCGTTTCTGCTCTTTCTCTTTGTTAAAGATCGGGTCGAGGCTGCCGTTGGCATGGTCAGTGTCACGGCTGAGCGTGCTGACGTCCTGCTTCTGGTTAGCCTGGTCGCGAACAATGATAGCACCGTCGGCTACCGCTGACTGCGTGGCCGCAGCCGCTAAAGCTGATACGTATCCTTGACCTGGCCTTCCCCATCTGCGTGTTTTACAGCGACAACACCGGCGGAGTTATCCGAAGGTACCCACAGATGCTACCCGCCCTGGCGAGCTTAATCGCCGAGGCCAGCCGCTACTCGCAGATCTGGCTCACCAGCCACTCGCCGGAGCTGGCGACGTTGATTGAGAAGCAGCGATCGTTTTCGCTGTATCAGCTTCGATGGCGGAGGGGGAGACGCGGGTGGAGAGGCTGGGGTAGTCTCAATGGGCACGGAGGCAGTTTTTTCGCATCTCGCTTCAGTGAAGCATGCCAATAAAGAACCCCAGATACCCGGCCCTGCTTAACCATATAAAGGGGCTGGTAAGGCCGGATCGCCGGATATTAATCAACTCTCTCATGGGGGCCAGGCCATCATTTTTTATAACGACATTTTTTGCACAATAGCGGCAATGCATAATCAGAAATAAAATTCCGGCGATCGCAAAACCAAAATAACTTTCGCGACTTCCCCAAAAATGAGTGCTTAATTTTAAATAAATTAATCCCCAGATACTGACTAAAAAGACGATAAATGAACATGCTGCAATGTTCATGTCTCGCTTACTACCCAGACCAAAAAAGAGTGCGTCAAAGAAAAACATCGGGGTAAACGGTGACTGGACGCTTTTTCCCGTCGCTTTACTAAAACGGAAAAAACGACCGTTCCGACGAAAAATGCGACGGTCATTTTTTTAGCAAATTGGCGATCCATAACATTACACCGGCGAAAATACCAATACATATACTTATTTTACCTAAAAACAAAACAATATCCGATGAAAAAGACATTGGTATTCCTTTATATGCTAAGAAAAAAACCTCCCCACATGCATATAAAACGATCCCTGTCAGAAAAATCGAAACCATACTAAATGCTATAAAAAAAACCAAAGGAAGAGTGTATTTTAGTATTTTCATTTGCCATCTCCTGCTTGCTTCATTTTATACTCTGTATACTTACCTCCAAGTTCTGACGAGATACTACCACCAATGTCACCAATCGAGCTTGGGACATTGCTTGGTTTCATTTCTTTTGAAAGACCATAATCTCCTTTTACTTCAGTAAACTGTCTCAACTCGGCGTTAAACTTGGGATCCCAGCCACCTTTCCACCAGTTAGCGCCAGCATTAACTCCCCATTTAAGGCCGTTGCCAACGCCATAACCCACAAGAGAACCTGCGCCATTTACTACCGCACCAGAAATTGGGTCTTTCCCTTCAAGCCAGTTTCCTAATGCACCTCCAGCCGCATTCCAGCCAATCGTTCCTGCAATACTATTCCCGGCACTGATCACGTTAACCCAGCCACCGATAACAGCTGTTGTTGGGTCTATAGTTCCATCAGACAGATAGTTGATACCGGCATTAGCACCTGCGCCTAATCCCCATAAGGCCTGAGCGCTACCTGGCAGCAAAGCAACAGTACCTGTCGCTAATGCCCCAGCATAAGCTTTATTAACGGCTTCGCCTCGCTTACAGGCTTCACCACCTGGAGCATCGGTGCATGAAAGTACATCAGCTCCATGTGCTTGAGCTGCCTTAACCTGATCGATTTCCGTTCCAAGGAAATTATTCTCAACAACTACAGCACCACAAGTGATGCTGTAGTCTGGGATTTATACATCAATTAAGAAGTTTCGTTGATACGTTGCCAATATCGAAGAACTCTTTAAAGACCCTGACAACAAGATCAAAATCTTTTGTCAGTTGTCGTTCAGGCCAGTAATCCCCATAAATCTGTATTTTTTTCTCCATACCAGATTTCGATTTATCCCAATAGGAACGAACCGTTAAATCAGATTCCGAGCACTCTAGTAACGTCAAGAGATAGAAGCCATCATCTGTAGATACTGCTAAATTCATCGGCCCAATATCAGGTTCGGGGACAATGCGGAGTCTTACACCGCCAGTATTCCCCCTCAATTTCATCAGGAATTCTTCTACATCATTCCACTTGGGGGCACGAACCCGTGAAAAAGAGTTTCTGGTGTACAGATAGAAATCGACTTCAAACTCATCTTTCATAAGTTTCGTTCCTGGTGAATTTTTTCATCCCTTTTTCCCAATACAAAGTATCTCCGCTTTTCTCTTCAAAAATAGTAAGCGATTTCAAGCCAGATTTTTCAGCCATACTTTTTATATCGCTGAGACAGTAACCGCAAACTGGCTTACCAGATACTTTCATTTCCATGCTACGACCCGTTGTCATACCCTGCTCGTAGGCTTGTTGGATAGTACCAACTTCTGCATGAGCGGTAGCCATATTTCCATTTGGGAAATTTTTATCCGGTTGGTTAATTACTTTTGCCTGCACTACATCATTGATAAGCGTTGGCTTGCTGGCATCCCCCAAGAAGAAATCAGCTCTGTTCCCCTGATTCGTATCCGTGAAGACTTTTCCTGTCTGAGGATCTGTCAATTCAGCAGTAACTTTGGGAATAGAAGAATGGGCATTTTTATCAATAGACTGAGAATTCTCTGTCCAGCCAGCACCTTTATTTGGAGAAACAATACCTGTTTCAGTTTTGGTGATAACGCTGTTCCCTGCTGCGCCACCAAATATAGCAGCCGTTCCGAGACCAACATTCAGAGCTCCGTTACTATAGTTACCATCAGCAATCTGACCTATCCCCGTACCTGTCTGGTATGCACCTCCCGCAGCCACAACTCCACGCACCAGAGTACCAGGGGCTCCAGGAAGGACCATCAAAGCATCTGTACCCACTGCGGCTTGACCTGACTGAACACCGTGCATTTTCAGATAGCTCAGCGCCTCATTATAGGCTTTGGCATCAGCTGCCGATGCCACAAAAGCTCCGCCCTTCGCCAGGGACTGTATCGCTTGTGCCGCTTGCTGCTCTGAGTAACCGTAAACAGTCTGGAGTTCATAGCCATACTGATTAAGTAACCCGGCAAGTTCTTGCTTTTCTGCATCATTCAGCTGACCATTCTGGTATTTATTCAGAAGCCCATTATTGGCTTTGTCCTCATTGGTCAGACGAACAATATCCTGTGATGCCTGAAGAAGGTTCTTACCATTTTTTTGATCTTCAAGCGCTTTATTAAGTGCATCATTTTTTGAAGCGCTAAGGAAGTTATTCTCCACAGTATTCTTTCCTGCACTGGCTCCAGCCGCCGCACCAGCCGTATTTCCCCCGGCAATCCCGCCAGCTATGCCCGCTGAAACAGATGCCAGCGTACTCACGGTCTGCTTCTGCTCTTCCGTCAGCTTCGACGGGTCAGTATCGGGATAGAACTGTTTGGCAATCGCTGTCGCAATCAGTTCGCCGGATGCGGCCCCCACAGCACCCGCTGCGGCACTGTTGCCCTGAAGGGCTGCGGTTACGCCGCCGAGGATGGCATGGGCAATCGCTTTTGCCGCCGTATCGTCATCAATGCCTGCATGATGGCCGATGATGTTCGCCAGCTCCGGTGCTGACGCGCCCGCCAGCGCCCCTCCGATATTGCCGCCCGCCAGTCCCTGCAGCGCTGCCGTAGCCGCCTGGATGCCGCGCTGCATGGCGCTGCCGGTTCCGTAGGTCACCATCACGTTTTTGTATGCCTGGGTATCACGCAGTTTCGCAAGATAGTTCTGGCGCTCTTTTTCTGTCGCATTTGCGGGGAGTGTTGCGCCGGTTTCTTTCTGGGCCGCCTTCAGCCCGTTAAGATCACCCTGCGTCCTGGCAATATCCGCCACCTGGCTACCAATGTCGCTGATCATCCCAACTGCGTTCAGGCGGTTCTGCTCTTTCTCCTTGTCGAAGATTGGGCTGATGCTGTCGTTGGCATGTTCGGTGTCGCGGCTCAGATCGGCCACGTCCTGCTTCTGGTTTGCTTTGTCGCGGATAGTGAGGGAGCCCTCTGCCACGGCGGCATGCGTGGTGCCTTCCTTATGGCCTTTATTACCCGCAGCGGAGATCATGCCGCCCGGCAGGTTACCCTGGAATTTATCCCCGAAGCTGCCGCCGCCGCTCAGGCTGATACCGGAGTGCGAGGTTTTAAAGTCCGCTTCGTTGTGGATATCGCTGAAGCCCAGCGTCCCGGTATCGAGGCTGTTTTTGTCCGGCGTGGCGGTAGAGGCGATAACCGCTCCATCAAGCTGGGTATGATGCCCCACGGTGATATCGAAGCCGCCGTCCCCGGCATACAGCCCGGTTTGTTCGGCCACCGAATCAAAGCGGCTCTTCATCTTGTCCTGGCTGGCGTTGATATAGCCTGAACCGGACATAGTGCCGAAGGTGAAGCTGCCACCCGCCGCAACGCTGGTCTGCTTGCTGTCGTAGTCGCTGTTGTTCTGCTGGCTGCGCATCAGCAGGTCGTGACCAACATCTGCCACGATTTTATTGCCGTTAACCTGAGCGCCATCAAGCACGGTGTCGTGCCCGCTTTTTAGGATGACGTTTTTGCCGCTGTCGATGGTGGTTTCGGTCCAGTCGGTACCGTTGCCTTTATCCTTGCCATGCGCGGCGTTGACGTTGGCAAACACGCTGATACCCGCACCGTTGCCGCCGGCACCGATGCTCACGCCAATGCCGCCACCGCTGCTGCTGTTCTTGCCGCTGGTTCTTTGGGTATTCGCCGCGCCGGACAGCAGAATGTCGTTCTGTGCATCCAGCGTGGTGTCGCCCCCGGCTTTCAGCTGGCTGCCCGCAATCACGATGTCGCCGCTGTTCGCGCCTTTGTTTTTACCGTTCGCGGTGATGGCAAGATTGTTGCCTGCGTTCAGCGTGCTGCCTGCCACCGCATCACTCTCAGCATGCTGCTGTGATTTCGACTTCTGGGTCGTCAGCGAGAGGCTCACACCCATTGCGTTCGGGTCACCGGTGGTTGCCGCCATATCCGCTGCCTGCCCGGCCTGCACGCCGGACAGCACCGTTTTGGTGGCCTGAAGGGCTTTCAGACGGCCATCACTTTGCTCTTTGGTCTCCTGCGCCGCGCTCACGGCATTGTTAATAGCGCTACCGACGGTGCCGGAGAGCGCCACGGTGAGCCCGCTTTTCTTCTGCTCGAAGGTTTCATCCCGGGTGCGCTTGTCGTGCCCCGGCTCGATGATGACGCTGTCGCCGCTGAGGCTTAAATCTTTCCCGGCGATAAGATCCGCGCCGCCGATATGGGCCTGGTTTCCGGCAGAAATCGCGACGTTACCCCCCGTCGAGCCCACCGTACTGAAGCTCTGACTCTGGGTGGTGCCTTTCTCACGAAGATCGTGCGTGCTTTTGCTGCTGCCGATGGTGAAACCAATCCCGCCCGAGCCCATCAGGCCGGATTTTTTCTCTTCCTTAAAGCGCCAGGAGGTATCGCTGTTCGTCGCTGCCACGATATCGACGTTGTTGCCCGCCTTAAGCTTCACGTCGCCGTCGCCCGCCACGGCGGAACCGTTCACCAGCAGGTTATTGCCCGCCACCACCTGCACGTTATCGCCGCTCAGCAAAGAGCCGGATTCACGCGTCGCGCTGTTCTCCTCGATGGTGTGGGTGGTTTTCTTGCTCAGGAACCCTTTTTTGGTTTTGGTCTGCTCTTTGTAGTGATAATCGCTCTCGGTTGCGGTATTGAGATTGACGTCACGGCCCGCCGCCACGCCGATATCGCCCTTCGCCGTCACCTGCGCGGCTTCGGTGGTGACATCGCGTCCGGCGAGGATCTGGGTATTCGCCCCGCTGGCGATCTCGGTTCCCTGCTGGCGTACCGATTCGTTGATGACGGTTTTCTTGCCTGACCTATAGCTATCGCCCTGCGTGGTCTCTTCCGCAGCCAGATTCACGTCGCGACCCGCCTGCAGCCCGACGCTTTTCTCCGCCGCCAGCGCGGCGGCCTGAGCGTTGATATCCTGTCCGGCCTTCAGGACCAGGTTATCGCCTGCGGAAATCGTGGTGCGGTCGAGCCCGGTGCTGTGGGACTCGCTTTTCCCTTTACGGCTGCTTTCGCTGGTCTGTGCCGCGTTCAGATTGAGATCGTTGCCCGCGCTCAGCCCCGCGCTGCCGCCCGCCTTCACGTCGCTGGCGGTCACGTCAAGGTTGTGCCCGGCGTTCACCAGCAGATTGCCGCCCGCGGTGACGTTACTGCCCTGATACGTGACGGACGAACGGCTGGTTTTCGCCCGGCTGGAGCTGAATGCGTCGTTGATCTGATTCGCGTTGACGGCAATATCGCCCCACGCGTTCAGCAGCATATCGCCGCCGGAGGCCAGGTTCGCCCCGGTAACGGTGATGTTTTTCCCCGCCTCAAGCGACAGGCCATCCTGCGCGGTAATCGACGCCGTGTTGCCCAGCAGGGTGTCTTTCAGGCCGATCTTGCCGTACTTCCCTCCGGCGTTGATATCAATCTGCTCAACCTGGGTCAGGTTGTTGATGCTGCCGTCCAGGCTCTCCAGCGCGACCGTTTTGCCGCTGATGGTGGAGCTGATGTTATTGATATCGCCGATGGCGCTCAGGTTCAGGTCGCCGCCCGCTTTCATCAGGCCGTTGTTGAGGTTGCTGATGCTGTTCTGGCTATCGAGCGTCAGGCTGTTTTTCGCCAGCAGCGAGCTACCGCTGTTGGTGATGTCGCCGCCCTTCAGGGTGACGTTGTTACCCGCGATCACGCTACCGTTATTGACGGTGACGTCCTTCGGCGACAGGTAGAGTTTCGGCACCATCACGGTTTCGCCGTTGACGGTGGCTTTCTCCCACCACAGCAGGCTGTGGTCGAGCGCGGCAATCTGATCGACGGTCAGCGAGACGCCAAACTGCAGGCCCAGCGACTGCTGCGCCGCCGCGGCGTTGTCCATCAGATAGCGCATCTGATCCAGATCGGAACCGATGCCGTTCAGGTAGCGGTTACCGGTCTGGTTGAGCACCACGTTGGAGACATAGCGGGTATCGAACGCCGCATCACCGAGGAAGCGGTAGTCGTAATCCGGGTTCAGGTTGAGGCGGCCGAGCATGTAAGACGAGCCGAGGAACTGCTTCTCGTCGGTAAACGCCAGCCGCGTCTCCTGCGGCGCCGTGGACGACGGTTTGACCCCGAGCATTGCGTTCAGGTCGGCAAACAGGGCGGGATCGAGCTGTCCGAGACCGTTCAGTTTCGGGTTGATGCCGATCAGGTACGGGCTTTTCGGGTTATCGGAGAAGACGAAATAGCCGTTGTTGCACGACGGAAGTGGGTAAGCGCTGGTATCGACGCGCTGGCCCTGATAATGCCCGACGGCGCCGCCCTGAGCGGTTCTGAGATCGGCCGTGGTGACCCCGGCGTTCGCCAGCGCACCCAGTTGGCCGAGGTTCGCGTTGCCTTTCTGCGTGGTGCCAATGTTGCTGAGAGGCGTGCCGGACGCGCCGCCGTTTTCCAGCGCGCCGCCGCCGTTAAGCTGCTGTAGCGCACCCTGGAGCTGATCGTTCCACTGCGGCGAGTTCACCGCCACGGTGCCGGTCGTGTTCAGCCCCTGTTTTTGCACGCCGCTGCCGACGCTCTGGTTGCTGAGGGTGTTCAGCGACGGCGTGGAGATGACGTTGCTGACGCCACCAGCATTGGCGGTGGTATTAGTGTTGCTGATGTTGCTGGTGAAGTTTGCGGTAACGTTGCCGCCCGCCTGGATGACGGCGCGGTAGATTGCACCAGCTTGCGATTCAGTATTATGGCCTGTCAATGTAAAAGTCAGGTCATTATTACTGGGACGAGTGACGTATACGTCGACGCCACCACCGCCGGATGGGTGATCCATATAACTAACAGGGTCGGTAGCCACCTTTCCCTTAAAGGTATAAATTAAATATTCTGTACTTGCCCCATCCTGCCATGATTGGTTATTTAAACTTCCTCCGGAAAGATTGATATCCCGATTAGCAAGAATATTACTGGCTTCATTATTTAATGAGCCAGCACTTATGGTTATATCGCGTCCAGAGACAATTCGCCCCGCTCCACCTTGACTGGTTACGCTTGTTACCGACTCAGAAAGTATAATTTTTCGGGAGAGATAATCCTCAAATGGCGCATAATAAAATGTATAATAAGATTCACAGGGTCCCTCAGCACACCCCCCTCCGCCATGGACATACCGGTAGTCGTAATAGACACCTACGCTACCTTCAGGCATATCATCAATATTAACGACAATCTTTGGTTCCGCTGTAGAGGCCACATTTTTTGTTGTCGTCGAAGCAGTTAAACCATCCCTGCGATTTAACAGGTTGGCAGTCTTAACCGTAATATCACCATTCTGCGTCTCAATATTCCCCGACGTGTTCACCACCTGGCTGTTCGCATTTTCCGCCGCATCCCGCTGCATCCACAGGTTGTTCCCCGCCATGATGTCGCCGCGCTGGTTGATGATGCTGTCGGCAAACAGCGCCAGATTATTCGCCGCGTACAACAGCGCGGTGTTGACGATGGCGCCCGGCGCGCTCAGTGTCAGCGAGCCGCGCGTGCCGGTGAAGCCGTCCACGGTAATATTGCTCCGGCTGGCCACGGTGATGTCACCTCCGCCCTGCACCGAGCCCGCGCCGTTCAGCGCCACGCTGCTGCCGGAGAGCGTACTCGCGCCGCCGCCGGTGGTGATTTGTCCGTTGTTGCTGAGCTGCCCGCCCGCGTTCAGGTTGACCGCCTGCCCCTGCAGCACGCTGCGGTTATCGATGTCGCCGCCGCTGTTGATGGTGAGGGTTCTGCCTGCCGCCACGGCGGTTCTGCTGGTAAACGCGTTCGTCAGCTGCAGCGTTAAGTCCCCCAGGGACACCAGCTGGCCGGTCAGGTCCAGCCCCCGGCTCTGCAGCCACAGGTTGCCGCCGCTCAGCAGCTTGCCGCCCGCGCTCTGGGTTACCTGGTCGGCATTAATGTTCAGCTGCGCATTGCCGAGCAGCGTGCCGCTGTTGTTCAGCTGGCCGTAGTTAACCGTCAGCTGTCCCGCCTGGGTGGTGCCCTGGCTGGCGAAGGTGGTGCCGGTCAGGGTGGCGCGATCGGCCATCCACGTGCCGCCGTTGGTGGCGTTTGCCGCATTGAGGATCAGGTCGGTGGCCTGCAGCCAGCCGGTGCCGGTGAACTGCGGCGTGCCGAGCGTCAGGCGCGCGCCGGAGAGCAGCCTGCCGTCGTTACGCGCCTGCGAGGAGGCGGTCACGCGCGTCTCGCCGCCGCCCTGGATCAGGCCGTAGTTAAACAGCGCGGGCGTGGTCAGCGTCAGCGCATCGCGGCTGACGATTTCGCCTCCGCTGTTGTTGGTCAGCGTCCCGCTGAGGGCCAGCGTCGCGCCGTTATCGCCCTGCAGACGTCCGTTGTTGGTGAGCGCCCCGGTGGTGATGCCGAGCGTGCCCCCCTGCATTTTGCCGTCGCTGGTGACGGAGGCCGCCGTGACGTTCAGCGCCCCGCCGGACAGCAGGGTGCCGCCAGACTGCTGGCTGACCGCGCCGGTCTGGCTGAGGGTCAGGCCATTCACGCCGCTGATGGCGCCGCTGTTGCTGAGCGTGCCGCCTGTCAGCGTCAGGTTTTTCGCCGCCCACTGGCCCTGGTTCGCCAGCGTCGCGGCCTGCAGCGTTGCCGCCCCCAGCGCGGTGATCCTGCTGCCTGCGGCTCCGGTGAGCGTATCGGCCAGCGTCATCTGCAACGCACCGGCGCTCTGCACCGCGCCGCTGTTGGTGAGCGACCGGGCGTTAAGCAGAATATTCTGTGCCTGCCAGCTGCCGGCGTTGGTCACCGCGCCGGACGCAATCGTCAGAGTACCCTGGGTGAGAAGCTTACCGCCTGCGCCGTTAATCAGCTCCTGCTGCGGCGCGGCCATCGCCATGCGCGCCATCAGCCGCTGCTGCCCCTGAACGGTCAGGCTCTGCAGACCGGTTAAGGTGCCCTGGTTGTTAATGCTGTTCTGATGCAGCGCGAGGGTGTTCCCCTGCACGGTGCCGCTGTTTTTAAGCGTGCTGCCGCCGAGCGTCACATCGCCCTCGCTGAGGAGCTGCCCGCGGTTATCCAGCGTCTGTGCGGTGATATCCGCCCGGCCCTGGCTCATCAGCGAGCCGGTTGAGGTCAGCGTGCCGCCGGTCGTGGCCGTCAGCGTTCCCTGGCTGAGCAGAGACCCGCCGTGCGCCCAGTCGCTGGCGCTGATGTCTGCACCGTTCCCCTGCAGCGTGCCCTGCGTGGTCAGCTGGCCTGCATCCAGCGTCAGCATGCCGCCGGAGAGGGTGCGCGAGGTCGCGCCCGTGGTCAGCGTGGTGCCGGTGAGCGCCAGGCCGTTCGTTCCCTGCATCAGCCCGCCGTTGTTCATATCGCGGGCGGTGAGGGACAGCGTACCGCCCGTGATGCGCCCCGGGTTCGCCAGGGTGTCCGCGGTGAAGGCGGTCGCGCCGCCGCTCTGCAGCAGCCCGGTATTGGTTAACGCTCCGCTGAGCGTGCCGCTGAGTCCCGTCTGCCCGTTCACCGTGCCGCTGTTGGTGAGGGTGGTGCCGGTCATGCCCAGCGTGGCGCCCTGCAGCGTACCGGCGTTGGTCAGCTGTCCGCCCGCCAGCGTGAAGCCGCCGCCGGAGAGCCATTTACCGTTCAGCTCGTTGATAAAGCGGTCGGCGGTGGCGTTAACCGCGTTGCTGCCCTGCATCAGGCCGCTGTTGCGCAGCTCAGTACCGCCTGCTGTCAGCGTTTTGCCCGCCACCGTGCCGCTGCTGGTCAGCGTCGTCGCGTTAAGCGCGGCATCGTCGGTGGCAATGATGTTCCCCGTGTTGGTCAGGGCATTGCTCAGGCCCAAATCCAGGCTCTGCGCCTGAATATCGCCCCGGTTCGTCAGGTCGCTGCCCCGCAGGGTGAATCCGCCCTTCACCAGCAGCAGGCCGGCGTTATCGAGCGTGTCGAGGGATACGTTCAGAGGACTGCCGCTCACCAGCTGCCCGGTGGCGCCGTTGCTCAGCGCACGGGTGGTCAGCGCCAGCGTGTCGTTACCCTGAAGGATCCCGGTGTTGTTCAGCTGCGCAGCCTTCACCGTGAGGGCTTTCCCGGCCAGCTGGCCGTCGTTAAACAGCTGCGCCGCCGTCAGCGTGAACAGATTTTGGCTGAGCAGGGCGCCCGTGTTATCCAGCCTGCCGGTCGCGGAAAGGGTCAGGGCATCCAGCGTCTGAACGCTGCCCTGGTTATTCAGGCTCCCGGCGTCAAGCGTCGCGCTGCGCCCCTGAAGGCTGCCCGCGTTGCTGAGGGTTTGTCCGCTGAGCGTCAGGGTCTCGCCGCCCGTCACCTGCCCCTGAGGCTGGTTCGTGAAGGTGTTCCCGGACCAGGCCAGCGTGCTGCTGCCCTGAAGCAGGCCGCTGTTCTGCAGGTCGCCCCGCAGGGTCAGCACTTTTGCCAGCAGCTGGCCCCGGTTATCGGTCCTGTCGGCCTGGACGTCCAGCGCCAGCTGGCTGAGCACCTTGCCGCTGTTGGTCAGCGTGCCGGCCACCGCAGCCGTCACGCCCGCTTCCCCCAGCGCGTTGCCGGTGTTCATCCACTCACCGGTCGCGAGGTTCAGGGTGTTGCCCTGCAGCAGCCCGGCGTTGTTCAGGGTGGTGTGGTGCAGGTCGAGCGCGCCGCCGGAGAGCAGCATGCCCGCCTGCTGGTTGCTGAGCTGTGTCCCGGTCGCCGTGAGGGAGTGTGTCCCCTGCAGCGTGCCGCCGTTGGTCACCGACGCGCTGTTAAACTGCGCGTCGGTGCCGGCCATCAGCCCGCTGTTCGTCAGGCTGGCGGTGGTCAGCGTCAGGCCGTTCCGGGCAATCACCCGCCCGTCGGCATCGTTGCTGGCCTGTCGGGTCAGGTTCAGCAGCAGCGCGGTGGCGCTGAGCTCGCCGCTGTTGGCCAGCGTGTCGCCACCGAGCGTCAGCGTTCCGCTGCTGCGCAGCGCGCCACGGTTAGTGAGGTCTGCCACGCCGAGCGTCAGCGCCGAGTCCCCCTCGACGGTGCCCTGGTTTTGCAGGCTGTCCGCCGTGATGTGCAGGTCGCTGGCCGCAATATTGCCCGCGTTAGCAAACGCAGTGCCGTTCAGGGTGAGCCGGTCGTCCGCCAGCAGGCGTCCGGTATCGGTGTTGGTCAGGCTGAGGTAGTCGCTGCTCAGGCTGACGCCGTTGATTTCTCCCTGGTTTGTCAGCGTGTCGCCCCGGAGGCGCAATGTGCCGTCAGTGGTGATAAGCCCGCTGTTAGACAGCACCGGAAGGTTCAGCGTTAAATCCTGCGTGCTGTAGACCGATCCGCCCGCGAGGTTTGTGAGTGACCCGGTCTTCAGGCCGAGCAGGGTGGTCCCCTGCAGCAACCCGCTGTTCTCCACCGAGGCAGCGTCCAGCGCCAGCGTACCGGCAACCAGCGTACCGCTGCTGGTGATGCGGTCAGGAGCCGTCAGGGTCATGCGATCCGCTTTTGCGACGCCGGACTGGAGGATGTTCTGTCCGCTGAGCGCGATGGCGCTGGCGGTAAGCTCTCCGCCGCTGGTCAGGTCGCCGGTTGCGTTAAAACTCAGCGCGTTACCGGTGGATTTCCCGGCGTGCGCAATCGTGCCCGCCGTCACCGACAGAGCACCCTTCGCCGCCTGCGTGCCGTTCAGCGCGGCATTCTGCGCCTGCAGGGTAAGCCCCTGCCCGCTCTGCAGATGCGCATCCCGGCCGGTGGTCAGGTCGCCGGTGCTGACGGTTAAGGCCCCCGCCGCGTCCGTCTGCCCGTTCAGGCTGGCGCTGCGGGTCGCGGAAATCTGTACATTGCCCTGGCTGGTGGTGCGGGATGCCTGACCGCTGGTCAGGGTGCCGGTCTGCGCCGTCAGCGCCGTCGCGCCGGACAGGGTGCCATTCTGTTCCAGCACGTCTGCCGTCACGCTCATCGCCCCGTCAGCCAGCAGGCTGCCGCTGTTACGCAGGGCCTGCTGCGCCGTGACGTTCGCATTGCCCTTCGCGCTCAGCGTGCCCCGCTGCTCCAGGGTATCAACGCTCAGCGCCAGGTTGCCTGCGCTCTGCAGGGTACCGCTGTTAGTGACCGTCTGCCCCTTCAGGGTGACGTCGTTACCCTGCACCGTGCCGCCGTTTGTCAGCTCTCCCGCGTTCACGTCAAGGTGGCCTTTCGCCGCCAGCTGGCCGCTGCTGGACACCCTGTCGCCGGAGAGGGCAATGTCGCGCCCCGCATTCACCTGCCCCTGATTACTGATGGCGCTGCCCGTCAGGCGGACATCGCCCGTGGCATCGGCCCGGCTCTGGCCGTCCATCACCAGCTGTCCGCCGCTCAGGGCCAGATTCTCTCCTGCCGAGACCGCACTGGCCGTGGATGACAGCGTGCCGCCGCTGCTGAGGGTCGCGCGGGTATCGCTACCGCTGCGGGTATTCGTCAGCGTGATATCTTTCCCGGCCGCCACGCTGAGCGCGCCTTTGCTGGTGACGCTACCGCCGCGCTGCGTCAGGCTGCCGTCGGTGGACAGCGTGGTGTCGGCCTGACCCGTCAGCGTCGCATCCGCAAGCGCCATTCCCTGTTTGCTCGCGACGGTTAGCGCCCCGCCCTGTGCCGACACGCCGCCGCCGTTGACGGTCAGGGTATCTTTACTGTCCAGCGTCGCCGCGCCGCGGGAGACCAGGGAGGTATTGCTGAGCGTCATCCCCTGCCCGCTGCTCACCGCAAGCGCGCCCGCGCTGTTTGTCCCGCCGCCCGTCGTCTGCACTTTCCCCGCAGCGGAAAGGCGCATATCGCCCTGGCTGGCGAGCGTGCTGTTATTGAGTTCCACATCCTGCGAGCTGGCCACATTCAGCGCGCCACCGGACTGATGGCTGCCGTTGAGGGCCACTCCCGCGCCGTTCGCGGTAATCGATCCGCTGGCCAGGCTGTTCGTGACCGTCAGTTTCCCGCCCGCGTCCAGCTGAATATCGCCCTGGCGCGCGGTAAGGTTGCCGAGGTTCACCCCCACGCCCGTCTCGCTGGAGACCAGGCGGATACGGTTGGCATACATCCCGCCGAGCGCGCCGGTATCCACGGCCACCACGGGCGCGGCGCCCTCACCGGCAATCGGCCTGACGCTGCCGTCTGCGCCCACGCGGTTCGCCCCTGCCGTTACCGTCAGGTCGTTCGCATGTATCGCGGCGTTCACTTCCGTCGCGCGCGCAATAATCGACAGCGCGTCACTCTTGCTGGCATCCAGCCCCTGGCCTTCAACCGTGATGGCGCCTTTCGTCACCTCAAGCGCCTGCAGGTTACCGCTGGCGTCGAACTGCGGTTTCCCCGTGGTCAGGGTGACGTTCGGGGTGTTGATAAATCCGCACCCGTTACAGGTAATGCCGTACGGGTTGGCCACCATGACGTTTGCTGCTTTACCGGCGACTTCCGTATAGCCCTGCAGCTGCGAGCGGCTGGCCCCCGTGACTTCGTTGATAATGCCTTTCGCTTCCCGCCCGGCCTGCAGGTTGGGGTTGTTCTGGATAAGCCCGCCCAGCTGGGTCCGGGTTAAACGGTCCGTGCCGTTGTTGAGGATAAGCCCCTCTTTGCCGACGTTATACTCACCGAACTGGTTATGCGAGATACCCGCCCCGTTGGGCGTGGCGATGTTGACGACCGGCACCCCGTTCCCCGCCCGATCGACCGTGGTCTGCCCGGTCGGCGTAAGCGCCGCCGCGACGGCAGGTGCCATCGGCTGCCAGACCATCAGGCCGCAGACAATCCAGCTGATCAGACGCTGCGAGAAACGAACGGGTGGGTGACGGGTATCCATAGTCGTAGAGTCTCTTAAAGCATGAAGGCAATGCGCCAGTTAACGCTCACATGATCCGGGCCGAGCCAGTCGGGGTAGTGCAGGGGCGTACCGACCGAAATCTGGCTGCTGTACCCGCGCCCTGCGCTGCTCAGCCCCACCGAGCCTCCCCATAACGTGCCGGAGGCAAAGCGGTCCTGACGGTCTTTTTCCAGCCAGCCGCCGTCAACGGCGACCGTTGCGCTCACCGCGCCAATCACCGGAAGGGTGAAGAGGGAATACCCCAGCTCGTTGCGCCAGTAGCCGCCGTTGTCCCCGGACAGATACTGCTCTTTAAAACCGCGTACGGAGCTTTCGCCGCCGAGCGTCAGGCGCTCGGAGCCGTACAGCCGGTCGGGCGACCACTGGCCGTAGGCGCTGGTCAGCCACCAGGCGTTACGGGCGACTGGACGCTGGAAGCTGGCGTTCAGGCTCCATTTACGGAATTCCGCGCGCGGCATATCCCCGGACTTATCTTCGTCGGTTTCGGCATTGAACCACGGCATGCCGTGGCTCCAGGTCGGGTTGAAGGTCGCCACGCCGCCCAGCATTTTTTGCGTGTGCGTAATGCCCAGAATCAGGCTGGAGAGGTTGCGCGTGCTGCTCTGAAGCGGCGCGTCGTTGAGCCAGTTGCGGCTGGATCGCTGAACCACGCCTGCCGCAATGCCGGTTTTCACCTCCCCGTTGCGGAAGACCACCCAGGACGCGTTAACGCGGTGGGTTTTGGTATCGCCCGTGGAGAGCCAGTTGAATCCCTGGTTACTGATGGTGGTCCGGTAGTTACTCCAGGCGTAGCTGTAGTCCAGTAATCCGTAGCCAAACGGCACGCTGACGCCCGCCTGGAAATTCTGCGCATCGTACGCGCTGGCAAAATCGCTGCTGCGCCCGCCGCTGACAAACCATTTATCCGCCAGCCCCAGCATATTATTCGCGGTGAGCACGCCGCTCAGCTGATCTTCGCCGGTACTCTTCTGCCCGCTATTATCCAGGCTTACCGATGCACTTAAGGGAAATTCCGGCTTTGCCGTAAGATTAACAATGGAATATCCGGCCTGCGTTCCCGGAAGAATTTCAATCTGAACCGGCTCGGTACGCAAACGGTTAATTTGCTCCATGCCCTGTTCGATGTCGCGTAAATTAAGGATGCCGCCCACCCGTCCCGGAAACGCCATTTTCAGCATACGCGGCGTTTCGCCTTCCAGACGGATCGCTTCCAGTCTGCCTTCCAGCACAACAATATTCAGCTGACCGCCGGAGAGATCCTGCTCGGTAAGAAAAGCGCGGCTGGTGATATATCCCCGGCTGATATACCAGTCAGAAATATGGGCGAGAAGTTCCGTTATTTTCGCCATATCCAGACAGCGGCCCTGCCACGGCGCGACAAGGGTCTGCCGGGTTTTCGGGGAGATTAAGGTCGCACCGGAAAGGGTAATGGTATGAATGGTGAAACAGGGTCCGGAGCCGGTAACCGGCAGCGGTCTGGCGGGCGCGGGGCGAGGAATACTCCGCTCCAGCTCCTCACGCTGTTGCTGGTTCTGTAATAAAAGCTGCTGCTGTTGCTGTTGAATGGAATCGCGATCGGCTGGCGATAAAGGTGCAGCACTCACCCTCGCTGAAAAAAGCGAAAACAATAAGATAGCAACGGCATAATTTACTAATGAAATTATTCTAATTTTTATTTCGGCGCTATTCATCCATGCCACAAAAATGTCCGCAATGATTATTTTTGTAATATAAGAGTTTTCTTAAAGCGAGTATATCTAATTTGAATTAGGGCACCTAAAATTAATAGTTCTTTCAGAAGAGTGAGAAGGATATTAAGAGAAAATAAGAAAGGATTTAACTCACCCTTAAATCTTGAGTTAGCCGTAATACACTAGGCATGAAGCCGAAACGTCTTTCGCCACTCCGCCGGACTCACCCCAAAACGCGCCTTAAACTGCTGTCGCCAGGTGACGGCGGAATTAAATCCCACCAGCTCAGCCACGCGTTCAATCGGCATATTTCCGGCTTCCAGCAAAATCTGGCTGCGCCGCAGGCGTTCGGCGGTCAGCCAGTCGGCGACGCTCATCCCTGTAGCGTTAACAAAGTGACGGGTCAGGGTGCGGCGGCTCATCGAGACCACCTCAGCCAGCGAGTCCAGACTATGTTGTTCGGTGATGTGCTGCTGCAGGTAGTCGATCAGGCAGTTAATGCGTCCATCGCGGGTATCTTTAGGCACCGGCTGGGCGATGAACTGCGCCTGCCCGCCCTCGCGGTGGGGCGGAACAATCATCCGGCGGGCAATCTGGTTAGCAACCACGCTGCCAAAGCGCTGACGAATGATATACAGGCAGCAGTCGAGGGCTGCGGCAGTCCCGGCGGAGGTGATGATATTGCCGTCATCCACGTAAAGGGCATTAATATCCAGCCGAACGTTCGGGAAGAGCGACTGAAACTGACGTTCGAACTCCCAGTGGGTGGCCGCACGTTTGCCGTCGAGGATCCCCGCCCAGGCCAGCACAAACGACCCCAGACACAGCCCGACGATTTCTGCGCCGCGGTCTCTCGCCTGTACCAGGCTGTCGAGCAGCGTCTGGGGCGGGCGTTCAAGAACGTGCTGCCAGTAGGGAACGACAACAATATCGGCCTGCCCAATGGCGGTAAAATCCTGCGTGGCGTTGAGGGCAAATCCGTCTTTTGAGGTGAGGAACCCTGGCGTTTCGGCGCAGATCGCCACGTTAAAGCGCTTTTCTCCGGAGACCGAGTCGCCAAACAGAATGCAGGGAACGGAGTAGTGGAACGGGCTGAACCCGTCTACTGCGACAATCGCGACGTTGACTAGCGACATTTGTCTCTCCTTTCCCTTTCAGACACTCAGAATATAACGGTTTCGCCATCCTCAGGAATACTCACCGCGTCACTCACCTGGTTGGCTTCTACGTACTCACGCAGCGCGCTGCGGGTCAACAGGCAGTGGTTAATGGCCTCCATATGGCTCGCCACAATGTTGGCCTGCGGCAGCAGGAAATGAACGTTAAGCACATCTTCCTGCCCCATAATAATGGGCCCAAAACCAATGACGTGGGCATAGCCAGCGTTCAGCACCACCACGTCCGGCTGGTGCTTTTGCAGATCGGCCGCCACCTCGTCACGCCAGACGGTATCCCCGGCAAGGTAGAGCGTCTTCTCATCAGGATGACGCAGCACCACGCCACAGGCCTCGCCCAGCCGCTCCGCCAGTTCGGGCACGGCGTATGCGCGATCGGTACCGTGCTGACCGCCGTGGGTTTTCGCTATCCGGATATCACCAAAGGTGGTTGCGTCGGTCATGACCGTCAGGTTGCTAAACCCCTGGCTGCGCAGCAGCGCGGCATCACGGTCGTTTTGCACGTAGATCGGTTTGTCTTTGGCGATCAGCTCCGCCGCGGCGCGATCCCAGTGATCGTCATGGGTATGGGTGACGATCAGCGCGTCGGCGTCCAGCAGCGTGTTGACGTCTACGGGGAGTTCGACCGTCGGGTTACGGCGTTCGGCATGGGCCGTGCCGGGGAAGCCCGGATAAGCGCCCTGCGGAGCCAGCATCGGGTCGATTAAAAAACGTTTTCCGGCGTAGGTAATCAGCTGGGTGGCGTTGCGAATGTGGGTGATGTTCATGGGCTATCCTCCGGTTGGTGTGATAAGGAGGATAGCCAGCCGTCGCGCGTCATGCTGTGGGTTAAAGGGCGATTACCGATGGAATCGGGCCAATTTTCGTCACCGCGCTTTCTGCGGGTTCCTTACCAGCCCGGCACCGCCCCGCCGTTAAAGATCGTCTCCGCCGCTTTCGCCACTTCAGGCGACTGATACGACTGGATAAATTCCTTCACGTTCTCGGCATCTTTGTTGTCTTCGCGCGTCACCACGATGTTCACGTACGGCGAGTTTTTGTCTTCGATAAAGACGCTGTCATGCACCGGCGACAGCCCGGTTTGCTGGATATAGGTGGTGCTGATGATGGCGACATCCACTTTCGGGTCGTCCAGCACGCGCGGCAGCTGCGCCCCTTCGAGCTCCATGATTTTCAGCTGTTTAGGGTTGGCGGTAATATCCAGCGCCGTCGGCAGCAGCCCGGTGTCCGGCTTCAGGGTGATGAGCTTCTCTTTTTGCAGCAGCAGTAGCGCGCGGCCAAGGTTGGTCGGGTCGTTTGGAATGGCAATGGTTGCCCCATCCTTCAGATCCGAGACGGATTTGATTTTGCGGGAATAGCCGGCCATCGGGAAGACAAAGGTGTTCGCCACGGCCACCAGCTTGTAGCCATGCGCCTTATTATCCTCTGCAAGGAACGGGCGATGCTGGAAGACGTTGGCATCCAGTTCCCCCTGGTTGGTGGCATCGTTAGGCAACAGCGAGCCGCTGAAGCCCACCAGCTCCACGTCCAGGCCATATTTCTCTTTCGCCACCTTTTTGGCGACTTCCGCCACGTCCTGCTCGGCGCCGTTGATGACGCCGACTTTAATGTGTTTGGCATCGCTGCCACTTTGATCGCACCCGGCCAGCAGCAGGCCAGCCAGTACCAGAGCACCCAATCGACGTTTCACAAGACAGTTCCTTTTGCTGAATGTTGTAGTGACTATATCGACAACGAGGCGGTGAAATAAAAACCGAAAAAGAATCAATAAGAAGGATAAGTTATATGCGGGTATGGCCGGGTGGCGCTGCGCTTACCCGGCCTGCGGATTCAGAGCTTAAAGGGCTTTCGCCAGGTAATGTCGCTGCATGCCCGGGTACGGATAATCCTGCAAAGACATCTGCAGCTGGTACCCCTGTTTTTCATAGAACGGACGCGCCTGGAAGCTGACGGTATCCACCAGCGCGTGCTTGCAGCCTTTGCGTCTGGCTTCATCTTCCGCCGTTTTGATGAGCTGGCTGCCCACGCCGGATCCGCGCACGGCATCGCTCACCCAGGGAAAGTCGATATTCAGCCAGTCGCCTTTACGCACCCCAATGAGCCCGCCGAGCATGGTGCCGATGTCGTCCCGCACGTAAACGCCAATATCCCCGCTGAATGTGGAGAGATCCAGAAACTGCGCATTGTAGGCTCTCAGGCCCGTGAGTAACTCTTCTTTTTCCTGCGCCGTAACCGCATGAGTAATGCTCAGGTGCATATTTTTCTCCTTGTTATCTGTGCCGTTTCACTATCTCACACACGCAACGTGGAGAAAATTCATACTTTCGGCTGGCGTCGCTACACTGAATGTAACGATATATTTCATGGGAAGCCTGTGACGTCAAAAGGGGGTTGTTGATGAAAGCTGCACACCTTGTCTGCCTGCTGGTTTGTCTGCTGTTCGCCGCGTTTGTCCATGCTCAGGAAAAGGAGGATCCGGCGAAAGAGGCGCAGATTAAGCAACAGGTCCTGAAAGATATTAAGAAAACCTGTACGCCACAGAAAAAGCAGAGCGATAAGGCCTGGCAGGCGATGATTTTGTCGTCAGAGGCCAATCAGCTGCTGATCAAAAATGCCGTTACCGCCGTGAAGCGTGACAACCTGGACGCCTACTGGGCGGCGATTGGTCAGGTGGATTGTATGGAAGATTATTGAATGCTGCTTGCCGGGTGGCGGCTGCGCCTTACCCGGCCTACACAATATTTTTAACGCTTACGCACGTCTGGAATGATCAAATCCCCGCGCAGCACATACGAACCCAGCATCTGCGTTTTCTCCGTCAGCCAGCTCACGATACGCGCCGCCATCGCATCCATAGAATATTCAATCGCCGGGATCACCGGAATACCCGGCAGGTGCAGCGATCCGGCCAGGCTAAAGACCATAATGTCGTCCGGCACGGATTTATTAAACGCCTGCAGCTGCGGGATCACCCGCTGGGCTTCCTGCTCGTCCGCCACCAGCAGCGCGTTGAAGTTCAGCGTGCTGGCGTTATTCAGCAGCTCCTGTAGCGCAACGGACGACGAGGTCGCGTCCATGAACACAAGGTTGCGATTAAAGGGCAGGAAATTTTTCTCCAGCGCGTGCTTGTAGCCGAGCAGCACCTGGTCAGCAAAACCGCTGCCGTGCGGATGGATCAGGGCAATCTGGCGTCGCCCCTGGCTGGTCAGGTAGTTACAGGCGGTTTCGGCGGCAAAGGCGTGATCGAACTGGATGCTGTTGGAATTATCAGACTCCATGCAGTCCACCAGAATGACGTTGTCCATGTCGACGTCCAGCGGGAAACGCGCGCCAATCACCAGGATGTCATCGCAAAGCCCGCAGGAGAGTTCCTCAAGAGCGTGCATCACTTCCGCTTTGCTGTGCGCGAAACGCAGCAGCAGGTGTTTTTGATGCTGGCTGAGCTGTTTTTCCAGCGCGTAGAGATAACCGGTGGTCTGGTTAATGTTTTCCTGGGCGCAAATCACCCCGATACAGCCCGTAGACTGGCTCAGCAGCGACTGGGCAATCACATTAGGCCGGTAGTTAAGCTCATCCACTGCCTTCAGAACGGCCTGACGGCTGGCTTCCTTTACGCCACGCGACCCACTCAACACTCGCGATACCGTGGCTTTAGACACCCCGGCAAGACGTGATACATCATTGATTGTCGACATCTCTTTCCCCTGGCAGGCTTACCTCGCGCCTGCAAATTCCATGACCGCTTCGGCTCACATTATAGCCAGAGCGGAGTATATCCGTTTCCGTTTTCCATGGAAACCGATTTTCCATTTCCACTCAAAATGATGTCAAAACAGCCAAATTATGTGACCTGCATCCGGTTAATTAGCCTCATAAGTATTGGATCTTGATGGTTGTCACAGTTCTGTCTTTTATCAATGGAAACCGGTTTCCGTATCATGTCCAATCATCCTCGCAATAACTTTTTACATTTAGAGGATGGTTGTCGATGTTCAAGATTATGCTGTGCTGCTCTGCCGGGATGTCCACCAGCCTGTTGGTCAGCAAAATGGTCGATGTCGCGAAAGAACGTGGTTTGCCGGTGAAGATTGATGCGTACGGTGTTTCCGAATTTGATACGCAGTTTCCGCAATACCAGGTGGTACTTCTCGGACCGCAAGTGAAATACATGTTACAGACACTCTCAGACAAGGCGGCGACGCATGGCATTCCGGTGCAGCCCATCGACATGATGGACTACGGCATGCAGCGTGGCGATAAAGTACTGGACTTTGCTCTGTCGCTCATCGAAGCGGCACACTAAAAGGTGTTCACATGAGTTCGTTATATCAATCCATGGTTGCGGTGATTGAGCAGTCAATTACCCCGCTGGCCGCGAAGCTCGGTCAGCAAAAGTACGTGATTGCCATCCGCGACGGCTTTACCGCCGCGCTGCCGTTTATGATCATCGGCTCGTTTATGCTGGTGTTCATCTTCCCGCCGTTCTCGGCGGATACCACTAACAGCTTCGCCCGCGGCTGGCTGGATTTTTCCCAAACCTACCGCGAACAGCTGATGCTGCCGTTTAACCTCAGCATGGGCGTGATGACCTTCTTCATCTCGGTAGGAATTGGGGCGAGCCTGGGGCGTCAGTTTAACCTCGACCCGGTGATGTCCGGCCTGCTGGCCTTTATGGCCTTCCTGCTGGTCGCCGCGCCGTATGCCGACGGCAAAATTTCAACCCAGTACCTCTCCGGCCAGGGCATCTTCACCGCGCTGATCGCCGCCATTTACTCAACCCGCGTGTACGCCTGGCTGAAGCAGAACAACGTCACCATCCGCCTGCCGAAGGAAGTGCCCACCGGCGTGGCGCGTTCGTTTGAGATCCTGATCCCGGTGATGGTGGTGATCGGCACGCTGCACCCGCTGAACCTGTTCATTGAAGCGCAGACCGGGATGATTATCCCGCAGGCGATCATGCACCTGCTGGAGCCGCTGGTGTCCGCGTCTGACTCCCTGCCCGCCATTCTGCTCTCCGTGCTGCTGTGCCAGATCTTCTGGTTCGCGGGTATCCACGGCTCGCTGATTGTTACCGGCATCATGAACCCGTTCTGGATGGCGAACCTCTCGGCAAACCAGGCGGCACTGGCCGCAGGCGCGGCGCTGCCGCACGTTTATCTGCAGGGTTTCTGGGATCACTACCTGCTGATTGGCGGCGTTGGTTCCACCCTGCCGCTGGCCTTCCTGCTGCTGCGCAGCCGCGTTACCCACCTGCGCACCATCGGCAAAATGGGCGTGGTGCCAAGCTTCTTTAACATCAATGAACCCATTCTGTTCGGCGCGCCGATCATCATGAACCCGATGCTGTTTATCCCGTTTGTGTTTGTTCCGCTGGTCAACGCCTGCCTGGCGTACGGCGCAACCAAGCTCGGCTGGCTGGCACAGGTGGTCTCGTTAACCCCGTGGACTACGCCCGCGCCGATTGGCGCCTCGTGGGCGGCGAACTGGGCGCTGAGCCCGGTGGTGATGTGCCTCGTCTGCATGGTGATGTCGGCGCTGATGTACCTGCCGTTCCTGCGCGCCTATGAGCGTACGCTGATTAAAAACGAAGAGCAGAAAGCCCAGGCTGCAACCGTGGGTGCCGCTGAAGCCACAAGCAATTAAGTCAAAGAGGAAGGGTCATGAAATACGCATTTCCCGATAACTTCTGGTGGGGCAGCGCAAGCTCCGCTCTCCAGACGGAAGGGACACGAGAGGGTGAAACCACGTGGGACTACTGGTTTGCCCGCGAGCCGAACCGTTTTCACAACGGCGTGGGGCCGCAGCACACCTCCACGTTTTATCAGCACTGGAAAACGGACATTCAGCTGTTAAAACAGCTGAACCACAACAGCTTTCGTACCTCGATTAGCTGGGCGCGCCTGATCCCCGACGGTATCGGTGAAGTGAACCCGGACGCGGTCGATTTTTATAATCAGGTCATTGATGAGCTGAATGAACAGGGCATCACGCCGTTTATCACCCTGTTCCATTTCGACATGCCGATGGCGATGCAGGAAATTGGCGGCTGGGAAAACCGTGACGTAGTGGACGCGTACGCCCGCTATGCGCAGATTTGCTTCGAGCTGTTCGGCGACCGCGTGCTGCACTGGTTTACCTTCAACGAGCCGATCGTGCCGGTGGAAGGCGGTTATCTGTACGACTTCCACTACCCCAACGTAGTGGATTTCCGCCGGGCGGCCACCGTGGCGTATCACACGGTGCTGGCCCATGCGAAGGCGGTTCAGGCCTACCGCGCCGGGCACTACGCGGGGGAGATCGGCATCGTGCTGAACCTGACGCCGTCGTATCCGCGTTCGCAGAACCCGGCAGACGTGAAGGCGGCGCACGTTGCGGATCTGATGTTTAACCGCAGCTTCCTCGACCCGGTCCTGCGCGGCGAATACCCGGCCGATCTGGTGGCGCTGCTGAAATCTTACGACCAGCTGCCCGCCTGCAAGCCGGAAGACGGTTTCCTGATTGCGGAAGGGAAAATCGACCTGCTCGGCATTAACTACTATCAGCCGCGTCGCGTGAAGTGTCGCGACAGCGCGGTGAACCCGCAGGCGCCGTTTATGCCGGAATGGTTCTTTGATAGCTACGAGATGCCGGGCCGCAAGATGAACCCGTACCGCGGCTGGGAAATCTACGCGCCAGGTATTTACGATATTCTGATTAACCTGCGCGACAATTACGGCAACCCCCGCTGCTTTATTTCTGAAAACGGCATGGGCGTCGAAAACGAACAACGTTTTATTGAAAATGGCCAGATTAACGATCAATACCGCATCGAGTTTATTTCCGAACATTTAGCCTGGCTGCATAAGGGTATTAGCGAAGGGTGCAATTGTCTTGGTTACCATATGTGGACGTTTATTGATAACTGGTCGTGGTGTAACGCGTATAAAAATCGCTACGGATTTATCCAGCTCGATTTAAAGACGCAGCAGCGGACCATTAAGAAAAGCGGGGAGTGGTTTGCCGCCACCGCCTTAAATAATAGCTTTGATAAAGAGTAATGATGATGATCGCACTAGAAGAAGCCGTAATGGAAATTATCGTCAACGCCGGGCAGTCCCGCAGCCTGTGCTTTGAAGCGCTGCACGCGGCGCGTCAGGGCAACATTGACGAGGCCAAAAGCCTGCTGCGCGAAGCCGACGGCTACGCGCGCCAGGCGCACAAGATGCAGACCAAACTGATCGAGCAGGATGCGGGCGAAGGCCGCCAGCCGATGACGTTAATCATGGTGCACGCGCAGGATCATTTAATGAACTCCTTATTAGCGCGTGAATTATCCGAAGAAATAATTCATTTATATCAGAGATAGTCTATGGCGAAATAAATTACTGTAATACCTCTGTACCTAAAATTAGAAATCCACTTGTTCTGATGATAGCGACATATTCTGTCAGATCGGAGCGGGATGGTTATTGTCTGAATAAAATTAAACTATATTGAGATAACCATGAATACGATTAAAAAACTTCCATTAACCATGGCGGTTATCGCCGCGCTTTGCCCAATTTCCGTGCTCGCCCAGGAATTCACGCAGGAGCAAATCGACGCCATTGTGGCGAAAGCGGTGGATAAAGCCCTGGCCGAACGTCAGGCTAAAATGGATGCCGCCGTCGCGAAAAAAGCGGACGTGGTGACCGAGCCGCAAAGCGCGGCGCAATCCCCGGACATGGCGATTCCGTTCGGGATTAAATTTACCGGCTACGCCCGCTACGGCGCGCACTTCCAGGCCGCCGATCAGAAATATGTGGCGGTGGATGGCTCCTACAACGGCGCGTCCGCGATCGGTCGTCTGGGTAACGAAGGCAACGGCGGCGAGTTCCAGCTCTCTAAAGCCTTCAAGGGAGAAAACGGCGCCATCTGGGACATCAACGTGATGATCGACCACTGGGGCGACGAAGTTAACCTGAAAAAAGCCTACGCGGGGGTGACCAACATTATGGCCTCCAACCCGAACGCCTACTTCTGGGCCGGTCGCGACTTCCACCAGCGTCCGCAGCAGGGCATCAACGATTACTTCTGGATGAACCACGACGGCCAGGGCGCCGGGGTGAAGAACTTCGATATCGGCGGCGTGCAGTTTGACGTCGCTGCCGTGGCGGCAGTGGAATCCTGTAGCCCGGAAGTGATGGAAGACGAAGCGAACCCGTCACGCATCACCTGTACCGGCGGGTCCGGCACGGGCGACAAAGGTAACTACGCGGCCACCTCTAAAATCCACGGTATGAAGCTCGGTCCGCTGGATCTGGAGCTGTACGCCAACTACGGCTTTGATTCAAAAGCGGTAGAGAGCGACGAGCGTCTGAACGCCTGGCAGGGCGGCGTGGTGCTGAGCCACACCAACGACAGCGGCGTGAACAAGGTGATTGCCCGCTACTCCGATAATTCGGACAACAGCGTGTTCAATAAAACCGAAGACCTGACCACGGTCTACGCCAGCTTCGAAGGGCTGTACAAATTCACCCAGGCCACGCAGGTGGAGTACATCCTCGCCTTCCACGACTACGACAACAGCCGTGATAAGACCGACAACCGCAAGAACTACAACGCCATCGTGCGCCCGATGCACTGGTGGAACGACGTTCACTCCACCTGGCTGGAAGCGGGCTGGCAGCACGTGGATTACGACAACGGCGGCGACAACAAAGGCTGGAAGCTGACCCTGTCGCAGAACATGTCTATCGCCATGGGGCCGGAGTTCCGTCCGATGCTGCGCTTCTACGTGACCGGCGGCAAGGTGGATAACGCACGCACCGCGCGCGTGAACAACACCAAAGACGAGACGCTCGACGACTTCAACGTCGGCGCGATGTGGGAGGCGTGGTTCTAGTAGAGCGCCGTTTGTTTCGCCCGGCGGCGCTGCGCTTGCACGGGCCTACAAGGTTTTGTAGGCCGGGTAAGCGTAGCGCCACCCGGCAAGATCCCATGTTATGCTACAAAAAAACCAACATAACAGGGGAGAAAATGGGTTCCACACGTAAAGGGATGCTGAACGTCCTGATCGCCGCCGTTTTATGGGGCAGTTCCGGCGTTTGCGCGCAGTACATCATGGAGAAAAGCCACATTTCTTCGCCTTACCTGACCATGGTTCGCCTGCTGTTTACCGGCGTGATCCTGCTGACGCTCTCCTTCGTTCACGGCGACAAGATTTTCTCGGTCATCAAACATCGCAAAGACGCCCTCAGCCTGCTTTTTTTCTCGCTGGTCGGCGCGCTCACCGTGCAGCTCACCTTCCTGCTGACGATTGAAAAATCCAACGCGGCAACGGCCACCGTGCTGCAGTTTCTGTCGCCAACGATTATCGTGGCATGGTTCGCGCTGGCGCGGAAAAAGCGCCCCGGCGTGTTTGTTTTGTCCGCGATTGTGACCTCACTTGTCGGGACGTTCCTGCTGGTCACCCACGGCGACCCAACCTCGCTCTCCATCTCGCCTGCCGCCCTGTTCTTCGGCATCGCCTCGGCGTTTGCCGCCGCGTTTTACACCACCTATCCGTCAACGCTGATTGCCCGCTACGGCACGCTGCCGATTGTCGGCTGGAGTATGTTGATTGCCGGATTAATGCTGACGCCGTTCTACGCCGGACGCGGCACCACCTTCGTGATCGACGGCAGCCTGCTGCTGGCGTTTTTCTACCTGGTGGTGATTGGCACCGCGCTGACGTTCAGCCTGTATCTGAAAGGCGCACAGATGATCGGCGGGCCGAAGGCGAGCATCCTGAGCTGCGCCGAGCCGCTGAGCAGCGCGCTGCTGTCGGTGGTGTTGCTGGGCGTGGCGTTCACCCTGCCGGACTGGCTGGGGACGCTGCTGATCGTGTCGTCGGTGGTGCTGATTTCGATGGATTCGCGTAGAAGGGTTAAGGCATCGGCGTAGCCTGATGCCCTCACCCCAACCCTCTCCCACGGGAGAGGGAGAAAAACACTACTTCGCTTTAACCTTCCCTGCCACCAGCAGCGCCGTCAGCAGCATCAGCGTACCGGAAATCACCAGCGGTGACGTCAGCCCCAGATGGTCGAGCGCCACGCCGCCAATGGCCGCGCCGCAGGTGTTCGCCAGCTGGATCACCGCCACCTGAATCGACCCGGCTTTTTCCGCCTGATCGGCAAGCGAGCGGGTGATCCACGTCGACCAGCCCACCGGCACCAGCGCAAAGGCAAAGCCCCAGATAATCGCAATGGCAGACGCGACCCACTTATCGCTGCCCCACAGCACCAGCACCGTGGCGCTCGCCGCCAGCACCAGCGGCGCACCCGCCAGCGCCACCTTCAGGGAGCGTTTCAGGAACTGCGACGACAGCGAGGTACCGACAAAGCTGGCGATACCAAAGCTCAGTAGCACCAGCGTCAGGCCGTCCACGTCAAAGCCCGCCATGATCATAAACACCGGGCGGATATAGGTAAAGAAGGCAAACTGCCCGGCAAAGGCCATAAAGATGGCGGTCATCCCCGCCAGCACGCCGGGGCGCTTGAGCAGCGCGAACATGTTCTGTTTATGGTGCGCCGCTTCGCCCGGCAGGGACGGCAGCGCTTTCCACACCCAAATGATGCAGAGCAGGCCCATCACCGCCGCGGCGTTGAAGACGTTACGCCAGCCAATAATCCCGCCGAGGAAGCTGCCTAACGGCGCGGCGATCACCAGCGCGATGGAGACCGCACCGAAGATAACGGACAGGGCCTTCGGCACCGTACGCGCCGGCACCAGGCGCATAGTGAGCGAGGCCGACATCGCCCAGAAGCCGCCGAGCCCCAGCCCCAGGCAGGCGCGACCGAGCAGCAGCAGGGTGAAGCTTTCCGCGAAGGAGACCAGCAGGCAGGAGAGCGTCAGCAGCACGCTGAACAGAATGACCACCTTGCGGCGGTCGATGGTGCCAATCACCTGGGTGATAAACAGGCTGGCGAACATCGCCACGAAGGCGGTGACGGTAACGGACTGCCCCGCCACGCCTTCGGAAATGCCCAGATCCTGCGCCATCGGCGTCAGCAGGCTCACCGGCAGAAACTCAACGGTAATCAGGCAGGCGACGCAGAACGCCACGGAGAAAACCGCCGACCAGTTGGGGCGTGAAACCTCTTTGGTCTGCGGTCGGGTCGTGGGCTGGATATGTTCTGTCATGGCGTCACCTGAAGATAAAAACGTGCGGAAAAGTCGCGCAGTTTATCATCAAAAGTGTGACGAATTTAACGTTTAGACAACTTTTGTGGTTTTTAGAGGGGATCAGTGGAGGTAAAACACGCCCTCTTCCGGCAGGAAGAGCTGGTTATAGCGTAGCTGGAAGGCGTTCAGCTCCTGCGGATCGGGCTCCATCTCGCGCATAAAGCCAAGCGCCAGACGAATTTGCGCATCGGTAATGGGCGCGGCCAGGCGGGCTTTACGCAGCATGCGGTGCCACGTGTGCAGGTTCTCCTCGCTGCCGTCGACAATGCAGACCTGCCAGATCAGCAGCACCTGCGCGGCGTTTTGCAGATGCGCCTCGTCCGGCCGTTCAAGGTAGCGGATAAACTCATTGCCCGGCGTTTTACCGAACTGATCGATCATCGACTCAACCGGCATCGGGGTGATGCCCAGACGCTCGCTTAAACGTTTGATGGCGCGGCGGGAATCTGAGGTCAGGACGCGAAATCCCACCACAAACACCACGGCAAGCGTTGCCAGCATTATCCAGACCATGCGTTCTCCTTTGACTAGCCGCTCATCATAGCGGGAAACGCACGGCGTCAACAGCGGGCATAACCAGAATAGTGCTCTGAAAAGACGTTGCGGAATGGGGGATCAGGTATTAACGCCGTCGGCGCAAATAAAAAAGCCCGGCATCACACACCGGGCAAAGAAGTTACCTGCACACTCAGGCTGTTTTTAATTTCTGCGCGCGATTTTCACGGCGAATTTTACGTTCTTCCAGCACCGCGACCATCGCCATCAGGACGATACAGCCGATCGCTGCCGCATCCAGCGCCGCGAAGGTGCCCGCCCAGCCGGTGAGGCCGAAAATTGGCGTGCCGTCGGCGATCATCCCCAGACCCAGCTTGGCAAAGCTGTCGCCGATCAGATAGGCGAAGGTGCCTTTAATCCCATCGGCGGCGCCGATCGCTTTTTTCGGTACGAAGCCCACTGCCGCCACGCCGATCAGCAGCTGCGGACCAAACACCAGGAAGCCGAGCGCGAACAGGGATGCGAGGTAAACGTACTGGTTGCTGGCGTGCTGGTAGACGCCGAGGGTGGCGATAATCAACGCCAGCGCGATGCAGGCCACCAGCGCGCGACGGCCGTTGGCGAGGTCGGAGAGCCAGCCCCACAGCAGCGTGCCGACCAGCGCGCCCACTTCGAACAGGGTGAAGCCCTGAATCGCCACTTCTTTAGAAAGCTTCAGCTCCTGGAAAGCATACACGGTTGACCACTG
The DNA here is from genome assembly GCF_043945315.1 of Enterobacter cloacae complex sp. 2024EL-00227. Classification (NCBI taxonomy): domain Bacteria; kingdom Pseudomonadati; phylum Pseudomonadota; class Gammaproteobacteria; order Enterobacterales; family Enterobacteriaceae; genus Enterobacter; species Enterobacter cloacae complex sp. 2024EL-00227. Next base: position 102,861 of record NZ_JBIMQP010000010.1, read on the forward strand.
GTCAATGCCGATACGCACCACGTAGAGGAAGATGTTTGAGAAGCAGAGCAGCCAAATCACTTTGTTTTTCAGCACGTACTCAACAAAGATCTGCCATTTGGACATCTCGTTCTCTTCGGTCTCTTTGTCCTCTTCGCTGATCTCCTCGCCGAACAGCTCTTCGGCTTTGCCGAGGCCGTACGATTCTGGGGAGTCGCTGCCGTAGCGCAGGCCGATAAAGCCGACGATCAGGGCGATAATCGACGGGAAGATAAACATACCGATCACATGGCCGTCGAACAGGTAGTTTGCGCCGAACAGCGCTACGCCAGCCGCGCCCGCCCCGCCGAGGTTGTGGGAGATGTTCCACATGCCGAGGTAGGAACCACGCTTGCGGCGCGGGGTCCATTTGGTAATGGTGGAGTAGCTGCACGACCCGCCGGTACTCTGGAAGAAACCGCTCAGGGCGTAGAAGGCGATCATCAGGAACAGGCTAACGGAACCCGCGCCCATGCTGGCGCTGAAGCCGAGCATACAGATGGCGGAGAGGATCAGCATAAACGGCAGGAATTGCTTGGTGTTTTTGCCGTCCGCGTAGTAGGAAACGACGGTCTTGCCCACGCCGTAGGTGATGGAGAAGCCCAGGCCAATCATCCCCAGCTGCGTCATGCTCAGCCCGTAGGTCGAGATCATGTCGTTCTGCGCGATGTTAAAGTTTTTGCGGATCAGATACATGGTCAGGTAGCCGATGAAGACCACCAGATAGGACTGCATGAACGGTTTGAACCACATCTTGCGCCGCACGTCGAGCGGCAGATCCAGAGTCGGCTTGCGCACCTGGTTTAAGAAGGCCAGCATGGTTGGTTTACTCCTGAGCTGATTTTTGCAGCATTGTAAAAATCAGCCGGGAGAGATGCCTGAGACAGCGTCCAGGTAAAACCGGGAAAATTTCCTAGTTTTGCGCCACTCGGGGTGAAAAGGTGAGGCGCATCACATCACGCTGGCTTCACGCGGGGCCTGCGCATGTAAAAACGGCAGCAGCAGCAGGGCGGAAATGCCCGCCGCGATGGCGATCACCGCGAAGAAGCCACTCCAGTGCCAGATGTCGATGACCCGCGCCAGCGGCCAGCCGGAGAGCGATGCGCCGAGGTAGGCAAACAGCCCGACAAAGCCCGTCGCCGCGCCGGCCGCCTCCTTGTGCGAGCACTCCGCCGCCGCCATGCCGATCAGCATCTGCGGGCCAAAGACGAAGAAGCCGGTGGTGAAGAAGCACGCCGCCTGCATGACGTAGCTGGCGAACGGCATCAGCCACAGCGAGCCAACAGAGAGCAAAATCCCGGCGGCAAAAATCAGGTTCATCGGGCCGCGGTTGCCGTTGAACAGCTTATCCGAGCCCCAGCCCGCCACCAGCGCGCCGATAAACCCGCCCAGCTCGAACATTGTCACCGCCGAGTTGGCGGTCACCAGGTCCACGCCGAGCGTCTCGGACATGTACAGATTGCCCCAGTCGTTGATAGCCGCGCGCACCACGTAGACCAGCACGTAGCAGAGCGACAGCAGCCAGATGTACGGGTTTTTCAGCACGTATTTGGTGAGGATCTCCCTGCGGGTCAGCCCCGCGCCCTCCTGCTGCTGGGCAATCTCCATCTCGTCGTGCCGCCAGTCGCCCACCGGCGGCAGGCCCACGGTTTGTGGCCTGTCGCGCAGGCGCCAGCAGAGGAACAGCCCGGCAACAATCGCCAGGCCACCGGCAATCATCATCCCCGCGCGCCAGCCGTAGTGCAGCGCCGCGGCCCCCACCACCATCGGGATCAGCGCCCCGCCGACGTTGTGCGCGGTGTTCCAGACGGCCCACCAGCCGCCGCGTTCGTTGCGTGAGTACCAGGCGGTGAGCAGGCGGGCGCAGACCGGCGCGCCCCAGCCCTGGAAGAAGGCGTTCAGCGCCCACAGCAGGGCAAAGGCCCACAGCGAGGTGGAGAAGCCAAACAGAATATTCACCACGCCGGTGGCGATCAGCCCAACGCCCATGAAATAACGGGCATTTGAGCGATCGCTGACGATGCCGGAGAAGAACTTCGAAAGGCCGTAGGTGATGTAGAACAGCGTCGCCAGCAGGCCGATGTCGGTGCGCGTCATCACACCGCTGGCAAGGATTTCCGGCGCGGCGGCGTTGAAACTTTTACGGGTGAAGTAGAACAGCGCGTAGCCGAGCCAGATGGTAATCAGAATATGACGTCGCCAGTAGCGGTAGCGGGCGTCGATTTCCGCTTTGTTGCTTAACGGGGCTGCGCTGGCTGGGGTTTTAAACATGATGCGTCCTTAACGGCAAACTGACGCTGACGCGCGTCCCGTGGGTGCAGGAGAGGCTCAGCGTGCCGCCCAGCGCCTTCACGCGCTCGCGCATGCCCGCCAGGCCAAAGCCCTGCTGCCCGGAGCCGGGCGGCAGGCCGCAGCCGTCGTCTTCAATCACCAGCATCAGGCGCTCGTCCTGCTGCCAGCCCTGGATCGTGACCGCGCTGGCGCTGGCGTGCTTGACGATATTGTTCAGCCCTTCCTGACAGACGCGGAACAGCGTCACGCGCTGGCCTTCGCTCAGCGCAGGTTCGCTAATGCGCCAGTCGAGATGGCTGACAATGCCGCGGCTTTCCAGCTCCATCTCGCGCATCAGGGAGCGTACCGCCTGCTCCAGCGACAGGTCGTCAAGCTGGCGCGGCCGCAGCCTGCCGAGCAGGCGTCGCACCGAGTCATACACGCCCAGCGAAAGCTGTTCAATATGCGCCCCGCCCTGCTTCACGCCTGCGTTTTCTGCCGCCAGGCGCTGGACAATGCCCGCCTGGGTGCGGATGGCGGTGATCGTCTGGCCGATGTCATCGTGCAGCTCGCGGGCGACCTCCTGCCGCACGCTCTCTTCCGTCTCCAGCAGGCGTTCAGCCAGACGCCGGTTGCGCGCCAGCTCGGTTTGCAGGGACTGGTTCAGCTCGCGCAGGCGCTGAATGCCCGCCCCCAGCAGCAGCCCGGTCAGGCTCTGGGCCAGCAGCGAGAGCAGCAGATCCACCGGATGGTCGTGCCAGGTCTGGCTGGCGATCAGCGCGATGGCGTTCATCAGGGTCGCGATCAGCGCCCCCTGCCAGCCGTAGTGCCAGGCCAGGGCGATAATCGGCAGCGCCAGGCAAAACGGCGTGAAGCGTGAAAGCTCGGCGGGCAGACCAAGCTGGAGCCAGAGGCTCACCACGAACAGCAGCAGATACCAGATGAGATGCCGGGCGCGCCAGTTCACCGGTTGGGACACCAGCCCCGGACCAAGCGGCTGCCAGACGGTGCTGGAGAGATAGTGCCAGATAACGAGGCAGGTCGGTGCCAGCGTCAAGCCGCCGGTGAGGGTCAGCAGCAGGGCGTTGAGCATCTCCCTATCGCCAACCCACGGCAGGGACTGCAGCAGCGCGGCGGCAATCAGCGCCGCCCCCTGGCGCAGCAGCGTGCGCCAGTCGCGCTGGTGACGATAGCGGGAAATGAGGGCAACCGGGAGAAGCGTGAGCAGGCTTCCGGTCATCAATAAGGGCAGATGCGCGAGGGCCACTTCCTGCGCCAGCCAGACCAGCAGCAGCCACTCTGCGCCCAGCAAAACGGGCCAGTAGCCGCGCGGGCACTGGAGCATTAACCCCAGACGCAGGCCGAAGGGAAACAGCAGCACCGCCAGCTCAGGACGTTCCACCAGATGCAGGCTGATGCTCCACAGGCAGAACCACGCGGCGGAGAAGATGAAAAAGCTGGCAACGACGGCGATCAGCCGCGAAAAGACGGGACTCATTGCCAGCTGTCGAACATGCAGCGCGCCAGCTCGACGTCGTTGCTGACGTTGAGTTTTTCCATCAGGTTGGCGCGATGGACGTGCACGGTCTTCGGCGACAGATCCAGCTCGGCGGCAATCTCTTTTACCGACATCCCCTGCGCGAGCTTCTCAGCCACCTGACGCTCGCGCCGGGTGAGCGGATCCTGTCGTCCAGCCGCCAGCTTGATGGCGATTTCCGGCGTCAGGTAGCAACCGCCGGTGGAGACGGTGCGCACGGCGGCAATCAGCTCGTCCGGGCTGCAGCGTTTAGAGAGGAAGCCGCGTGCGCCCGCGTTGAGTGCCTGCTCGACCAGCGCCGGGCTGTCGTGGACCGAGAGCATAATGGTCGCCATTCCTTTCGGCAGCTGGCTTAACAGCTCCAGCCCGGAGAGATCCGGCATCGAAATGTCGCAGATACAGACCTGCACCCCGCGCCCCGGCAGGCCCGCCAGCGCCTCGCGGCCGGAGCCAAACTCGGCCACGACCTGGAAATCCGGTTCGAGGTTGAGAAGCTGGGCAAAGCCAGAGCGGACGATAAGGTGGTCGTCGATAAGGGCGATGGTGGTCATGTGTGTTCCTGCGGTCTGAAAAAGCCGGATGGCGCTGCGCTTATCCGGCCTACAAGAGCGAAAGACGCTTACCTTAAGCGATCTATTCGAAGAACACCGCAATTTTGTTAAACATGGTGGGATCGGACTGGTTGCGAGCCACGTTGGTGACGTCCTCCAGCTTGTCGATTTGCGCCATCATCTGCTCCAGACGCTGGTCATCGTTGACCAGTAGCCAGATGCGGCTGTGCTCGCTGCCCTGAATCGGCAGACAGAGAATGCCTTCCACGTTAAACGCCCGGCGGGCAAACAGCCCGCAGACGTGGGTCATGACGCCAGGGTGGTTGCGGACGGTGAGTTCCAGAATGACGTTATCATGTTGTTTCTGCATGGCTTATTCTCCCACCATCTCAGTATTTGCCGCACCCGGCGGCACCATCGGATACACTTTTTGTTCAGGGTCGATACGCACGTGGATCAGCGCCGGGCCCGGACGCGAGATCGCCGCCTGCAGCGCCGCGTGGGCATCCTCTTCCGCGTTCAGATCGCAGGTGTGCAGGCCAAAGCCGGCGGCAATCTGCATAAAGTTAATCATCCCCGGATAGGTCGCCGCAAATACGCCCTGCTTGTAGAACAGGCTCTGCTGCTGGTGCACCAGCCCCAGCGCCTCGTTGTTCATCAGGATGATTTTCACGTCTAACTGGTTTTCGGCTGCGGTCGCCATCTCCTGAATGTTCATCATCAGGCTGCCGTCGCCGGAGAAGCAGATGACCTTGCGGTCCGGATTCGCCAGCGCTGCACCTACTGCTGCAGGCAGACCAAAGCCCATGGTGCCGAGGCCGCCTGAGGTCAGCCACTGGCGCGGACGGTTCAGCGGGTAGGCCTGGGCGGTCCACATCTGGTGCTGGCCCACGTCGGTGGTGATAATCGCGCTGTCGTCGACGCAGGCGGCCACGGCGTTGATCAGGCCATAGTGGCTCAGCGGATCGCCTTCAGTTGGGATCGCGCCCGGGAACTCGCGCTGCAGATCGGCCACCAGCTGGCGCCAGTCGGCGCGATCGGTCGCGTCGGTTTGCGGGATCAGCTGCGCCAGCACTTCGGCTACGTCCCCCTGAATCGCCACGTGCGGCTGCTTGATTTTACCCAGCTCGGCGCGATCGATATCCACGTGAATGATTTTCGCGTTCGGGCAGAACTCCTCGGTTTTGCCAATCGCCCGGTCATCAAAACGCGCGCCCATCACAATCAGCAAATCCGCCTCTTGCAGGATGTAGTTGGTGCTGCGCGCGCCGTGCATGCCCAGCATCCCCAGGGACAGCGGGTGCGCTTTAGGCAGCATACCCAGCGCCATCAGGGTCATGGTGGTCGGCAGGTTGGCTTTTTCCGCAAACTGGCGGATTTCATCCGCAGCGTTAATCGCCCCGCCGCCCAGATAGAGCACCGGGCGTTTGGCGGCGTTAATCATGGCGGCGGCGTCGCGTACGCTCTCAGCGCTGAACTCCGGCGCGGGGGCACGCTCGCCCGGCTCCGGCAGAACGTCGATCTCGATCTCTGCGGTCTGGACATCCTTAGGAATGTCTATCCACACCGGGCCCGGGCGGCCGGACTGCGCAATGCGGAACGCATCGCTGATAACCTGAGGAAGTTCTGCGATGTCGCGAACTAAATAGTTATGTTTGGTGATGGGGATAGAGATGCCGTAGGTATCCACTTCCTGGAACGCATCGGTACCGATCATCGAGGACGGCACCTGGCCGGTAATGCAGATCAGCGGAATGGAGTCGAGGCGCGCGTCGGCGATGGCGGTGACCAGGTTGGTTGCGCCCGGCCCGCTGCAGGCCATACAGACCGCCGGTTTACCCTGCGTGCGCGCCATGCCCTGAGCGATGAACCCCGCCCCCTGCTCGTGGCGCGCCAGCACGTGGCGGATCTGCGTGCTTTGGCTTAACGCATCGTACAGCGGCAGCACCGTGCCGCCAGGGATGCCCGCAACCGTGGTGATGCCCTGTCGCTCCAGCAGATGAACGATCAGCTGCGCGCCGGTAAAACGCGTCTTGGTGGATGTTGTGCCCGAACTTGCCATGCTCCAGTCCTTTTCTTCTGAGCCGACTTTCCGGGGAGGGTCCTAAACGAAAAACCCCGCCCGGTTTGCGCCGGCGGGGTTTTGGATTCGTGTGTTGATCCAGTCCCTACGGCGCATTGCCGACGACCACCACCACACGCACGACGACCACTGCGGCTGGTTGCGCAGTTTTTAGTAGGGTCGAAGTGAAGATGGATGAAGTCATTGGGGACCTGTGTTTGGAATCATTGATGGAATTTATACAAACACAGGTTTTCGGGCGTGACAATGGAAATATTTTCATCTGCGCAAAAATGCGTCAGGGATCACGTTTCGTTTGTTGGGGGATGAAAACAAAAAACCCCGCCGAAGCGAGGTTTTTATCAGGGTTTTGCGGTTGGTCGCCGCAGAACACACTGTGTTACGTCAACGCAAAAAGTATACGCGATCGAAGACGAACGCGCAATTCCGGCACGGATTTTGACGTTTTTGAGTATGGATCGCCTTCCAGATTTTGTCCACAAAATACTGTTCATACGTACAGTATTTATCTATACTGAGGGTGTTCGCAGTGAGCGAGGGGGCCGCAGTTCTACCGGCGCAACGAAGTCCTGGCTGAAACGGGTGGTGCCGTCAGTGCCTTAACCCCTGAAGTGAGCACACTGTGTTACGTCAATCCAGGTGCTGGCAACAGGCGGCGGAAAGGTACGCCAGCATCGTGCTCCTTTTAACCAAAAGGAGACGCGTATGAGCGTAGTGGATATGGTGATACTTATCCTCAAACTCATTGTTGCTGTACTGCAACTGCTTGATGCTGTCCTGAAATTCGTTCGGTAATTCAGGTTCAAGTCGCACCTGAGAGGGGCGGGCAACCGCCCCTCTTTAATAACGAGGGAATGCTATGTCGCGTCTGTTAATTGAGCCCGTCACACCGGATGAGCCGGGGTATATCGCCCTGAAGGCGGAAAGTATTGCACTGAATTTCAACATGCTACGCAGGCTGGAAGAGAGCTGGCAGCGGGGTGAGAACCGCTTTAACGCGCCGGGTGAAAAGCTGCTGGGGGCGTTTCTCAACGGCAAGCTGGTGGGCGTGTGTGGCCTCAACCGCGATCCGTTCAGCCAGCAGCCGCGCGCAGGGCGTATTCGCCATCTCTACGTCAGCGAGAAGTGCCGCGGGCTGGGGATTGGCAAGCAGCTTTTAACCGTTGTGATGGCCGATGCCAGCATCTGGTTTGATTTCCTCAATACCCATGCGCCGGACGCTGCCTACGGGTTTTATCGCCGGGCAGGGTTTACGCTGGTCTCGGACGAACCGCGGGTGACGCACCGCCTTTTTTGTGCGGTATAAGCGGCTGGCAGCTTCAGGGCGTGAATGTTACAGTTGAGTGACAATTCACCACCCGACACGCCATGACCCTCACCGTATTCTGTATTTTGCTGTTTGCCGCCCTGCTGCATGCCAGCTGGAATGCCATCGTTAAAGCCGGAACGGACAAGCTCTATTCCGCGATTAGCGTCAGCGGGTCCGCCACGCTGATTGCTCTGGTGCTGCTCCCCTTCTCTCCCCAGCCCTCTGCCGAAAGCTGGCCGTTTTTGATCGTCTCCTGTGCCTTACAGGTGGTCTACACCGTGCTGGTCGCGAAGACCTATCAGGTTTCCGATATGAGCCAGACCTACCCGCTGATGCGCGGCACCGCCCCGCTGCTGGTGGCGCTGATCGGCGTGCTGGCGCTTGGCGATCGTCTCTCCTGGCTCGCCTGGTCCGGCATCGGGGTAATTTGCCTGTCGATTCTGGCGATGGCAATGAACGGGCGCATGAAGTCACGCAAGGGGATCTGGCTGGCGCTGCTGAACGCCTGCTTTATTGCGGGATATACGCTGGTGGACGGCACCGGCGTGCGGCTGTCGGAGACCGCGCTGGGCTATACGCTGTGGACCTTCTTTATGAACGGCTTCTGCCTGCTGAGCTGGGCGATGGTCGCGCGTCGGCGCGAGGCGTCCGGCTACCTGCGTCTGCACTGGAAAAAGGGGCTGCTTGGCGGGGTGGGGACTATGGGCTCTTACGGTCTGGCGCTGTGGGCGATGACGCAGGCGCCGCTGGCGGTGGTCGCGGCGCTGCGTGAAACCTCCATACTCTTTGGCGCGCTGATCGCTTTTTTGCTTTTAAAAGAGAAGGTTGCGGGCCTGCGCATTGCAGCAGCGCTGGGTATCGCCGGCGGCGCCATTCTGCTGCGCCTGGCGTAAAGCACTGGCAACATTAGTTGCCGTTCTTGTTTACAAATCCTGCCTTTACCGGTTTTTTCATTCACCGCGACAATGCTTAAATTGTCATCTCTCTGTGGTAGATTCCTCGCGCATTTATGGGAATGCGCAGTCACTTATTCTTCATTTTTCTCTTTTGGCAAAAGTATTCAGCGACATGAAAAAGCAACGGAACGTTAACTTATTGTTGATGCTGGTGTTACTGGTGGCCGTCGGTCAGATGGCGCAAACCATCTACATTCCGGCGATTGCCGACATGGCAAAGGAATTGAACGTCCGCGAGGGCGCGGTACAGAGCGTAATGGCGGCCTACCTGCTGACCTATGGCGTTTCGCAGCTCTTCTACGGCCCGCTCTCCGACCGCGTCGGGCGTCGCCCGGTGATCCTGGTGGGCATGAGCATTTTCATGGTGGCGACGGTAATTGCCATTACCACCCACAGCCTGACCGTACTGATTGCCGCCAGCGCCCTGCAGGGCGTGGGGACCGGCGTTGGCGGGGTGATGGCGCGAACCTTACCGCGCGATATGTATCAGGGCACCCAGCTCCGTCATGCCAACAGTCTGTTGAATATGGGGATTCTGGTCAGCCCGCTGCTGGCCCCGCTGATCGGCGGCCTGCTGGACACGATGTGGTCCTGGCGCGCCTGCTACGCCTTCCTGCTGGTGCTGTGCATCATTGTCACCTTCAGCATGGCGCGCTGGATGCCGGAAACGCGTCCGCAGGACGCGCCGCGCACGAAGCTGCTCGCCAGCTATAAAACGCTGTTCGGCAACGGCGCGTTTACCTGCTACCTGCTGATGCTCATCGGCGGCCTGGCGGGCATCGCGGTGTTCGAAGCCTGCTCCGGCGTGCTGCTGGGCGCGGGGCTGGGCCTGAGCAGCATGGTGGTGAGCATTCTGTTTATTCTGCCGATCCCGGCGGCGTTCTTCGGCGCGTGGTTTGCCGGTCGACCAAACAAACGCTTCTCCACCCTGATGTGGCAGTCGGTGATCAGCTGTCTGCTGGCGGGTCTGATGATGTGGATCCCGGGGCTGTTTGGCGTGATGACCGTCTGGACGCTGCTCATCCCGGCGGCGCTGTTCTTCTTTGGCGCGGGGATGCTGTTCCCGCTCGCCACCAGCGGCGCGATGGAGCCGTTCCCGTTCCTTGCAGGTACGGCGGGCGCGCTGGTGGGCGGTTTGCAGAACATCGGTTCCGGCGCGCTGGCCTGGCTCTCGGCGATGATGCCGCAGACCGGGCAGGCTAGTTTGGGCCTGCTGATGACGCTGATGGGGCTGCTGATTTTACTGTGCTGGCTGCCGCTGGCGTCGCGTGTCCCGCATCACGAGCAGCCGGTTTAACCGCATGATGGCCCGGCTTCTCGCCGGGCTTTTCACAGACGGGCGCAATCATCGCCTGCAGTAACGGCTCTGGCGCTGGCCGCCAGGCCCCCTCTTCCCCGTCGTAAAACTGGAAGTCCGCGTTAAGCGCATACGGAATTTTCGCCTTTTGCAGCTCGCAGGCCATATAGGTGGCAAAGGCCATTTGCGAGGCGGTTGGCGTTAAGCGACTTGACTCCCCCACGCCCCAGCCCCCGACCCAGCTAACGTGCCCGGTTTTTTGCTGCCAGTGCAGCGCGGCATTGATGCGGTTACGGATAGCCGCTTTCTCCGCCGCCGTGCCGGACGTCCACGGGTATTTACCGCCATTTTTCAGCGGCCCCCACGGGAAAATATGCCACTCCGCCAGCAGATAGGTTTGGCTGTGCGCGGGCAGCTTCAGGCTGGATAACTCCTCCGGCGCGGCACGCAGGCGTGGCGCAATGAAGATCATGCGCTGCGGGTCGATGTCGTGGATCGCTTTAACGGTTTTTTCATACACGCGGTTTAGCGACGCCAGATTGTGGTTGAGCTTGTCGGCCGGCTCATAAATGAGATCAAAACCCAGCAACGGGTAGCTTTGACCGAAATAGTGCGCCACGGCAATCCACCAGTTGACCGTCTCTTTCTCGTTATCGGCTTTCGGGTCGTTTTTATATTCATCAGCCTGATACGCGACTATCGGGATCACGCCATACTGCTCACAGGCTTCTACCAGCTTGCGCAGGTGGATCAGCCGAGCTTCCGTCGGCTCGTCGGCCACGCGGATGCGCACGTGGGTAATGCCTTTAGCCCGAAAATCGCGGACCACCAGCGGGTCGAATTCGCGTATGCCGCGCTCGGTGCGCGCCCAGTCCACATCCATACCGACGCCAAGCTGCTGCGCATAACGGGCAGCCGTCAGCGGCGGCTCAGCGGCAATGGCCCAGCCGGAAGAGATCAGTAACGCGGTCGCTATAAGAGGCTTTAACACGGTTTACCCTGGATAAATCGAAAGCATTACCTGTATTTAGCACGCTTTTTCACATTTGGTGTAGCGCGAAAGCGTAATAATTCTTCAACCTGCCAGTTCTCTCAGCCAGCCGATAAAGGCGTCTATTTTCGGCCACTGTCGGCCCGAAAGCGTCGAAACATAGTAGTGCTGATGGCATTTCAGGGTCTTGTCACCAAACGGGGCGATCAGTTCGCCCCGTTCAAGCCGTTTTTGCACCAGCCGCTTTCTGCCCATCGCGACGCCGACGTGGTTGATGGCCGCAATAATCGCTAAGTCCGAACGATCGAAACCAATGCCCGACGATGGCGGCATATTCACCGCAAAGTGCTGCGCCCAGCTCAGCCACTCATCCGTACCGGAATCATTGCTCCAGGCCTGACGGTCATGCAGCAGCGTGCAGTGGCTAAGGTTATCGGGGTTTTTCAGCAGCTCATGCTCGCGGGCATACTGCGGCGAGCAGACGGGCAAAATCTCTTCGTCCATCAGGAAGTGATGAGACAGATGGTTTGGCGGCTTATCGTCGAAATAGAGCGCCAGATCGACGCCCGTTCGCTGCATATTGACGTAATCATTGCCGGTAAGGACGGTAAGCGATATTGACGGATAGCGGCGGGTAAAGTCGCCCAGCATGGGTACCAGCCAGCACTGAGCGATCGACGGCCGGGAGTAGACCGTCAGCGTGCCGGACAGCGCCTGGTTTTTGATGTCCAGGATCTCCTGATTCAGGGTGTCGAGGGACGATTTTAGCGTCCAGTAAACGCGCTTTCCCTCCTGCGTCAGCTCGACTTTACGGTGCGAACGGACAAACAGCTGAATACCCAGCTCCTCTTCCAGCAGGTTGATGCGGTGGCTCACCGCGCTGGGGCTGAGCGACAGCTCCTCCGCCGCCAGCGCGAAGGATTCATGCCGGGCCGCCACTTCAAAGGTGTACATTTTCGACAGCTGCCAGCCGTTTAATAGTCGGTTTCTGGCTTCATTTGCATCGGTCATCACAATTCTCACGCGTGTTTTCTGCGCCCAGCATACCGTTCATGGGTGAATTTATGTGAACCTAATGCGGATTAAGTGCGTTTTTTAGAGCGCAGTCACTCAGTTGATTCAATCTGGCTCACCTGAACGCCAATTTATATCGTTTGTCAGCCCACGCCGCTTTTTCGTCCAATACCCCCAGATGACATAAGGGTGAGGTGAGATATGGGATCTCAGGTCTGGGTTGTGGCAACGCTGCTGGTCAGCATTGTGTTGATTGTTTTAACCATCGTTAAGCTGAAGTTTCACCCGTTCCTCGCGCTGCTGCTGGCGAGCTTTTTCGTCGGCGCAATGATGGGAATGAGCCCGCTGGATATGGTAAACGCCATTGAGAGCGGGATTGGCGGCACGCTGGGCTTCCTGGCGGCCGTGATTGGTCTTGGGACCATTCTCGGCAAGATGATGGAGGTTTCCGGCGCGGCAGAGCGCATCGGGATTACGTTGCAGCGCTGCCGCTGGCTGTCAGCAGACGTTATTATGGTGCTGGTGGGCCTGATCTGCGGCATTACGTTGTTCGTGGAAGTGGGCGTGGTCCTGCTGATCCCGCTGGCGTTTTCCATCGCCAAAAAGACCCACACGTCGCTGCTCAAGCTGGCCATTCCGCTTTGTACCGCGCTGATGGCGGTGCACTGCGTGGTGCCGCCGCATCCGGCCGCGCTGTTTGTGACCAATAAATTAGGGGCGGACGTTGGGACGGTAATCGTCTACGGCCTGCTGGTGGGCCTAATGGCCTCTCTGGTCGGCGGCCCGCTGTTCCTGAAGCTGCTCGACAATCGTCTGCCGTTTAAACCGGTTCCGGCGGAATTTTCAGACCTGAAGGTGCGGGAGGAGCATACCCTGCCGTCGCTGGGCGCCACGCTGTTTACGGTGCTGTTGCCGATTGCCCTGATGCTGGTGAAGACCATCGCCGAACTGAATATGTCAAAAGACGGCACGCTGTATACGCTGCTGGAGTTTATCGGCAACCCGATCACCGCGATGTTTATCGCCGTGTTTGTCGCCTACTACCTGCTGGGGATCCGCCAGCACATGGGCATGGGCGCGATGCTGACCCATACGGAGCACGGCTTTGGCTCTATCGCCAACATTTTGCTGATTATCGGCGCGGGCGGCGCGTTCAACGCCATCCTGAAAACCAGCGGACTGGCGGACTCGCTGGCGCATATTCTCTCGAACCTGCACATGCACCCTATCCTGCTCGCCTGGCTGGTGGCGCTGGTGCTGCATGCCGCCGTTGGCTCCGCGACGGTCGCGATGATGGGCGCCACGGCCATCGTCGCGCCGATGCTACCGCTCTACCCGAACGTCAGCCCGGAGATCATCACCATTGCCATCGGTTCCGGCGCCATTGGCTGCACGATCGTGACCGATTCCCTCTTCTGGCTGGTGAAGCAATACTGCGGCGCGACCCTGAATGAGACCTTCAAATACTATACGACGGCGACGTTTATCGCCTCGGTGCTTGCACTTGGCGGCACATTCCTGCTTTCTTTCATTATCTGAGCGCGAAGAGACGTATTATGGAAAACGCAACTATCACCACTTTAACCGCACAGTTTCCTCTGGTTGAGGATCTGATTGCCCTGAAAGAAACCACCTGGCTTAACCCGAACACCACCACGCTTGAAGAAGGGCTGCCCTATGTCGGGCTGACCAAAGCCGACGTGGACGATGCGCATGCGCGCCTCAAACGCTTCGCGCCATATCTGGCGAAAGCCTTCCCGGAGACGGCCGCAACGGGCGGGATTATTGAATCCGACCTGGTCGCCATCCCGGCAATGCGGGCGCGGCTGGAGAAAGAATCTGGCAAATCCATTCCCGGCACGCTGCTGCTGAAAAAAGACAGCCATTTGCCAATCTCCGGCTCGATTAAAGCGCGCGGCGGTATCTATGAGGTGCTGACCCACGCGGAAAAACTGGCGCTGGACGCCGGGTTGCTGAGCGTTGAAGACGACTACAGCATCCTGCTGGAGCCGCGCTTTAAGGACTTCTTCAGCCAGTACAGCATTGCGGTAGGCTCAACCGGCAACCTGGGGATGTCCATCGGCATCATGAGCGCCCGCATCGGCTTTAAGGTGACGGTACATATGTCCGCCGACGCCCGCGAGTGGAAAAAAGCCAAACTGCGCAGCCACGGCGTCATCGTCGTGGAATATGAACAGGATTACGGCGTGGCGGTGGAGCAGGGACGCAAAGCGGCGGAAAGCGATCCGAACTGCTTCTTCATTGACGATGAAAACTCCCGCACCCTGTTCCTGGGCTACGCGGTGGCGGGCGAGCGCCTGAAAGCACAGTTTGCCGCTCAGGGCCGCGTGGTGGATGCCGATCATCCGCTGTACGTCTACCTGCCGTGCGGCGTCGGCGGCGGCCCTGGCGGCGTGGCGTTTGGCCTGAAGCTGGCCTTTGGCGATAACGTTCACTGCTTCTTCGCAGAGCCCACGCACTCCCCGTGCATGCTGCTGGGCGTTTACACCGGCCTGCACGATGAGATCGCGGTGCAGGACCTGGGCATTGATAACGTGACGGCGGCGGACGGGCTGGCGGTAGGACGCGCCTCCGGCTTCGTGGGCCGCGCGATGGAGCGCCTGCTCGACGGGTTCTATACGCTTTCCGATCAGAGCATGTACGACATGCTCGGCTGGCTGGCGCAGGAGGAAGGCATTCGGCTGGAACCGTCCGCGCTGGCGGGCATGGCCGGACCGCTGCGCGTGCCTTCAGATGCCAGCGTTACCCACCTGGTGTGGGCGACCGGCGGCGGCATGGTGCCGGAAGACGAGATGGCGAAGTATCTGGCTAAAGGGCAGTAATTCTGCCGGGTGGCGGCTGCGCCTTACCCGGCCTACGGTTCGCGGCAGTTGTAGGCCCGGTAAGGCGTAGCCGCCACCGGGCTTTAAAAGCTCACAATTTGCTGAATGTGAGTCACTGCGAAGAGTAAAGACAGCGACAGCACGGCCAGGGCGATGAGGAACTTATCCCGCACCGCCTTCGGCTGCACAAAGTCGTCCTGCGCTACGTCCATCAGGTTACGGCTGCGGGTATAGCGCCATAAAACGATTGCCACCAGCGCCAGCACAACAAGCGAGATCCAGAACGGCACCCCGGTGCGGTGCCAGTTGTGCTTAATCGCCAGGGCAATCAGCGCGCCATATCCCAGCAGCGTGCGCAGCCACGCCAGTGACGTCCGCTCCGGCTGCAGGCCGGGGTCCGCTTCGCGTCGCGCTTTGCGGCTATCCGCCATAGAACACCAGCCCCATCACCACGCCCGCCACCGCCAGCAAAATCGCGCTGATGATGAGTAACCCACGCGTATAGGGCAGATCCTGCTTCAGACGCATCGCCTTCTCATTGCGCAGCCAGCGCAGGTAGCCGTAAATCGCCAGCACGCCCGCGAAGAGGCACAGCAGCAGCGCCAGCACCTCGCGAATCAACGGCGTGGCGAAATCAGGCGCGAGCTGGTCGAGCCCCACCCCGGCGGCAAGGAATCCCAGCGCGGTGCGGATCCACGCTAAATACGTGCGTTCATTAGCCAGCGAGAAGCGGTAGTCCGGCGCTTCGCCGAGGCGGGAAATTTTCATGAAGGTTCCTTGTCGAGCTACGGGCAGGCTTCAGCATAGCGTAAATCGACAAGGACAAGGAGACCGGCATCGGGCGATGCCGGTCAGGACGATCAGTGCAGCGCTGGCCAGTACTCTTTGTTGGCCTCGATCAGGTCATCCAGAATCGCTTTCGCGACGGACGCGCTCGGCACGGTTTTCGACAGGGTAATCGCCTGCCAGAGTTTCTGGTACGAGCGCTGCTCCCAGGCATCCACCACCAGTTTTTCCACCGCCACCTGCTGGCTCATCAGCCCTTTCTGGAAGTGTGGAATATCGCCCACCGTGAGCGGCTCCGGTCCCTTATGGCCCACCAGGCACGGGATCTCCACCATCGCGTCGGCGTCAAAATTATGGATAGCCCCGTTGTTAGGCACAATCAGCAGCATGCGTTCCTGGGTATTAAAGGCAATCGCGGTCGCCAGATCGACGATGTACGATGCGTGTTCGTCGATTTCCAGTTCACCGGCAGAAGAATGACCTGCTTCGATAATCGCCCGGCATGAACTGAACACGTGCTTCTCACGGTGATCCATCACTTCATTGGCGCGGGTACGCTCCGGGTTGGAATGCGCGACCACGTAGTCCGGGAACAGGTAATACTTCAGATAGGTGTTCGGCATGGTGTCCGGATCCAGCGCCTGCACGTCTTTGGCTTTGGCGAAGGTATCGTTCCAGCTCGCCTCGGTGTGCGCATCGTCTGACGGCGGTACATAGCCGTGTTTCGCCACGTATTCGCGCAGTTTCGGCATCAGATCGTTGCCGTTGAGATCTTCAATCGACGTCCACCAGCCGAAGTGGTTCAGGCCATAGTAGCGCACGCGCATCTCTTTGCGGTCCTTCAGGCCGACAATCTGCGCCATGCGCCCTTCAATACCGATCGGCATATCGCAGATGTTGAGAATTTTGGCGTTCGGACGCAGGCGGCGCGTGGCCTCCGCAACAATCGCCGCCGGGTTGGAGTAGTTCAGCATCCACGCGTTCGGAGAGTACTGCTCCATGTAATCCACCAGCTCCAGCACGCCGCCGATAGAGCGCATGCCGTAGGCGATCCCGCCCGGGCCGCAGGTTTCCTGGCCCAGCACGCCGTGGCGCAGCGGGATTTTTTCATCTTTTTCGCGCATTGGATATTTGCCCACGCGGATATGCGCCATCACGAAATCCACATCGCTAAACGCCGCTTTCGGATCGGTGGTGTAGCTGAATTCAATTTCCGGCGCCTGCTCCTTAAGGATGATTTTGCACGCTTCGGCGATGGTCTCCTGACGCGCGCCGTCGTTGTCATAGAACTTCAGGGCGCGCAGCGGGAAACGGTCACGGTTGGCTAACAGCATCAGGACGATACCAGGCGTAAAGGTGCTGCCGCCGCCTGCAATGACAACTGAGAATTTTTTCATGATATAGCCTCTGTCAGGGTGGTTTGTTCATTCGTTAAGGGGGTTTTCATCAGCGATTCCAGCTGGTCGCGCACCTGAGGAACGTGCAGGCCGACAATCACCTGAATGCCGTTGCCGCGTCGCACCACGCCGTGGGCGCCGAGGGCTTTGAAGACGTCATCGCTTTGTGTTTTCGCCATATCGACCAGGGCGATGCGCAGGCGGGTGGCGCAGTTGTTGATGCTTTCGATGTTGGCCGCGCCGCCCAGCGCCTGCAGGAACCCGGCTGCCTGCCCGACCTGCTGGCTGGCCGCGGCCGGAGCGGTGGTTTGCCCGCGCGCCGCCTTATAGTCGGCCTTGCTGTAGAGCTTGATTTCGCTCTCTTCCCGGCCCGGGGTTTTCAGGTTCAGACGCGCAATCAGCGTTTTGAAGACCACGAAGTAAACTCCGGTAAAGCAGACGCCAATGCCGATCTGGGTGAACACCGTCGCGGCGTGGTTGTGGAACATCGGGATCCAGTTTTGCGGCAGGAACTGGTCCAGCAGGCCGCCGCCCATGTTCCCGACCACGCCGAAGGTGTACATCACCGTTGCCATGGTGGCCGCCAGCACGGCGTGAACGGCAAACAGCAGCGGCGAGATAAACAGGAAGGTAAATTCGAGCGGTTCGGTAATACCCACCAGCACCGCGGTAAGCGTGGCCGGGACCAGCAGCCCCGCGACCTTGACGCGGTTTTCCGGCGACGCGGTGTACCAGATCGCCAGCGCAATCCCGACCGAGCCAAACACTTTGGAGTTGCCGTGCAGCGCGAACCCGCCTTCCGGGAAAAGGGTTTTCAGCGGCAGGGTGCTCTGGCTGAACTCCTGCAGGTGCTGCGCCCAGTAGACCTGAATCCCGCCTTCCACCGCCGCCGGGCCAAAGATGAACGGACCGTAGACGAAGTGGTGCAATCCGGTTGGGATCAGAATGCGTTCCAGGAAGGTATACACCCATACGCCCAGCGCACCGGCAGAGCGCAGGAACGCCTGCAGGGACTCGATGCCCATCTGCACTTTCGGCCAGCCCAGCAGCGTCAGCCAGGCGCAGGGGATCATGACGAAGAACGCGAGGATAACGACAAACGAGCTGCCCTGGAAAATCCCCAGAAACACCGGCAGCGGCTTGTCAAAATAGCGGTTGTGGATGGCGGTAACGATGCCTGAAATCACGATGGCGCCGATGATGCTGGTATCGAGCGTTTTAATCCCGGCAATCATCGCCAGCCCGCTTCCCGCCGTCGGTTCGGCGGAGAAGTCGACGCCGAAGAAGTGGCCCCAGGTCATCCCCATCGCGTTGATGAAGTAATTCCAGGTCAGGAAGCTAATCAGCACCGCCAGACAGGCGCGGCCCTGGGCCTGCTTCGCCAGGCCAATCGGCAGGCCGACGGCAAAAATCAGCGGCATATTGCGGAACACCGCCCAGCCGCCCTCTTCAATGATGTGAACAATCTGCGCGAAAAGATGATCGGGGGCCGTTAAGGCTTCGCCGACAAACAGCGGGTTGCGAAGCATGATGGCGATTCCCACCACGATCCCGGCGAACGGAAACAGCAACACCGGGGTAAACATGGCACCGCCAAAACGTTGTATTTGACTGAGCATTTTTAAATCCTCATGAAACAACCTGTAGGGGTAGAGGCCTTTATGGTTTTTTGCTGGCCTGAGGTGAGCATAAGAACTTACTGATGCGCGAACATGGCGTGCCGCTGCGATTCGTGATCGCATTCATGGTTTTATTTTGACCAATCAGGTCTACTTTTTACGGTAAATATGGACATGTCAGGACGCCATCCACGCCCTGATAAGGGCAGAGAGGTCTACTGGTGATCTACAAATCCATTGCTGACAGATTGCGGCTGCGGCTGAATTCATCGGACTACAACATCGGCAGTCCGCTGCCGGGCGAGAAAGCGCTGGCGCAGGAGTTTGGCGTGGCGCGAATGACCATCCGCAAGGCGCTGGATCTGCTGGTGAGCTGGGGGCTGGTTGAACGGCGGCACGGCAGCGGCACGTTTGTGGCGCGCAAAGACGTTCACCACGAAACCACCAACCTGACCGGGCTGGTGGAAGTGTTGCGTCAGCAGGGAAAAGAGGTGCAGAGCAAGGTGCTGCAGTTTGAAGTGATGCCCGCCCCGCCCGCCATCGCCAGCCAGCTGCGAATTCAGGTGGATGAGCGGATCTACTTTTCCCGGCGGGTGCGCTACGTGGACGGAAAACCGCTGATGCTGGAGGACAGCTTTATGCCGGTGAAGCTGTTTCGCAATCTGTCGCTGGCGCATCTTGAAGGGTCAAAGTTTGATTACATCGAGAAGGAGTGCGGGATCACCATCAGCGGCAACTACGAGAGCCTGACGCCGGTGCTGGCCGATAAGCAGCTGGCGGGTTATATGAATCTGCCGGAACAGACGCCGCTGCTGCGTATCACCTCCCTTTCCTACAGCGACAGCGGCGAGTTCCTCAACTATTCCGTGATGTTCCGAAATACCAGTGATTACCAGGTGGACTACCATCTGCGGCGCATCCACCCGGAAGATTTACTAGCTCATCCCCCAGAACAGCACCGCCAGTAGCTGCGGGGTGATGATGCGCAGGAACATCACCAGCGGGTAGACGGTGGCATAGGAGAGCGCGGCCGCGCCGCTGGTGGTGTGCAGGTTATTGGCAAAGGCCAGCGCGGGCGGATCGGTCATGGAGCCCGCCAGCATGCCGCACAGCGTCAGGTAGTTCATTTTGGCGAACATCCGCGCCAGTATGCCCACCGTCAGCAGCGGGATCGCCGTGATAAAGATGCCGTAGCCGACCCAGCTCATCCCTTCGCCCTTGATCAGGGTGTCGACGAAATCCCCGCCGGACTTCAGCCCGACCACTGCGAGGAACAGCACGATGCCCAGCTCGCGCAGCGCCAGGTTAGCGCTTGGCGGCATAAACCAGTAGAGCTTACCGATGCAGCCGATACGCCCGAGGATCAGCGCCATAATCAGCGGCCCGCCCGCCAGGCCCAGCTTGAGCGCCACCGGGAAGCCCGGCACGTACAGCGGGATGGAGCCGAGCAGCACGCCGAGCCCGATACCGATGAACACCGGTAGCATCTGCACCTGCTGCAGTTTCTGCTGGGCGTTACCCACCATATCCGCGACGGCGTCGATGGAAGACGGGCGCCCAACCAGGTTGAGGATATCCCCGAACTGCAGGCTGGCCTCCGGGCTGGCGACCAGCTCGACACCCGCACGGTTAAGGCGGGAGATCACGACGTCATAACGCTCTTTTACCTGCAGATCGCGTATTTTTTTGCCAAGGACGTGCTCGTTGGTCACCACAACGCGTTCAACGCGCATATCGGTGCCGCGCGTTGAGAGCGAGGTATCCACTTCCTGACCAATCACCAGACGGGCATTGTTCAAATCGCCAGGCTGGCCCACCAGGTGCAGCAGATCGCCTTGCTGAATAATGGTGCCGGGGGCAGGCACCATCAGCATATCGTCGCGCTTGAGGCGCGAGCAGATAATATTGGCGCTGTTCAGGATCGGCACGTCCTGAATCGCCATATTGTTCAGGTTGGGGTTATCGACCCGAATGTTGATGGTTTTGATCGGCATATGGCCGTTGGTGAGCGTGGTTTCGTGGTCCTTCGCCTCTTTATCGACGTTAATGCGAAACAGGACGCGGACCAGCCACATGGAGAGCAGAATGCCGCAAATACCAAACGGATAGGCCATGGCGTAGCTCATCCCCATCTGGTCAACGATGCCGGGTTCGATGCCCAAATCTCGCAGGATTTGCTGCCCCGCGCCGAGCGCAGGCGTGTTGGTGACCGCCCCGGAGAAAATGCCCAGCACCACGGGCAGCGGGATAGCAAAGATTTTATGCAGAATGGCGGTGACCAGCCCGCCCATCACCACAATGCCGAGAGCAAACAGGTTGAGCCGTAAGCCGGAGACACGAAGAGAGGCGAAAAAACCCGGCCCCACCTGAATCCCGATGGTATAGACGAACAGGATCAGGCCGAACTCCTGGGTAAAGTGGAGCATTTCGGCGCTCAGCACCAGCCCGAGCTGGTCGGCAAAGTGGCCAACAAAAATGCCGCCAAACAGCACCCCGCCTATCCCAAACCCGACGCCGCGGATTTTGATATTCCCTATCCACAGGCCAACAACAGCGACCAGGGCCAACACGCTGACGGTTAACGCGATATCACTCATGATCCACTTCCTTGGCATAACCTTAGTTATGCTAAGGATTCTCTCAGAGCCGTGGGCGGTTGTATGGGCGATGGCGCACAAAAAAGCCCTGCCGGGGCAGGGCCTTGTGCGGTCTGTGAGCGGTGTCGGGTGGCGGCTGCGCCTTACCCGACCTACAGGTTCGGCGGGCTTGTTAACTATTCAACGCCGGCCGGTCGCTAATGGCGATACGCTGCGGCGCGATGGCTTCCGGTACGTTACGGGTCAGGTCAATATGCAGCAGCCCGTTGGTAAACGTTGCGCCGGAGACGTCCATATGGTCTGCCAGGGTAAAGCTCAGGCTAAACGGCTGATTAACGAGCCCTTGATGTAGCCATTTGGTCTCGGTCTCTTGTTTCTCCGGCGTACCTTTCACGGTCAAACGCGTGCCTTCGAGCTGAATATCCAGATCCTCCTGACGGAAGCCAGCCAGCGCCAGGGTGATGCGATAGTGGTTATCGTCGCTTTTTTCGATGTTGTACGGCGGAAACGTCTGTTGCTCGGCGGTGTTTTGCAGGGCATTAGCCAGTTTGTCAAAACCAATCCACTGACGAAGTAAGGGGGATAAATCGTAGTTACGCATACTAAATCTCCTTCTGAGAAGCGAGTTCGGCACAGTTTAATGTTGTGCGCAGTTGTTCCTGCAAATCCTGATGGATTCGCATATGCTCCCGTTACGGCAAGCAAGTCTGGGTGGGCCGCTCGCGCGACCCGCATAATTAGTTAATTTCGATACGACGCGGTTTTTTCTCTTCCGGAATCACACGTTCCAGTTCGATAAACAGCAGGCCGTTGACCAGGTTCGCGCCTTTCACGTGAATGTTCTCGGCTAACTGGAACTTGCGTTCAAAGTTGCGCTCAGCGATGCCCTGGTAAAGGTAGGTACGTTCTTTCTGCTCGGCCGTATGGGAACCTTTCACCACCAGCAGGTTGTCCTGCGCGGTGATCTCCAGTTCGTTTTCTGCAAAACCGGCGACGGCAATGGCGATGCGGTAGTGGTTTTCGTCAACCAGCTCAACATTGTATGGAGGGTAGCCGTTGCTCTGGCTTTGGTTATTTTCTAAATGGTTAAACAGGCGGTCAAAACCAATTGCAGAACGGTATAGCGGAGAAAGATCGAAGTTACGCATAAATAAAACTCCTGAAATCAGCGAGAAAAGTAAGCCTTCCACCATGGACAGGCCTTGACGCCCCCCGAACACCCATCAGGCGAGTTCGTTATCGGGTCGTATTCTTAAAATGGGTCTGCAACCGGGCTTTTCAAGCATGACAACTGCACTTTTTTTTGCACTTTCCTGCATCTCGCATAGACTGGGACAACAGCACAAAGGGTTAAATTGCGATGGCTGCCACAGTGCGGGGTTATCGGGCTATCCATTTTGGATAAGGCTCGCTATAACCCTGAGTTGCAGGTCTATGCAGTGCCATTAACGATGACTGAGTGATGATGAAAAATGTTCTGATAAAGCTGACGACGTTCAGCGGGGTAGTTTTACTTTGCGGGTGTTCGAGCGTGATGTCTCACACCGGCGGTAAAGAAGGAACATATCCGGGGACGCGCGCCAGCGCGGCGATGATCTCCGATGACGATACAAACTGGGGCACCAAATCCCTGGTTATCCTGGATATGCCGTTTACGGCTGTGGCGGACACGCTTCTGCTGCCGTGGGATTTATTCCGTAAGGACGACTCCGTGCGCTCACGGGTAGAGAAAAGCGAGCAGGAAAATCTGGCGACAAACGCCGTCATTCCGCCCGCAGAGATGCCGCCGCGCTAGTTCTGCGCGGTTTCCGCTAACCAGAGCTGACGGAAACCGTCCGTCTCTTCCATCCACGCAATAAAGCGCCCGTCCGGGGAAAATACGACGGCATCCGCAGACGGCGGATTGCCGTGATCGGACGTCAAAAACGTCACCTGTCCGGTCTGCGCGTCACAGCAGGCGATCCGGTTTTCGAGCACAAACCCCAGCCGATCACCCGCCGGATGCCAGTTAAACGCAGACTGAATATCGCTCCCGTTACGCGTCAGCTGGCGCGGCTCGCCGCCTTCAGGTGAGATCAGCCACAGCTGCACAATGCCGTTATCGTCGCGCATCAGAAACGCGACCTGTGTCCCCTCCGGGTTGCTGCGAACCCAGTGACGCGGCACGTTCACCAGGCCCGGATAGGCCCTTTGATGCGTAAAGGTCAAACGACGCTGCTTCACCCCAGCAGGCGGGGCTGGCAGGGTCTCTGCGGTGCCCTGAAGCGGCGCATCGCCCGCGCGTTTCCAGCTCTGTTCATCTTCTGGTAGGTTAACAATAAACAGTTCAGGCACTTTCTCGCCCGTTGCAGACAGGGTATCGCCGATAAACGCCAGTCTGTCGTTGCCCACCCAGCCCTCTTCGTAGGCGCGGTTAATTTCGTCGCTGCCCGGCTGCGGGTTGGGCGTCGTGCGGCTGACCAGCACGCTCCAGTAAGTCCCCGGGTATTCACGAGGATGGTTTCCCGGCGGATTCACCGGGCCATAAGGCGCTGCCACGCCGACGTTGCGTAAATCAAGCTTCGCATCGCGCACGTGCAGCACGTGGTCGTTATAGGTAAAGCTGACAAGCTGGCCGTTCGGGCTAAAGACATGGACGTGGCTGCCGCCGCGCAGCGCGCCCGGGGTGAACGGTGAAGTGATATCCATTGCGTCCAGATTGCTCACCTGCCCGTGATGCGCAATTACCCCCTGGCGATGATGAAAATCGTAGTGCCAGTCCGCATCCGGGTTTTTCGGGCCGTGGATAAAAACGTATTTCTCCTGCGCGGGATGAACGGTCACCACGCCAACGTGCGCACCGTCAGTAGCGCGATAAATCACCTCGACCTCGCCCGTAACAACATTAACCCGCTCGATGGTTTCACCGGTGAACGATGCACCTGACGGGCGCACGTCATAGACCAGCCACTGGCTGTCCGGCGTCCAGGTATTGATGTTAGTAAGCTGGTGGTTGCGGGAAGCGAAGGTGATTTGTTTCATGAGGATACCCTGATGCGCAGTTATCGCATCAGGGTATCGCAAGCGGGTGTTTAGTTCAGCACAAACTTCTCAATGGCGTAAGCCACGCCGTCTTCGAGGTTGGATTTGGTGACAAAATTAGCCACTTCTTTCACCGACGGAATAGCGTTATCCATCGCTACGCCCATGCCCGCGAATTCAATCATCGCGATGTCGTTTTCCTGATCGCCCAGCGCCATGATTTCGTCCGGCTTGATGCCCAGCGCGTCGGCCAGCGATTTCACGCCAGTGCCTTTATTGACGCGTTTATCGAGGATTTCAAGGAAGTACGGCGCACTTTTCAGCACGGTGTATTTCTCTTTCACTTCGGCCGGAATGCGCGCAATCGCTTTATCCAGGATCTCCGGCTCGTCGATCATCATCACTTTCAGGAACTGGGTGGCCGGATCCATCTTCTCGGCTTCACAGAACACCAGCGGAATGGTCGCCACGTAGGATTCATGTACCGTGTAGTAGCTGATATCACGGTTGGCGGTGTAAAGCGTATTGCGATCGAGAGCGTGGAAGTGGGAACCCACCTCACGGGACAGTTTTTCCAGGAACCGGTAGTCATCGTAGCTTAGCGCGGTTTGCGCAACCGTACTGCCATCCGCGGCTTTCTGCACCAGCGCGCCGTTATAGGTAATGCAGTAGTCGCCGGGCTGATTCATGTGCAGCTCTTTCAGGTAGCTGTGCACGCCCGCATACGGACGCCCCGTGGTGAGGACCACATTCACGCCCTTTGCGCGTGCCGCGGCGATCGCGTTCTTAACGGCTGGAGAGATAGTGTGGTCTGGCAGCAACAGCGTGCCGTCCATATCGATTGCAATAAGTTTGATAGCCATGAGTTCCCCGGGATAAATGAGTGCTGCCTCATGCTAACGCGATTAAGCACACAAAAATAGAGCTACCTTGCGCAACAAAAGCCCCCTTTTACGCCTATCCCGAGGAACAAAGACCTACTCGCGGGTGAGAACGATTTTACCAAACGCACCGCGATCCAGATGCTCAAGAGCCTGTTTAAGCTCGTTAAAACGGTAGCGATGCTCAATCACGGGTTTCAACCCGGTGACATCCACGGCGCGGACGAAATCTTCCAGCGCCCGGCGGTGCCCCACGCCGATCCCCTGAATGACGGGAGATTTCAGCAACAGTTCACCAGCCGAGAGCGAAATGTCAGACCCGGCCAGCACGCCAATGACCGAGATACGTCCATGAACGGCAACGGCGCGCAGGGAGTGCTTCAGGTTCTCGCCCCCCACGGTTTCAATAATATGGTCGATGCCGCGATCCTGAGTCAGCGCCAGCGCCTCTTCAGCCCAGTCACCTTTCAGGCGGTTGATGCCCTGGCTGGCCCCCAGCTTTTTGGCCAGCGCCAGCTTTTCATCGCTCCCGGACGTAACAATG
Source organism: Enterobacter cloacae complex sp. 2024EL-00227 (assembly GCF_043945315.1). NCBI lineage: Bacteria > Pseudomonadati > Pseudomonadota > Gammaproteobacteria > Enterobacterales > Enterobacteriaceae > Enterobacter > Enterobacter cloacae complex sp. 2024EL-00227. The sequence goes on from NZ_JBIMQP010000010.1 coordinate 128,576, forward strand.
ACCTCTGCGCCGTGCGCTTTTGCGATTTGCAGGGCGAAAATCGCCACGCCGCCCGTTCCTTGTACCAGCACCGATTGCCCGGCGCGCAGCTGACCGCGTTCCACCAGTGCGAACCAGGCGGTAAGCCCCGCGCAGGGTAAGGTGCTGGCCTCTGCGTCATCCAGGGTTTCCGGCGATGCCGCCAGCGCGTCTTCTTTCACAATCACGTACTCGGCCAGCATTCCCTGGAAGTATCCGCCGGACGTTCTATAGGGCAAATTGCGCGCGTCCGCCTGCGGTTTACCGTCGAACCACTCCGGGAAGAAGGTTGAGATAACGCGCGCGCCGGGCTGGAAACGCGTGACGCCTTCACCAACGCTGTCGACGACGCCCGCCATGTCAGACGCCGGGGTAAACGGGAAGGAAAGCGGAATCGGCATCGTGCCTTCTATCACCATTTTGTCGCGATAGTTGAGCGCGACGGCATTCACCCTTACGCGCACTTCACCCGGACCGGGCTGTGGAATGGGCTCCTGAATAAGCGTGAGGTTCTCGCGCCCGAGGGCGCTCATCGTCCAGCGTTGCATTGTCTCTGTCATTTTTTTCTCCGGCCATCAAGTAAGCGTTAGTACTGACAGTCTACCGTTGACGCATGGTCGCCAGTGGCGATAAGTTTTCTCTATATTGACGCCAAAAAAGATACAATTCATGACCGACACGCTGAAGGATATCCCTGTTTTTGTCGCTGCCGTAGAGGCGGGAAGCTTTGCACAGGCCGCCATTCGTCTGCATTTGTCACGCTCGGCGGTAGGAAAAAGCATCGCTCGTCTCGAGGAGCGACTGGGGGTACGGCTGTTTCAGCGCACCACCCGCAGCCAGAGCCTGACCGATAACGGCGCCCTTTTTTATGAACGGTGCCTGCGTGCGCTGGAGGAAATTCGGGGCGCAGAGTCGCTGCTTGAAACGGGGAAACAGCAGGTCAGCGGCCGCCTGCGCGTTGCCATGCCGGTACTGTTTGGCCGCCAGTGCGTCGCGCCGCTGCTGATTGAACTGGCGCAGGAACACCCCGGGCTTGAGCTTGAGATGTCGTTCAGCGACCGCGTGGTGGATCTGGTGGAGGAAGGGTTTGATATGGCGGTGCGTAACGGCACGCTGCAGGACAGCAGCATGCTGGTCGCCAGAAAGCTAGGGGAACACCGCATGGTGCTGTGCGCTGCGCCGGATTATCTGCAGAACAAAGGCCAGCCGCAAAGCGTGGCTGACTTACCCCATCATACGGCCATTAACTATCTGCGCGCAGGCAGAGTGTTACCCTGGCAACTGATGGATAACGAAGGGACCTCGCACACCTTTACTTCCCGTTCATCGCTCAATATGGATGATTTGCAGGCCATCTGCGACGCGGCGCTGGCCGGGCACGGGATTGCCTGGCTCCCCTGCTGGATGGCCATTAAAGAAATTCATCAGGGAAAGCTCGTCCCGCTCCTGAAACAGGCGCCCGATGTCCATTTTGACGTTCATGCCGTCTGGCAGCAGACGCCGCACCTGCCGCTGAGGGTGAGGATTGCCGTCGATACGCTCGCCAGTCGCTTACCGTCAGTGCTGTCGCAGGATATGCCTGCGCCCATAAAAAAGCCGCGCTAAACGCGCGGCCAGTTATCGTGCGGTATCACGTCGATTAAATATCGATATTTGCCGCTTTCAGGGCGTTCTCTTCGATGAAGGCACGACGTGGTTCAACCGCATCGCCCATCAGGGTCGTGAACAGCTGGTCTGCAGCAATCGCGTCCTTAACGGTCACGCGCAGCATGCGGCGGCTTTCCGGATCCATGGTGGTTTCCCACAGCTGCTCCGGGTTCATTTCGCCCAGACCTTTATAGCGCTGGATCGCGAGGCCGCGACGGGACTCTTTCACCAGCCAGTCCAGCGCCTGCTCGAAGCTGGCTACCGGCTGACGACGTTCGCCACGTTCGATGAACGCATCGTCTTCGATCAGGCCTCGCAGCTTCTCGCCGAGCGTGCAGATACGACGGTATTCCGGACCGGTGACAAACTCGTGCTCCAGCGGGTAGTCGGTGTCGACGCCGTGGGTACGCACGCGAACGATCGGCTCGAACTGCCCGTCAGCGTTCTGCTGAACATCGCATTTCCACTGGCTGCCGTGCTGCTCTTTTTCGTTCAGATCGGTCACCAGAGCGTTCACCCAGCGGGTGACGGTCTGCTCGCTGCTCAGATCGGCTTCGGTCAGGGTTGGCTGATAAACCAGCTCCTTCAGCAGCGTTTTCGGATAACGGCGTTCCATACGCGTAATCATTTTCTGCGTGGCGTTGAACTCGGACACCAGACGCTCCAGCGGCTCACCGGCCAGTGCAGGGGCGTGCGAGTTCGCGTGCAGGGTCGCGCCATCAAGCGCGATTGCGATTTGGTACTGATCCATCGCTTCGTCGTCTTTGATGTACTGTTCCTGCTTGCCTTTCTTCACTTTGTACAGCGGCGGCTGGGCAATGTAGACGTGACCACGCTCAACGATTTCAGGCATCTGACGATAGAAGAAGGTCAACAGCAGCGTACGAATGTGCGAGCCGTCGACGTCCGCATCGGTCATGATGATGATGCTGTGGTAGCGCAGTTTGTCCGGGTTGTACTCGTCACGGCCGATGCCGCAGCCCAGCGCGGTGATGAGCGTCGCCACTTCCTGAGAAGAGAGCATCTTGTCGAAACGGGCTTTCTCAACGTTGAGGATTTTACCCTTCAGCGGCAGAATCGCCTGGTTCTTACGGTTACGGCCCTGCTTCGCAGAACCGCCCGCGGAGTCCCCTTCCACGAGGTACAGTTCGGACAGCGCCGGGTCGCGTTCCTGGCAGTCAGCCAGCTTGCCCGGCAGGCCGGCTAAGTCCAGCGCGCCTTTACGACGGGTCATTTCACGGGCTTTACGCGCCGCTTCACGGGCACGCGCCGCATCAATAATTTTGCCCACCACGATTTTCGCGTCGGACGGGTTTTCCAGCAGGTATTCGCTCAGCAGTTCGTTCATCTGCTGCTCAACCGCCGATTTCACCTCGGAAGAGACCAGCTTGTCTTTGGTCTGTGAGGAGAACTTCGGATCCGGCACCTTCACGGAAACCACGGCAATCAGGCCTTCACGGGCATCGTCACCGGTGGCGCTGACTTTCGCTTTCTTGCTGTAGCCTTCTTTGTCCATGTAGGCGTTCAGGGTACGGGTCATCGCCGCACGGAAGCCTGCAAGGTGGGTACCACCGTCACGCTGTGGAATGTTGTTGGTAAAGCAGTAGATGTTTTCCTGGAAACCGTCGTTCCACTGCAGCGCCACTTCAACGCCGATGCCGTCTTTTTCGGTGGAGAAGTAGAAGATATTCGGGTGAATAGGCGTTTTGTTCTTGTTCAGATACTCAACAAACGCCTTGATACCGCCTTCGTAGTGGAAGTGGTCTTCTTTGTTGTCGCGTTTGTCGCGCAGGCGAATCGAGACGCCGGAGTTCAGGAACGACAGTTCACGCAGGCGTTTCGCCAGGATGTCGTACTCGAACTCGGTGACGTTGGTGAAGGTTTCGAGGCTCGGCCAGAAACGCACCATGGTACCGGTTTTGTCGGTTTCGCCAGTAACGGCCAGCGGTGCCTGCGGCACGCCGTGCGTGTAAAGCTGGCGGTGAATTTTGCCTTCGCGCTGGATAACCAGCTCCAGCTTCTGCGACAGGGCGTTTACTACCGAAACACCTACGCCGTGCAGGCCGCCGGAAACTTTATAGGAGTTATCGTCGAACTTACCGCCTGCGTGCAGGACGGTCATGATCACTTCCGCCGCGGAGACGCCCTCTTCCGGGTGAATACCGGTTGGGATACCACGGCCGTCATCGGTGACGGAGACGGAGTTATCCGCATGGATGGTGACCACGATGTCTTTACAGTGACCCGCGAGCGCTTCGTCGATAGCGTTATCTACCACCTCGAATACCATGTGGTGCAGACCGGTGCCGTCATCCGTGTCGCCGATATACATACCCGGGCGCTTACGCACCGCATCCAGCCCTTTCAGGACTTTGATACTGGAGGAGTCATAAGAATTCGACATCAACGTTTCTCGCTCATTTCAACTTGGGTTAATCCGTTATTTTACCCTTTTCCACGGTAAACATCTTCGAATTTTCGTCCGACATGTCCATAACGTGTTCAGCGCTAATGGCGCTGACGAAAACCTGCGACTGCGTGGCTTTTAAGCGGCTGGCAAGCAGCCCGCGCCGCGCGTCGTCAAGTTCCGAGGCAAAATCATCTATCAGGTACAGGCAGCGTCGCCCGCTCTCGCGGGTGAGGAACTCCCCCTGCGCCAGGCGCAACGCACACATCAGGAGCTTGAGCTGCCCGCGCGACAGCGTGTCTTCCACCGGCGCACCGTCGGCACGAATGCGGAAATCCGCCTTGTGCGGGCCGTGCGCGGTGTAGGTCAACATGCGGTCGCGCTCGAAGCTTCTCTCTAACACCTCGGCATAGTCCGTCTCTTTCTCCCAGCCGCGCTGGAAGGAGAAGGTGAGAGAGAACTCGGGTAAAAACTGTTTGCAGGTGTCGGCCATGTCTTCGGCAATACCTGCGCTGTATTCGGCACGCCAGTTGCTGATTTGTTCCGCAAGAGGGATTAACTCCATATCCCACGGACGCAGCTGGGCGTAGCGCGTCACCTGGCGCAACGCGGCGTTACGCTGCTTGAGCAGACGCTTCAGGTTGCTCCAGGCGTTAAAGAATCCGGCTTCGTTGTGAAAGCATCCCCAGTCGAGGAACGCTCTTCTATATTTGGGGCCGCCGTTGAGTAAAGTAAACCCCTCGGGCGTGATCAGCTGCATCGGCATCAGCAGCGCCAGCTCGGCCACCTTGTGGCCGTCGGTACCGTCGATGCGCACCTTGCTGTCGCCCTGCTTGTCTTTGGTCAGGCCGATGGCGGTCTCCCGCTCCTCGCCCTGTAAACGCCCGTGCAGAACAAAAGATTCCTGCTCGTGGCGAATCACGCGACCAATCTGCAAACTGCGAAACGCCCGGCCGTGGCCGAGCGTATAGATGGCTTCCAGCACGCTGGTTTTGCCGCTACCGTTCGCGCCAACCAGGAAATTAAAGCCAGGGGATAAAGCGAGATCCGCGCTTTCGATGTTGCGAAAGTCGCGGATCAACAGACGGGTGAGCGACATTACAGTCTCATTGGCATGACAACATAGGCAGCCGACTGTGATGCGGCATCTTCAATCTGTACGCTCGAAACGGAGTCGGTCAGCAGGATGCGCACGTTCTCGCATTTCAGCGCGTTCAGCACATCCAGCACGTAGCTAACGTTGAAGCCGATTTCCATCTCAGCCCCGGCGTAGGTGACGTCCAGAATCTCTTCTGCCTCTTCCTGCTCCGGGTTGTTGGCGGTGATTTTGATCTGGTTTTCACTCACGTACAGGCGCACGCCGCGGAATTTCTCGTTAGAGAGAATAGCCGCACGCGCAAACGCCTGCTTGAGGCTATCGCAGCCAGCTTCCAGCGTTTTGTCCGGATTCTTCGGCAATACGCGGCGATAATCCGGGAAACGGCCGTCAACCAGCTTCGATGTGAAGACAAAGTCGCCCACGTGAGCGCGGATGTTATTACTGCCGATCTGCACGCGCAGCGGCGTGTCGCCACCGTCGAGCATACGCATCAGCTCAATCACCCCTTTACGCGGCACGATCACCGAATGGTTTGGCAGTGAGTCGCCAATCGGCATGGAACAGACCGCCAGACGGTGGCCGTCGGTCGCCACGGTACGCAGCTCTTCACCTTCGGTTTCGAACAGCATGCCGTTTAAGTAGTAACGAACGTCCTGATGCGCCATGGAGAACTGGGTGGCTTCAATCAGACGCTTCATCGTCGCCTGCGGCAGGGTGAATTCCACTTCGCTCTGCCAGTCGTCCAGGTTCGGGAAGTCTGCTGCAGGCAGCGTGGAGAGCGAGAAACGGCTGCGGCCAGAGCGCACCAGCATACGGTCGCCTTCCAGCTGCACGGCGATTTCAGCGCCTTCCGGCAGCCCGCGGCAGATATCAAAGAATTTACGTGCCGGAACCGTGGTCGCGCCCGCGTCGTGCGGCTGCGTCAGCGTAACGCGCGCGATCATTTCCATTTCCAGATCTGTACCGGTCAGCGACAGCGTACCGTCCGCGACCTGAAGCAGCAGGTTTCCGAGAATAGGCAGCGTTGGGCGGCCGCCTAATGGGCCACTGACCTGTTGCAGCGGTTTTAATAAATGTTCACGTTCAACGGTAAATTTCATAGCGTCACGATGATAATGTTCTGATTAGATTGGAAAAATCTTCTTTTATGTCGTGGCTTTCTTCGCGTAACTGCTCAATCTTGCGACAGGCGTGCAGCACGGTCGTATGGTCACGGCCACCAAACGCATCCCCGATTTCCGGCAGACTGTGGTTGGTTAACTCCTTTGCCAGCGCCATCGCCATCTGACGCGGGCGCGCCACCGAGCGGGAACGACGTTTAGACAGTAAATCTGCCACTTTGATCTTGTAGTACTCTGCCACCGTCTTTTGAATATTGTCGATAGTGACCAGTTTTTCCTGCAATGCCAGCAAATCACGCAGCGCTTCACGCACAAAATCGATGGTGATCGCACGACCGGTAAAGTTGGCATTGGCGATAACGCGGTTCAGTGCCCCTTCCAGCTCACGCACGTTGGAGCGCAGACGCTTGGCAATGAAGAACGCCACTTCACCCGGCAGGCGAATGTCGTTTTCATCGGCTTTCTTCATCAGGATCGCGACGCGGGTTTCCAGCTCCGGTGGCTCGATCGCCACGGTCAGGCCCCAGCCGAAGCGGGATTTCAGACGATCTTCAACGCCGTTGATCTCTTTTGGATAACGATCCGAGGTCAAAATGATCTGCTGATTGCCTTCCAGCAGGGCATTGAAGGTGTGGAAAAATTCTTCCTGCGATCGTTCTTTATTGGCAAAGAACTGAATGTCATCGATCAGCAGCGCGTCAACGGAACGGTAGTAGCGTTTAAACTCTTCGATCGCATTGTTTTGCAGGGCCTTTACCATGTCCTGAACGAAGCGTTCGGAGTGCATATACACCACTTTGGCATTGGGCTTGCGCGCCATAATGCCGTTGCCCACCGCGTGCAGCAGGTGCGTTTTACCGAGACCCGTGCCGCCATACAGGAACAGCGGGTTGTAGGCCCCACCGGGGTTATCAGCAACCTGGCGAGCCGCCGCGCGCGCCAGCTGGTTCGACTTACCTTCAACGAAGTTATCGAACGTGTGTTTGACGTTTACGTTAGAGCGGTAGGTTGGCTCAGCCGGTGCAGGAACATTATCCCAACCCTGACGAGCAGGAGCGACGCGAGGGGCCGGCGCGGGTGCGGCCTGAGCAGGCGCAGCCACATTCACGGTTTCACGTACGGTTTGGGTGACCGGCTTTGTGCCCACTTCAAAGCGCAGCTGTGGGGCATCTGACCCGCAGAAATCGTTCAGCAGTCCATTGATGTTATTAAGGTACTTGTCCCTTACCCAATCGAGCACAAAACGGTTTGGCGCGTACAAAGCCAGCGTGTTATCGCTCAGTTCCGCCTGCAACGGGCGGATCCACATACTGAATTCTGTGGCTGGTAACTCATCCTGCAATCGGGCAAGACACTGCTGCCAAAGCGAAAGTGACACGGCGGACTCCACTCGAACAATAAAAGAAAACTATTGAATATTCATGATTGTTGGCGCACATCGGCATGACCCTGTGTAAAGGGGGACGTGCGAATTGCTATCTGCAATTTATCCTGACCAGGATCCTGGGATCCCGATCGGGACCGCGGATCATAGCCTAAACTGAGCCAGAGATCTTCTGTTTCTCACAGATTCTTCCCGATTTATCCACAGGAAGATCAGAAACCGGTTAAGTGTAAACGATCCTGGCGCGAGTGCCCCACGATTTAGCCCGCATATTGGAAAAATTAATGAGCACAGCCAATTTATTGCTTAAATGATCTAACGAAGATCCGGGACGATCCTTGCGCTTTATCGGTGAGCCCGTATAATCCTCGACCCGGCGCGTGATGCTCATCTTCCTGCGTCGTCCGTTGCTCATTTTCCACGCGAAAACGTGCGGAAATACGCGGGAAATAAGGAAAGAGAATTGACTCCGGAGTGTACAATTATTACAATCCGGCCTCTTTAATCACCCACGCTGAGGCGTTAGTCGTTCGAAACTCGTTCGGGTATACGCAAAAGTCAGTGAATTTATTCAAGTTTAGGTAGAAATCGCCATGAAACGCACTTTTCAACCGTCTGTACTGAAGCGCAACCGTTCTCACGGCTTCCGTGCTCGTATGGCTACTAAAAATGGTCGTCAGGTTCTGGCACGTCGTCGTGCTAAAGGCCGCGCTCGTCTGACCGTTTCCAAGTAATAAAGCTAACCCCTGAGTGGTTAAGCTAGCATTTCCCAGGGAGTTACGTTTGTTAACTCCCGCTCATTTCACTTTCGTCTTCCAGCAGCCACAACGGGCTGGCACGCCGCAAATCACCATCCTCGGCCGCCAAAATTCGCTGGGGCATCCCCGCATCGGTCTCACAGTCGCCAAGAAAAATGTTAAGCGTGCGCATGAACGCAATCGGATTAAACGTCTGACGCGTGAAAGCTTCCGTTTACGTCAGCACGAACTGCCTTCAATGGATTTCGTGGTGGTGGCGAAGAAAGGGGTTGCCGACCTCGATAACCGTGCTCTCTCGGAAGCGTTGGAAAAATTATGGCGCCGCCACTGTCGCCTGGCTCCCGGGTCCTGATAGCCCTCATTCGGGTCTATCAACGCCTGATTAGTCCGCTACTCGGGCCGCACTGCCGTTTCACACCAACATGCTCAAGCTACGGAATTGAGGCATTGCGCAGGTTTGGAGTGATAAAAGGCAGTTGGTTGACGGTGAAACGCGTATTAAAATGCCACCCTTTACACCCCGGTGGAGACGACCCCGTCCCCCCAGGACCCTTTGATACCAGAGAACACTAACGATGGATTCGCAACGCAATCTTCTTATCATCGCTTTGTTGTTCGTGTCTTTCATGATCTGGCAGGCATGGGAGCAGGATAAAAATCCTCAACCCCAGCAGCAGACCACGCAGACTACGACCACCGCAGCGGGTAGCGCCGCCGACCAGGGCGTACCGGCCAGTGGCCAGGGGAAACAGATTACGGTTAAGACCGATGTGCTTGAGCTGACAATCAACACCCGTGGTGGTGATGTTGAGCAGGCGCTGCTGTTGACCTACCCGAAAGAGCTGAAGTCTAACGAACCGTTCCAGTTACTGGAAACCACGCCTGAGTTTATCTACCAGGCGCAGAGCGGCCTGACCGGTCGTGATGGCCCGGATAACCCGGCTAACGGTGCGCGTCCACTGTATAACGTCGAGAACGACACCTTTGTGCTGGCTGATGGCCAGAACGAACTCGTTATCCCGATGACCTATACCGACGCCGCAGGCAACACCTTCACCAAAACCTTCACCCTGAAGCGCGGTGAGTATGCGGTGAACGTGGGCTACAGCGTACAGAACGCCAGCGCGAAACCGCTGGAGCTGTCGACCTTTGGCCAGCTGAAGCAGTCCATCAATCTGCCGTCTCACCGTGACACCGGAAGCAGCAACTTTGCGCTGCACACCTTCCGTGGCGCGGCGTACTCCACGCCTGACGCGAAGTACGAGAAATACAAATTCGACACCATTGCCGATAACGAAAACCTGAACGTCAGCGCTAAAGGCGGTTGGGTGGCGATGCTGCAGCAGTATTTCGCGACGGCGTGGGTGCCAAATAACGACGGTACCAACAACTTCTATACCGCGAACCTGGGTAACGGCCTTGCAGCCATCGGCTATAAATCTCAGCCGGTTCTGGTACAGCCGGGTCAAACCGGTAAGCTCGCCAGCACCCTGTGGGTTGGCCCGGAAATTCAGGACAAAATGGCCGCTGTTGCGCCGCACCTGGATCTGACCGTGGATTACGGTTGGTTGTGGTTCATCTCTCAGCCGCTGTTTAAGCTGCTGAAGTTCATCCACAGCTTCCTGGGTAACTGGGGCTTCTCCATCATCGTTATCACCTTCATCGTTCGTGGCATCATGTACCCGCTGACTAAAGCGCAGTACACCTCCATGGCGAAGATGCGCATGCTGCAGCCGAAGATTCAGGCAATGCGTGAGCGTCTGGGCGATGACAAACAGCGTCAGAGCCAGGAAATGATGGCCCTGTACAAAGCAGAGAAAGTGAACCCACTGGGTGGCTGCTTCCCGCTGCTGATTCAGATGCCAATCTTCCTTGCGCTGTACTACATGCTGATGGGTTCCGTTGAGCTGCGCCATGCGCCGTTCGCGCTGTGGATCCATGACCTGTCCGCACAGGACCCGTACTACATCCTGCCGATCCTGATGGGCGTGACGATGTTCTTCATCCAGAAGATGTCGCCGACCACCGTGACCGACCCGATGCAGCAGAAGATCATGACCTTTATGCCGGTCATCTTCACCGTGTTCTTCCTGTGGTTCCCGTCAGGTCTGGTGCTGTACTATATCGTCAGCAACCTGGTGACCATCATCCAGCAGCAGCTGATTTACCGTGGTCTGGAAAAACGTGGCCTGCATAGCCGCGAAAAGAAAAAGTCCTGATCCGATAAGTTAACGCTAAAATAAGGGCGGTCGATTGACCGCCTTTTTTATTTGTATTGAACGAGAGCAACCATGAGCCATAACGACACTATCGTCGCCCAGGCAACCCCACCGGGACGCGGTGGTGTAGGCATTCTGCGTATCTCCGGCCTGAAGGCACGCGAGGTGGCCGAAGCGGTGCTGGGTAAACTGCCAAAGCCGCGCTACGCTGATTACCTGCCGTTTAAAGATGCCGACGGCACGCCGCTGGACCAGGGCATTGCGCTGTGGTTCCCCGGCCCGAACTCCTTTACCGGTGAAGACGTGCTGGAGCTTCAGGGCCACGGCGGCCCGGTTATCCTCGACCTGCTGTTAAAACGAATCCTGACCCTGCCGGGCCTGCGCATTGCGAAGCCGGGCGAGTTCTCCGAACGTGCCTTCCTCAACGACAAGCTCGACCTGGCGCAGGCTGAGGCCATTGCTGACCTGATCGACGCCAGTTCTGAACAGGCGGCCCGCTCTGCTCTGAACTCGCTGCAGGGCGCATTCTCCGCGCGTGTGAATCACCTCGTGGAAGCACTTACTCACCTTAGGATCTACGTGGAAGCGGCTATCGACTTCCCGGACGAGGAGATCGACTTCCTCTCTGACGGCAAAATCGAAGCCCAGCTCGACCAGGTGATGGCCGATCTCGACGCCGTTCGCGCCGAAGCGCGCCAGGGCAGCCTGCTGCGTGAAGGGATGAAGGTGGTCATTGCCGGACGCCCTAACGCCGGGAAATCGAGCCTGCTGAACGCCCTGGCGGGCCGTGAAGCAGCGATCGTGACCGACATTGCCGGTACCACTCGCGACGTGCTGCGCGAGCACATCCACATCGACGGCATGCCGCTGCACATCATCGATACCGCCGGTCTGCGCGATGCCAGCGACGAAGTTGAGCGCATCGGTATCGAACGCGCCTGGCAGGAGATCGAGCAGGCCGACCGCGTGCTGTTTATGGTGGACGGCACCACGACCGACGCCGTTGACCCGGCAGAGATCTGGCCGGACTTTATTGCCCGTCTGCCGGCAAAACTGCCGATCACCGTGGTGCGTAACAAAGCGGACGTGACCGGCGAAACGCTCGGTATCAGCGATGTGAATGGTCACTCACTGATTCGCCTGTCGGCGCGGACCGGTGAAGGCGTGGACGACCTGCGTAACCATCTCAAGCAGAGCATGGGCTTTGACACCAGCATGGAAGGCGGCTTCCTGGCGCGTCGCCGTCACCTGCAGGCGCTGGAAGAAGCGGCACGCCATCTTGACCAGGGCAAAGCGCAGCTGATTGGCGCGTGGGCAGGTGAACTGCTGGCGGAAGAGCTGCGTCTGGCGCAGCAGAATCTGAGCGAGATCACCGGGGAGTTTACGTCGGACGATCTGCTGGGACGGATCTTCTCGAGCTTCTGCATTGGCAAGTAATTCCCGCTAATCCATGGTGATTTCCTCCTGGGAAATCACCATTGTCCAAATGGCAACTCGCCTAATCCCTTTTCACCCCCTATCCTGCATGCCTGCATCTATGGGGGGTTTATGGCGCGTTTTCTGTTTTGTAGTTTCGCATTAGTTCTGCTTTATCCGTCCGGCATTGATATGTATCTGGTGGGACTACCGCATATCGCCCGCGATCTGGGCGCCAGCGAAGCGCAGCTGCATATTGCGTTTTCGGCCTACCTCGCGGGGATGGCGTCGTCGATGGTCTTTGCCGGGAAGATCGCGGATAAAGCAGGCCGTCAGCCTGTCGCAATCGCCGGTGCCATCGTTTTTGCCCTGGCATCCCTTCTCTGCTCACAGGCGCAAAACAGCACCGTGTTCCTGACCGGGCGCTTTATCCAGGGCATCGGTGCGGGCGGTTGCTACGTGGTGGCGTTTGCCATTTTGCGCGACACCTTAAGCGCCCAGCGTCGCGCCAAAGTGCTGTCGATGCTGAACGGCATTACCTGCATCATCCCGGTGCTGGCCCCGGTCGTGGGCTATCTGATCATGCTGAAATTCCCGTGGCAGAGCCTGTTCTGGACCATGGCGGCGATGGGCGCGCTGGTGTTTGTCCTGTCGATTGCCGTGCTGAAAGAGACCCACCCGGGCTCGCAGAATACCGGCCATACCGCAACCATTCACCCGGCAGAGAAGCTTCTAAACCGCTTTTTCCTCAGCCGTATGACCGTGACCACGTTAAGCGTGGCGGTGATCCTGACCTATGTAAACGTTTCCCCGGTGTTGCTGATGGAGACCATGGGCTTCGATCGCGGTGAGTATTCCACGGTGATGGCATTAACCGCGATGGTCAGTATGGCCGTTTCGTTTTCGACGCCGTTTGCGCTGAATATCTTCCGCCAGCGCACGCTGATGGTGACCTCACAGGTTTTATTCCTTGCCGCAGGCGCGATCCTGGCGACCACCAGCTCACATGCGGTGATGCTGGTGGGCATTACGCTCATTTGCGCCGGGTTCTCGGTTGGCTTTGGCGTGGCGATGAGCCAGGCGCTTGGCCCCTTCTCGCTGCGGGCAGGCGTGGCGAGTTCGGTGCTGGGGATCGCGCAGGTCTGCGGCTCGTCGCTGTGGATTTGGCTGGCGGCAGTCATCGGGCTTAACGCGCTGAATATGCTGATCGGGGTTCTGATTGGCTGTAGCATAGTCTGCATTACCTTACTTATGGTCATCCAGCCCGCGGCGCACTATGAAGAAGCCCATCAGCAGTCTCGATCTTAACCTGTTGCTGTGCCTGCAGCTTTTGCTGCAGGAGCGCAGCGTTACCAAAGCGGCGAAGCGGATGAACGTGACGCCGTCGGCGGTGAGTAAATCGCTGGCCAAGCTGCGCGACTGGTTCGATGACCCGCTGTTTGTCAAAACGCCGTTAGGGCTGCTGCCGACGCCGCTGACGGTGAGCCTGGAGCAGGATCTGGCTGACTGGATGCAAATCGGCAACCAGATCCTCGATAAATTCCATCATGATTCTCCGGGCGGGCTGACGTTCGTGCTGGCCGCGGAAACGCCGCTGATGCTGATCCGCTTCAATACCCTGCTGGAGCAGGTGAACCAGCGCTATCCACAGGCGACGGTGAAAATGCGCCAGTGGGATTACGACTCGCTGGACGCGATTACGCGTGGCGAGGTGGATTTGGGCTTCACCGGGCGTGAAACGCATCCGCGATCCCGCGAGCTGCTTAAGCTGATGCCGTGGTTTATCGACTACGAAATCCTGTTCAGCGACCGCCCCTGCGTCTATCTGCGCGAGGATCATCCAGCGCTTCAGCAAGAGTGGAATCTGGAGACCTTCCTGCGCTATCCCCACATCAGCATCTTCTGGGAACGCAGCGATACCTGGGCGCTTGATGAGGTGTTAAAGGAGATGGGACGCGATCGCACTATCGCCATGAGCCTGCCGGGCTTCGAACAGGCGATGTTTATGGCGGCGCAGCCCGGCCATCACTATATCGCCACCGCCCCGCACTACTGTCACCACTACAATGAACTCCACCAGCGTAAGCTGATCGCGCTTCCGATCCCCATTGATGAGGAGCAGGCGGATAAATTGACCGTGCCCTTCACGCTGATCTGGCATAAACGGAACAGCCATAATCCCAAAATTCTCTGGCTGCGGGAGACCATCAAGGCGCTGTACGGTGCGAGCGATCCAATTTTTGCCTAAGAAAATGTAAAGTTCGGTCCTAAGGCTTCTCTTACTTCCATTTACTGATTAAAACAGGAGGCAAGTTAAGCGATAATCATGTAACCGTTTAACCGATTACGACCATTATCAAGGAGCGAAAAATGGCTACGCACTTTGCAAGAGGGATACTTACAGAAGGACGTCTCGTATCGGCAAGAATTTCTTCAGCCTGTCACCGTGAAGCACTCACGCTTCCGGAGCATCGCAGGTCGCGGTTTTTAGCGTCCCGAGCGCTTCTCGCAGAACTGATGTTTATGCTGTACGGCACCAGCGAGCTGCCGGACATCATTACCCAGCCAGAAGGCCGCCCGGTCTTTGCGGACCCGGAGCTCCCTCGTTTTTCCATTGCCTACACGGGCAATATCATTGGGGTCGCGCTGACCACCGAAGGGGACTGTGGGCTCGATATGGAGCTTCAGCGCGCGACGCGCAGCTTCCACGGTGGTAACGCGCATGAAGACTATCCGCTCTCCAGCAATGAGAAGCTGTGGGTACGCAACCAGAACGATCCTGTTGAAGCCAGAGCCCAGCTAATTACCCTGCGCCAGAGCATTCGCAAGCTCTGCGGATGCGCCTCAGACGACGCCAGCCTGCTGCAACTGTTGCCTGGCTCCGGACGTCTGCGCGCCACCCAGGCCACGCTGGTAGAAGCGCTCTGCGACGCGGAGGATGTGCTCATCTGGTCCATCGCGGTGACCCCCGCCATCGAACGCATGAAAATCTGGGAATTTGACAGTCAACAGGGATGGCGTAGCCTTCCTGATGTGCCCGAGCGCGCCAACGAGCCCGCCGCACGTCTGATGCGATTAACCAGTTTACCGGCAGAAAAAGCATTCACCCTTAGCTGATCCAATCAGGGTCATCATGATGAAACAGGAGTAATCATGTCTGATACGTTGAAAGTTGTTACGTTACTGGGAAGCCTGCGCAAAGGTTCATTTAACGGGATGGTAGCCCGCACGCTGCCACAGCTGGCGCCTGCAGGTATGGAAATTAGCGCCCTGCCGTCTATTGGCGATATTCCGCTTTATGATGCTGACGTACAGCAGGAAGAAGGGTTCCCGCAGAGCGTTGAGGCGCTGGCAGAGCAGATTCGCCAGGCTGACGGCGTGGTCATCGTCACGCCAGAGTACAACTACTCTGTACCCGGTGGTCTGAAGAATGCCATCGACTGGCTGTCCCGTTTACCTGAGCAGCCGCTGTCAGGCAAACCGGTGCTGATCCAGACCAGCTCCATGGGCGCGATTGGCGGCGCGCGCTGCCAGTATCACCTGCGTCAGATCCTGGTCTTCCTCGATGCGATGGTGATGAACAAGCCGGAATTTATGGGCGGAGTGATTCAGAACAAGGTCGACCCGCAAACGGGTGAGGTGGTGGATCAGAGCACGCGCGATCATCTGTCTGGCCAGCTGACGGCGTTCGGGGATTATATTAAGCGGGTTAAAGCCTGATAAAAAAGCCCGGTGGCGCTAGCGCTTACCGGGCCTACACTCGTCAGTAGGTCAGGTAAGCGAAGCGCCACCTGACACCACAAACCGCACCTTAGTGCGCGTCAATAAACACAATCTTCAGTACAAACAGCAGCGCCACAACGATGACGCACGGGCTGAGGTCGCGGAAGCGGCCGGTACCGATCTTCATTACGCAGTAAGAGATAAAGCCCAGCGCGATACCTTCGGTAATCGAGAAGCTGAACGGCATCATCACGGCGGTAATAAACGCCGGCACCGCTTCGGTTAAATCATCCCACTTCACGCGCGACAGGCTGGAGGTCATCAGCACACCCACGTAGATCAGCGCGCCGGCTGCAGCGTACGGAGGCACCATGCCCGCCAGCGGCGAGAGGAAGATCACCAGCAGGAACAGAATACCCACGACAACCGCCGTCAGGCCGGTACGGCCACCCACAGAAACCCCGGAAGAGGATTCGATGTAAGCGGTCACAGACGAGGTCCCGATAAATGAGCCGGTCACAGAGGAGATACTGTCCACAAACAGCGCCTGCTTCATGCGCGGGAATTTGCCTTTCTCATCTGCCAGACCCGCTTTGTCGGTCACGCCGATCAGCGTACCGGAGGAGTCGAAGAGGTTCACCAGCATGAAGGAGAAAATCACGCCCGCCAGGCCCAGGTTCAGGGAACCCGCCAGATCAACATGGCCAACAACGGTAGAGACGCTCGGTGGCGCGGAAACGATGCCGTTATAGTGAACGTCGCCCAGCATCCAGCCCAGCAGCGTGGTCACCACGATGGAGACCAGCACCGCCGCATGAATATTGCGGGAAGCCAGGATAGCGATGATAAAGAAGCCCAGCACGCCCAGCAGCACGTTATGAGAGGTCAGGTGACCGATGCTCACCAGCGTATCCGGGTTCGCCACGATGACACCGGCGTTTTTCAGCCCCATCATCCCGATAAACAGACCGATACCGCTGGTGATGCCCACGCGCAGGCTCACGGGAATGTTCGCAATCATCCAGTAACGCACGCGGAAAATGGTCAGCAGCAGCAGGCCAATCGCACCCCAGAAGATGGCGCCCATACCCACCTGCCACGGCAGCCCCATCGCCTGAACCACCACGAAGGCAAAGAACGCATTCAGACCCATCGCCGGGGCCAGCGCGACCGGCAGGTTAGCGAACACACCCATCAGAATGCTGCCGAGGGCCGCGATCAGACAGGTAGTCACGAAGACGGCGCTGGTATCCATGCCAGCAACGCCCAGAATTTGAGGGTTAACAAAAACGATATAGACCATCGTCAGGAAGGTGGTGAAACCGGCGATCACTTCGGTGCGTGCCGTCGTGCCGTGCTCGCGCAGTTTAAACACGCGCTCAAGCAGACCCTGACCAGATGTCTGGGTAGTGTGTTGTTGACTCATCATCAATTTCCGAACAAGGAGGGAAAATTCGTCGCTATCCTATACCAAAATGCGACAATAGTGGCGGTTACGTGATACTTTTTTCATTGAATTTGCTTATACGGCAACGATTGCGTTCCGGTGAACTGCCGTACGTAAACGTTAAACTGGTTAAAAGGGAAAGGCATGTCCGGAATTGAAGCGGTATTTTTCGACTGCGACGGTACGCTGGTCGACAGTGAGGTCATTTGTTCCCGCGCGTATGTCGCCATGTTCCAGGAATTTGGCATTACGCTGGAACTCGACGAGGTGTTTAAGCGCTTTAAGGGCGTGAAGCTCTACGAGATCATCGACATCATTAACGAAGAACACGGCGTCGTTCTGGATAAAACGGCTCTGGAACCGGTGTATCGCGCCGAGGTTGCACGCCTGTTCGATTCGGAGCTGGAGGTGATTCCGGGCGCAAACGCGCTGCTGGATGCCATGACAGTGCCGATCTGCGTGGTCTCCAACGGGCCTGTCAGCAAAATGCAGCACTCGCTCGGCAAGCTTGAGATGCTGCACCACTTCCCGGAAAAACTGTTCAGCGGCTACGATATCCAGCGCTGGAAGCCGGACCCGGCACTGATGTTTCATGCGGCAAAGGCGATGAACGTTAACGTAGAGCACTGCATTCTGGTGGATGACTCGTCTGCGGGCGCGCAGTCGGGGATTGATGCGGGAATGGAGGTGTTTTACTTCTGCGCCGACCCGCACAACAAGCCGATCGATCATCCAAAAGTCACGACCTTCACCGATCTGGCGCAGCTACCCGCGCTGTGGAAGGCGCGCGGGTGGAATATTACGCGTTAACCGCCCCTCCCGGCAGGGAGGGGGACAGGTTTATCTGAAGAGCTTTTGAACAAACTCAGCATAGGCCGGACGCCAGACGTCCATTTCGTGATTCAGACCGGGGTACATTTTATAGTCGAATTTGATGCCCTGCTTTTCCAGCTCCGCTTTCAGACCGGCGATATCTTTGCCGGTCACCGAATCGCGCTCTCCCACAACGACGGTGAAGTTATGCAGCTGCCGGTTAATGGCCTCAGGCTGCTTAAAGCGTGCGGCCACGCCTTCGTCAGGCACGGTTGTCGTGGTAACGCCGCTGAACGTTCCCAGCCAGCCGAAGCTCTCCAGATGATTCATCCCGGAGACCAGCGCCTGATAACCGCCCTGTGACAATCCCGCCAGTGCCCGGCCTGCCGCATCTTTACGCACGTTGAAGCGTGTATCCACCAGCGGAATAATCTCGCTCATCAGTTCACGGTCTGCGGCTTTCGCATTGAGCGGATAGAAAGACTTCCGTCGTTCTACCGGTGGGAAGTTCTCGGGGATGGCCTCAGTGCTCTCCGTCTCGGTGTCGGGTACCACCACCAGCATCGGTTTGATTTTCCCTTCGGCCATCAGGTTATCCATGATTTGCGGCAGACGGCCCTGGTCGATGGCCGAAAGCCCGGTATCCCCAAAACCATGGTAGAAGTAGAGCACCGGTAAGGGTTCCCCTGTGCCGTTGTAGCCAGGGGGAGTCCATACATAGATGCGGCGCTCTGACTTGAGCGACGGGGAGTGCCAGGTCAAGGTCGTCAAATCGCCATGCGGTACAGGACGATCGTCGAGAATACTGCCCGGAACCAGAATCAGGCTGGTGTTCACCTGCCGCTGGGGTTTTTGATAGCGGCTTCCCGTGTCAACTGAACGGAAACCATCGATGTCGAAATAATATTCATAGAGATTCGGGGCCATCGGCTCGCTTTTCCATGACCAGACGCCATTTTTCTCTTTCGTCATATCATGGGAAACCTGGCTTTCAGGCATTGACCCCGTCACCACGGAGACTCGCGTTGCGCCGGGTGCAAACAGGCGAAACGTAATGCTTTTATCCGCATTAACCTGGGTCACATAGCGGCTGACCGGGGTAGTCTGGTCAGGTGTGACCGGCAACGGTGCGGCAATCACGTCTGTTCCAGTACCGATCCCGATGCTGATGGCCATCGCCAGGCACGCTAATGAATTTTTCATATACCATCCTTTGCTGTTTTTTCGTCTCACGTTAGCGCGTTTCGAACGTCAGGCAACGGATGAAGGGGAAAATTGTGATTACACTAGAAATAACAACGCCGGTGAGTACCGGCGTTGTTATCAGATGACAGGATTACTCTTTCGGATCTTTACCCGCCAGCAGCTTGTCCAGCTCGTCGCCGCCCACGTGACGGAAGTCCTGACCCTTCACGAAGTAGAAAATGTATTCGCAAATGTTCTGACAGCGGTCACCGATACGCTCGATGGAGCGCGCGCAGAACAGGGCCGTCAGCACGCTCGGGATCGTGCGGGAATCTTCCATCATGTAGGTCATCAGCTGGCGCACGATGCCTTCATACTCCTGATCGACCTTCTTGTCTTCACGGTAGATACGCACCGCTTCGTCCAGATCCATCCGCGCAAAGGCATCCAGCACGTCGTGCAGCATCTGCACGGTGTGGCGGCCCAGTGACTCCAGGCTGACCAGCAGCGGCTGATGCTGCTGCGAAAACTTCTCCAGCGCGGTGCGGCAGATTTTATCGGCGACGTCACCAATACGTTCCAGCTCGGCGATGGTTTTGATGATCGCCATCACCAGACGCAGGTCGCTCGCCGTCGGCTGACGTTTCGCGATAATGCGCACGCAGGCTTCGTCGATAGCCACTTCCATCATGTTGACGTTTTTATCGCCTTCAATGACGCGCTTCGCCAGCTCGCTGTCCTGGTTGTGCATCGCCGTAATCGCATCAGAAAGCTGCTGCTCGACCATGCCGCCCATGGTCATCACCTGGGTGCGAATGCTTTCCAGCTCTGCGTTGAACTGGCCGGAAATGTGTTTATTAAGATTGAGGTTGTCCATGGTTTCTCCACATGCACTAAGGCAAATCAACCGTAGCGGCCAGTAATATAATCTTCGGTTTGTTTCTTCGCGGGCTTAGTGAACAGATCGTCCGTGTTACTGAACTCAATCAATTCACCCAGGTACATAAACGCCGTGTGATCGGAGCAACGCGCAGCCTGCTGCATGTTGTGGGTCACGATAACCACGGTGTAATCCTGCTTCAGCTCGGTGATCAGTTCTTCAATACGACCGGTTGAAATCGGGTCCAGCGCTGAACACGGCTCATCCAGCAGCAACACTTCCGGGCGAATGGCAATACCGCGCGCAATGCACAGACGCTGCTGCTGACCACCGGAGAGAGAGTACCCGCTCTGGTGCAACTTATCTTTGGTTTCGTTCCATAATGCGGCCTTGGTCAAAGCCCACTGCACGCGCTCATCCATATCGGCACGGGAGAGCTTTTCAAACAGGCGAACGCCAAAGGCGATGTTGTCATAAATGGACATCGGGAACGGCGTGGGTTTCTGGAACACCATCCCCACTTTCGCGCGCAGCAGGGCGATATCCTGAGCCTGGGTCAGAATGTTTTCGCCGTCGAGGATGATTTCCCCTTCAGCACGCTGCTCCGGATAGAGCGAATACATTTTGTTAAAGGTACGCAGCAGCGTGGATTTCCCACAGCCGGACGGACCGATAAATGCCGTGACCTGGTTCTTCGCGATATCCAGGTTGATGTTCTTCAGGGCATGGAATTTGCCGTAGTAGAAGTTCAAATCACGAACCTGAATCTTACCCGGGGCAGTATCAACCATACTCATTGACTCATTTCCTCATTCGGCGCCGCGAGCTGCCGCGCCGTAAAAAATTAACCGTGTTTCTTCTTCGCGAAAATGACGCGCGCCAGAATGTTCAGCAACAGTACGCAAAGGGTAATGATCAGCACCCCGGCCCAGGCCAGCTGCTGCCATTCCGCGAAGGGGCTCATCGCAAATTTAAAGATCGTCACCGGCAGGTTGGCGATCGGCTGCATCATGTCCGTGCTCCAGAACTGGTTGGAGAGGGACGTAAACAGCAGCGGCGCCGTTTCACCCGCAATACGCGCCACCGCCAGCAGGATACCGGTCATGATCCCGGAGACCGACGCCTTCAGCGTAATCGCAGAGATCATCTTCCATTTTGGCGTACCCAGCGCGTAAGCCGCTTCACGCAGGCTGTCCGGTACCAGTTTTAGCATGTTCTCGGTGGTTCGAATCACAATCGGCACCTGCAGCAGCGCCAGCGCAATCACACCCGCCCAGCCGGAGAAGTGTTCCATCTGCGCCACCACGACGGTGTAAACGAACAGACCCACGACGATAGACGGGGCTGACAGCAAAATGTCGTTAATGAAACGAATCACTTCCGCCAGCAAGGATTTACGACCGTATTCTGCCAGGTAGATGCCCGCCATGATGCCCAGCGGCGTGCCGAAGACCGTGGCCCAGAGGATCAGCAATCCGCTGCCCGCCAGGGCATTCGCCAGGCCACCACCCGCCGTGTTCGGCGGCGGCGTCATTTCGGTGAACAGCGAGAGTGACATTCCGTCAATCCCGCGAACGACCGTTGAGAAGAGGATCCAGACAAGCCAGAACAGACCGAATGCCATCGTCGCCATAGAGAGCGTCAGGGCAATGCGGTTTTTCATGCGGCGTCTGGCCTGCATTTTGCGGCGGGATTCCGCCAGTTCAGCAGTAGCTTGCATTTCGAGAGTGGCCATTAGCGTGCTCCCTCATTTTTAGCGAGACGCATAATCATCAGCTTGGAAATCGCCAGAACAATGAAGGTAATAACGAACAGAATCAGACCCAGCTCCATCAGCGCCGCGACGTGCAGGCCGGATTCCGCTTCCGCAAACTCATTCGCCAGTGCAGAGGTAATACTGTTACCCGGCATATAAAGCGACGCGCTGTCGAGCTGATAGGTGTTACCGATGATGAAGGTGACCGCCATGGTTTCACCCAGAGCACGACCCAGGCCCAGCATCACGCCCCCGATCACCCCATTTTTGGTGAACGGAAGGACAATGCGCCAGATCACTTCCCAGGTGGTGCAGCCGATGCCGTAGGCCGACTCTTTCATCATCACCGGCGTTTGTTCGAACACATCGCGCATCACCGCCGCAATGTACGGAATAATCATGATGGCGAGGATCACACCCGCCGCCAGAATGCCGATACCGAAAGCCGGGCCGGAGAACAGGGCCCCCACAAACGGAATGGCAGAGAGGACGTTACCCACCGGTTCCTGGAAGTACGTGGCGAACAGCGGCGCAAAGATAAACAGGCCCCACATGCCGTAGACGATACTTGGGATGGCCGCCAGCAGTTCGATGGCGATACCCAATGGGCGACGCAGCCAGCCCGGCGCCAGCTCCGTCAGGAACAGGGCGATACCGAAACTTACCGGAACCGCAATCAGCAGGGCGATGAACGAGGTCACCAGCGTGCCGTAAATCGGCACCAGTGCACCGTAGATATCGTTCGGCGCATCCCACTCTTTACTCCACAGGAAGGAGAAACCGAATTTCTGAATGCTCGGCCAGGAGGAGAAAATCAGAGACACGATAATGCCGCCCAGCAGCAATAGCACAATCAGCGCAGCCAGTTTGACCAGCGCGCTGAAAATCATGTCACCTTTTTTACCCGGAGGGTTAAATGCAGGCTTGGTTGCAGCCATAAATTACTCTTCTGTTTGAGACGTTTTTACGAATATGCCCGGTGGCGCTGACGCTTACCGGGCCTACAGAGTAAACCGTAGGGCGGGTAAGCGCAGCGCCACCCGCCATCTTCGTTAAATATATCCTGTTAGTACAGCGCTTTACCGCTGCTGTCTTTCACGTTGGTTTTCCATGCAGCGCGAATCTGCTCAACCACGTTGTCTGGCAGGGTGGCGTAATCCAGAGCGTTAGCCTGTTTGCCGCCGTTTTTGTATGCCCAGTCGAAGAACTTCAGCACTTCAGCGCCCTGTTCAGGTTTCTTCTGCTCTTTGTGCACCAGGATGAAGGTGGTAGAGGTGATTGGCCACGCCCCTTCGCCCTTCTGGTTAGTCAGATCCTGCGCGAAGGATTTGCTCCAGTCAGCGCCTTTGGCGGCGTTAGCAAAGTTCTCTTCGGTCGGGCTAACCGGTTTGCCGTCGGCAGACACCAGTTTGGTGTAGGACAGGTTGTTCTGCTTCGCGTACGCATACTCTACGTAGCCGATGGAGCCAGGCAGACGCTGTACGAACGCGGCGATACCGTCATTACCTTTACCGCCCAGACCGGTAGGCCAGTTAACGGTAGAGCCGGAGCCGACTTTAGATTTCCACTCTTCGTTCACTTTCGCCAGGTAGCTGGTGAACACGAAAGAGGTACCGGAACCATCCGCGCGGCGAACCACGGCGATGTTCTGAGAAGGCAGCTTCAGGCCTGGGTTGAGTTTGGCGATCGCTTCGTCATCCCATTTTTTGATTTTGCCCAGATAGATGTCACCCAGGGTTTTGCCGTCCAGCACCAACTCACCCGACTTCACGCCCGGCAGGTTGATCGCCAGAACCACGCCACCGATCACGGTAGGGAACTGGAACAGGCCTTCCTGAGCCAGTTTGTCATCAGACAGCGGAGCATCTGATGCGCCGAAATCAACCGTGTTCGCGGTAATTTGTTTTACGCCACCGGAGGAGCCGATACCCTGATAGTTAACCTTGTTACCGGTTTCTTTCTGGTAGGTATCCGCCCATTTGGCATACACCGGCGCAGGGAAGGTTGCACCAGCGCCAGTCAGGCTTGCTTCTGCAAATACAGAGAACGCGCTCAGAGATAAGGTCGCGGCGACAACAGTTGCGACAGTGGTACGCATAACTTTCATAATGTCTCCTGCAAGATTTTCGTAAATCGTTGTTTAGTGGCTACGATGAGCAAAATAGGACAAACAGGTGACAGATAAATGTACGAATTATGACAGTTTTATGACAATGAAAATTTAACTTAAAATTAAACAAAATAAAGCTTAATTTTCATAAAGTTAGCCACTTTTATGATAGGTTGTTTTCAGAAATATTTTCTTTATGTGACACTGAAAAAAGTAGCTGAAGATGACAAATTGTCATTATTAAAAATGAGAAAGGATTGATGAAAAACAAACCAGGCAGGATAAAAAAGCTCCACCCGAAGGTGGAGCCTGAAGGGTTTATTCTACAGTGACCGATTTCGCCAGGTTACGCGGCTGGTCGACGTCGGTGCCTTTGATCAGCGCCACGTGATAGGCCAGCAGCTGCAGCGGAACGGTGTAGAAGATCGGCGCAATCACCTCTTCCACATGCGGCATCTCGATGATGTGCATGTTGTCGCTGCTGGCGAAACCGGCATCTTTATCAGCAAAGACGTACAACACGCCGCCGCGGGCGCGCACTTCTTCGATATTAGATTTCAGTTTTTCCAGCAGTTCGTTATTTGGTGCCACAACGATGACCGGCATATCGGCGTCAATCAGCGCCAGCGGGCCGTGTTTCAGTTCGCCTGCCGCATACGCTTCTGCGTGAATATAGGAGATTTCTTTCAGCTTCAGCGCGCCTTCCAGCGCAATCGGATACTGATCGCCACGACCCAGGAACAGGGCGTGATGCTTGTCAGAGAAATCTTCCGCCAGCACTTCAATGCGTTTGTCCTGAGACAGCATCTGCTCAATACGGCTCGGCAGCGCCTGCAGACCATGAACGATGTCATGCTCAACGGAAGCATCTTCGCCTTTCAGACGCGCCAGCTTCGCCACCAGCATCAGCAGAACGGTCAGCTGAGTGGTAAACGCTTTAGTGGAGGCCACGCCGATTTCGGTACCCGCTTTGGTCATTAGCGCCAGATCGGATTCACGCACCAGGGAAGAGCCCGGGACGTTACAGATGGCCAGAGAGCCCAGGTAACCCAGCTCTTTAGACAGTCGCAGCGCAGCCAGGGTATCCGCCGTTTCACCAGACTGGGAAAGGGTGATCATCAGGCTGTTACGACGCACCGCAGATTTGCGATAGCGGAATTCAGACGCAATTTCCACATCACACGGCACGCCCGCCAGGGATTCAAACCAGTAGCGAGAGACCATACCGGAGTTGTAGGAGGTGCCGCAGGCCACGATCTGAATGTGCTCAACCTTGCTGAGCAGTTCATTCGCATTTGCACCCAGCTCGCTCAGATCCACTTCACCGTGGCTGATGCGCCCGGTCAGGGTGTTTTTGATGGCGTTTGGCTGCTCGTAAATCTCTTTCTGCATGTAGTGACGGTAAGCGCCTTTGTCGCCCGCGTCGTACTGCAGGTTAGATTCGATCTCCTGGCGCTTCACCTGCTCGCCTTTGGTATCGAACACGGTCACGCTGCGGCGAGTCACTTCGGCGATATCCCCCTCTTCCAGGAAGATAAAGCGGCGGGTGACCGGCAGGAGCGCCAGCTGGTCAGAGGCGATAAAGTTTTCACCCATGCCCAGACCGATAACCATCGGGCTACCGGAACGCGCGGCCAGCAGCGTGGACGGATCGCGGGAATCCATGATCACCGTACCGTACGCACCGCGCAGCTGAGGGATAGCACGCAGCACCGCATCACGCAGCGTACCGCCCTGCTCCAGCTCCCAGTGCACCAGGTGAGCAATCACTTCGGTGTCAGTTTCAGAGACGAAGGTGTAGCCGCGCGCTTTCAGTGCTTCACGCAGCGGTTCGTGGTTTTCGATAATGCCATTGTGCACGACCACGATGTGTTCAGACACATGCGGGTGCGCGTTGCCTTCAGACGGTTCGCCGTGCGTCGCCCAGCGGGTGTGCGCAATACCGGTTCCCCCGTGCAGCGGATGTTCTTCCGCGGCCTGGGCCAGCATCTGCACTTTACCGAGACGGCGCAGACGGGTCATATGACCTTCTGCATCGACAACAGCCAGACCGGCAGAGTCGTAACCACGGTATTCCAGACGACGTAAACCTTCGAGAAGGATTTCAGCAATATCACGCTGCGCAACTGCGCCAACAATTCCACACATAATTTTAGATTCCGAATTTAGGCATAATGCCTGCGTTGTCGCTGACCTGTATTTGCCCTTTCCGGGCGCCCCGAGCCTTGTAGAGAGTGGGGTTATTTTTATGGGTACTGCTTGTGGGGGGAGATATATGTTTATCTCCTCACCCGGGTTTGCCTGATGACGGCTACGCCTTATCAGGCCTACTCAATCGTAGGGCGGGTAAGCGTAGCGCCACCCGCCTTGTTGTTACTTCTTCTTCACAGGACGTTTCCAGCCCTGCTTGTGCACCTGCGGCACACGGCTTAATACCAGTTCGTTATCGGCGATATCGCGCGTAACGGTTGTCCCGGCGGCAATCGTTACGCCGTTACCCACGGTAACAGGCGCCACCAGCTGGGTGTCGGAACCGACAAACACATCATCACCGATGATGGTTTTAAACTTATTGGCGCCGTCATAGTTACAGGTGATTGTGCCTGCGCCAATGTTGACGTTGTCACCAATTTCCGCGTCGCCCAGATAGGTTAAATGACCGGCTTTAGAGCCTTTACCCAGACGCGCTTTTTTCATCTCAACGAAGTTTCCAACATGTGAGCCTTCCAGCAGCTCAGCGCCCGGGCGCAAACGCGCAAACGGGCCGATGGTACAGGCCACATCCAGACGGGCATCTTCCACCACGCTGTACGGGCTGATTTCACAGTCGTCACCAATGACGCTGTTTTTGATCACGCAGCCAGCGCCAATTTTGACGCGATTGCCCAGCGTGACGTGACCTTCGAGGATAACGTTAGTATCAATTTCAACGTCGCGCCCGTGAGATAACGTTCCACGCAGATCGAAACGCGCCGGATCGCGCAGCATCACGCCAGCCAGAAGGAGTTTCTCGGCCTGTTCGGACTGATAAACGCGCTCAAGACGGGAGAGTTGAAGGCGGTTGTTCACCCCTTCGGTTTCGCTGATGCGCGCCGGATGGACCGCCGCAATCTCGCGCCCTTCCAGGTATGCCATCGCAATAATGTCGGTGATGTAGTATTCACCCTGGGCGTTATTGTTATTGAGCTTCGACAGCCAGCGCTTCATATCCGCACCATTGGCAATCAGGATACCGGTGTTGATCTCCTGAATCTGACGCTGCGCCTCGCTGGCATCTTTATGCTCAACAATGCCCGTAACGTTGCCGTTTTCACGGGTGATACGGCCATAACCGGTTGGATCGTCCAGCACGACGGTTAATAAACCGATGCCGCCCTGCGGTTTGGCTTCACGCAGGCGAGTCAGCGTTTCAACGGAGATCAGCGGGACATCACCGTAGAGCATCAAAATGTCTTCGTCATCCGCAAAGAAGGGCGCTGCCTGCTGCATGGCATGGCCTGTACCCAACTGTTCAGCCTGAAGCACCCAGTTGAGCTTGTCGTCGCTCAGCGTCTTTTTCAGCAGATCGCCGCCGTGGCCGTAGACCAGGTGGACCTGACTGGCACCCAATTCATTCGCTGCATCAATGACGTGCTGCACCATTGGCTTTCCTGCAAGCGTGTGAAGCACTTTAGGCAGGTCGGAATACATGCGGGTCCCTTTGCCTGCGGCAAGGATCACCACGCTCATCGCACTGTTTGACATACGCATCCTGACGGTTGTTTGAGTGAGAAGTAAAAACGTTTGATGCTTAAAATTCTACATCTTTTTCATCATGAATTAAGGCCGAAAAAAAAAGCCAGCCTGGTATCCAGACTGGCTTTTGTGCTTTTCAAGCCGGTGTTACATCGCTTTTTTGGTCAACTCGATAACGCGCAGTTTCGCGATCGCTTTGGCCAGCTCCGCAGACGCCTGAGCGTAATCCACGTCGCCATGAGAGCTGCTAATGTGCTCTTCAGCCTTACGCTTCGACTCCAGGGCTCGCGCTTCGTCGAGATCCTGGCCACGAATAGCGGTATCGGCCAGAACGGTCACACTACCAGGCTGCACTTCAAGAATGCCGCCGGACAGATAGATAAACTCTTCGTGACCGAACTGTTTAACGATGCGGATCATACCAGGCTTAATGGCGGTGAGCAGCGGTGCGTGACCCGGGAAAATACCCAGCTCACCTTCACTACCCGTTACCTGGATTTTCTCGACCAGACCAGAGAACATTTGTTGCTCTGCGCTGACGACGTCCAGGTGGTAAGTCATTGCCATATCACCCTCCGATTAAGGCGTTAAAGTTTTTTGGCTTTTTCCACAGCTTCTTCGATGGAACCAACCATGTAGAACGCCTGCTCTGGCAGGTGATCGTATTCGCCTTCCATGATGCCTTTAAAGCCACGGATGGTGTCTTTCAGGGAAACGTATTTACCCGGAGAACCGGTGAATACTTCCGCAACGAAGAACGGCTGGGACAGGAAGCGCTGGATCTTACGCGCACGTGCTACCACCAGTTTGTCTTCTTCAGACAGTTCATCCATACCCAGGATGGCGATGATGTCTTTCAGTTCCTGGTAACGCTGCAGCAGGGACTGTACGCCACGCGCGGTGTCGTAGTGTTCCTGACCAACAACCAGTGGATCCAGCTGACGGCTGGTGGAGTCCAGCGGGTCAACGGCTGGGTAGATACCCAGAGACGCGATCTGACGGCTCAGTACCACGGTTGCATCTAAGTGCGCAAAGGTGGTGGCTGGTGATGGGTCAGTCAAGTCATCCGCAGGTACGTATACCGCCTGAACGGAGGTGATAGAACCGGTTTTGGTAGAGGTGATACGTTCCTGAAGAACACCCATCTCTTCCGCCAGTGTTGGCTGATAACCTACCGCTGAAGGCATACGACCCAGCAGTGCAGATACTTCAGTACCGGCCAGGGTGTAACGATAGATGTTATCAACGAACAGCAGAACGTCACGGCCTTCGTCACGGAACTTCTCAGCCATCGTCAGGCCGGTCAGCGCAACGCGCAGACGGTTTCCAGGCGGCTCGTTCATCTGGCCGTAAACCAGGGATACTTTGTCCAGAACGTTGGAGTCGGTCATTTCGTGGTAGAAGTCGTTACCCTCACGAGTACGTTCACCTACGCCCGCAAACACAGAGTAACCGGAGTGCTCGATCGCGATGTTACGGATCAGCTCCATCATGTTTACGGTTTTACCTACACCCGCACCACCGAACAGACCCACTTTACCGCCCTTCGCAAACGGACACATCAGGTCGATAACTTTGATACCGGTTTCCAGCAGTTCCTGAGAGCTGGACAGCTCTTCGTAGGAAGGTGCCGCGCGGTGGATAGCCCAACGCTCTTCTTCACCGATGTCGCCTTTCATGTCGATTGGCTGACCCAATACGTTCATGATACGACCCAGTGTTGCTTTACCTACCGGGACTTCGATCGGGTGCTCAAGGTCTTTTACTTCCAGACCACGACGCAGACCGTCGGAAGAACCCATCGCGATGGTACGCACGATACCGCCGCCGAGCTGCTGCTGAACTTCCAGCACCAGGCTCTCGTTACCATTCTGTACCTCAAGCGCGTCGTACACGCGTGGTACGGCGTCCTGAGGGAACTCGACGTCCACCACGGCGCCGATTACCTGGACAATCTTTCCAGTAGCCATCTTGAATCCTCTACGTAATTCGTAAACCTGGTTAAACCGCGGCGGCCCCCGAGACGATCTCGGTGAGTTCCTGAGTAATGCTGGCCTGACGAGCTTTGTTGTAAACCAACTGCAGCTCTTTAATCAGGCTGCCGCCATTATCGGTCGCGGCTTTCATCGCCACCATTCGTGCGGCCTGCTCGCTGGCCAGGTTTTCTACAACGCCCTGATAAACCTGAGATTCAACGTAACGACGCAGCAGGGTATCCAGCAGCGGTTTCGGATCGGGTTCATACAGGTAATCCCAGGCTTTTTGCTTCAGCTCGTCATCTTCTGATGCCGGTAACGGCAGCATCTGAGTGAGCGTTGGAACCTGAGACATGGTGTTAATGAATTTGTTGCTGACAACGTACAGTCTGTCCAGACGGCCTTCATCATAGGCCTGCAACATCACTTTAACCGGGCCGATCAGTTCGGACAGGGACGGGTTATCACCCATACCGGTCACCTGAGCGACAATGTTGCCACCAACGGAGTTAAAGAAAGAGACGCCTTTAGAGCCGATCATTGCGATATCGCACTGAACGCCTTTTTCAGACCATGCTTTCATATCCGCCAGCAGTTTTTTGAACAGGTTAATGTTCAAGCCGCCACACAGACCACGGTCGGTCGACACCACCAGGTAGCCCACGCGCTTAACGTCGCGTTCTTCCAGGTAAGGGTGCTTATATTCCAGATTACCGTTTGCAAGGTGACCAATCACTTTGCGCATGGTTTCTGCATAAGGACGGCTGGCCGCCATGCGATCCTGCGATTTACGCATTTTGGAAGCGGCGACCATCTCCATCGCTTTAGTGATCTTTTGCGTGTTCTGGACGCTTGCGATCTTACTACGTATCTCTTTTGCGCCGGCCATGAGCTTCTCCTCAATGCCAGGCGGCTTGTCCTGAGACAAGCCGCCGGACGATTACCAGGATTGGGTTGCTTTGAAGGAATCGAGGATAGCTTTCAGCTTGCCTTCGATTTCGTCGTTATAGCCACCGGTCTGGTTGATCTCTTGCATCAGCGGAGCGTGATCACGGTCGACGTAAGCCAGCAGAGCGGCTTCGAAGCTACCGATTTTCGCCAGTTCCACATCTTCGAGGTAACCGCGTTCAGCCGCGAACAGTACCAGGCCCTGCTGAGCAACAGACATTGGTGCGTACTGTTTCTGCTTCAGCAGCTCGGTCACTTTCTGACCGTGGCTCAGCTGTTTACGGGTTGCTTCGTCCAGATCGGATGCGAACTGAGAGAACGCAGCCAGTTCGCGATACTGTGCCAGCGCGGTACGGATACCACCGGACAGTTTCTTGATGATCTTGGTCTGAGCAGCACCACCCACACGGGATACGGAGATACCCGGGTTAACCGCCGGACGAATACCGGAGTTAAACAGGTTGGTTTCCAGGAAGATCTGACCATCGGTAATGGAGATTACGTTGGTCGGAACGAACGCAGAAACGTCACCCGCCTGGGTTTCAATGATCGGCAGCGCGGTCAGAGAGCCCGTTTTACCCTTCACTTCACCTTTGGTGAAGTTCTCGACGTATTCCGCGTTAACGCGGGAAGCACGCTCCAGCAGACGAGAGTGGAGGTAGAATACGTCGCCAGGGAACGCTTCACGTCCAGGTGGACGACGGAGCAGCAGGGAAACCTGACGATAAGCAACAGCCTGTTTAGACAGGTCATCGTATACGATCAGCGCATCTTCACCGCGGTCACGGAAGTATTCGCCCATTGCGCAACCGGCGTATGGTGCCAGGTATTGCAGTGCAGCAGATTCAGAAGCGGTCGCCACAACAACAATGGTGTTAGACAGCGCGCCGTGCTCTTCCAGTTTACGAACCACGTTAGAAATGGTGGACGCTTTCTGGCCGATAGCCACGTACACACATTTGATGCCGGAATCACGCTGGTTGATGATGGCGTCGATAGCCATCGCGGTTTTACCGGTCTGACGGTCACCGATGATCAGTTCACGCTGACCACGACCGATTGGGATCATGGCGTCAACGGACTTATAACCTGTCTGAACAGGCTGATCTACGGACTGACGGTCGATAACGCCTGGTGCGATAACTTCGATTGGGGAGAAGCCATCGTGCTCAACCGGACCTTTACCGTCGATTGGCGCACCCAGGGTGTTAACAACGCGACCCAGCAGGCCACGGCCAACCGGTACTTCCAGAATACGGCCAGTACACTTAACCTTCATGCCTTCGGCGAGGTCAGCATATGGACCCATCACAACTGCACCAACGGAGTCGCGCTCCAGGTTCAGTGCGATAGCGTAACGGTTACCCGGCAGGGAAATCATCTCACCCTGCATACAATCGGCCAGGCCGTGGATGCGGATAACACCGTCACTTACAGAAACAATAGTACCTTCGTTGTGAGCTTCACTCACAACATTGAACTGAGCAATGCGCTGCTTGATCAGTTCGCTGATTTCGGTGGAATTCAGTTGCATGCTCCAGTCCCCTTAAGACTGCAAGACGTCTGCAAGGCGCTCAAGACGGCCGCGTACGCTGCCATCAATGACCATATCACCCGAACGGATGATTACGCCTGCCATTACAGACTTATCGATTTTGCAATTCAGCTTAACTTTGCGTGACAGACGTTTTTCCATCGCGGCGGTAATTTTCGCAAGCTGTTCGTCACTCAGTTCAGTCGCAGAAGTCACTTCGACTTCAGCGGTAGCTTCACTAAGGGCACGTAAGTGCTCAAACTGCTCGAGAACATCCGGGAGCACACGGAGACGACCATTCTCTGCCATCACCTTAATCAGGTTCTGGCCGTTGGCATCCAGTTGCTCTCCGCACACGGCGATAAACGACGCGGCGAGGGTTTCAGGTGCTAACGCACCGGAAAGCAACTCGGCCATTTGTTCGTTTTTCGTCACCTCAGCGGCAAACGCCAGCATATTCTGCCAGCGATCGACATTTTGGTGTTCGATAGCAAAGTCAAAAGCTGCTTTGGCGTAGGGGCGAGCTACCGTAACAAATTCAGACATCAGCCCCTCCCTCCTTACAGTTCAGCGACAAGTTTGTCCACGATGTCGCTGTTAGCAGCTTCATCCACGGAACGTTCGATGATCTTCTCGGCGCCAGCAACAGCCAGAATCGCAACCTGCTTACGCAGTTCTTCACGAGCACGTTTACGCTCAGCTTCAATTTCAGCCTGAGCCTGTGTCACGATCTTAGTACGTTCCTGTTCTGCTTCAGCTTTCGCTTCGTCCAGGATCTGCGAACGGCGTTTGTTAGCCTGTTCGATGATAACCTGAGCTTCCGCTTTCGCTTTTTTCAGCTGGTCTGTCGCGTTGGCCTGTGCAAGGTCCAAATCTTTCTTAGCGCGTTCTGCAGAAGCCAGACCGTCAGCAATTTCTTTCTGACGTTTTTCGATGGCTGCCATTAAAGGCGGCCATACATACTTCATGCAGAACCAGACAAAGAGAATAAACGCGATGGCCTGGCCGAGGATTGTTGCGTTCATGTTCACAGCACAATACCTCTTTAATATCTGTGGCTTAGGGTTTTAAAACTACTACTACGCGACAGCAAACATCACGTACAGACCCAGACCTACAGCGATCATTGGGATAGCATCCACCAGACCCATAACGATAAAGAACTGAGTACGCAGCAGAGGAATCAGATCAGGTTGACGCGCAGCGCCTTCCAGGAATTTGCCCCCGAGGATGCCGATACCGATCGCAGCACCGATAGCCGCCAGACCCATCATCACAGCGGCAGCCATGTACAGCAGATCCATATTCAGGTTTTCCATGACAGTCTCCAGTTTGTTTCAATTAAAACGTAGTAGTGTTGGTAAAAAATCAGTGCTCTTCAGACGCCATCGACAGATAGACGATCGTCAGAACCATGAAGATAAAGGCTTGCAGCGTAATGATCAGGATGTGGAAAATGGCCCACGGCACATTCAGAACCCACTGTGACCACCACGGCAGAAGACCCGCGATCAGAATGAAAATCAGCTCACCCGCATACATGTTGCCGAACAGTCGCAGACCCAGTGAAACAGGTTTGGACAGCAGGCTAACGCCTTCCAGGATCAGGTTGACCGGAATAAACGCCCAGTGGTTGAACGGCTGCAAGGTAAGCTCTTTCACAAAGCCGCTTACGCCTTTCATTTTGATGCTGTAGAAAAGAATCAGGATAAACACGCCCAGCGCCATCGACAGGGTGATGTTCACGTCCGCAGACGGTACAACACGCAGTGCAGGCAGGCCGAAGATGTGCTCGCCAATAAATGGCAGCAGATCGATTGGCAGCAGGTCCATCAGGTTCATCAGGAAGACCCAAACGAACACGGTCAGCGCCAGCGGAGCAATCAGCTTGCTCTTGCCATGGTACATGTCTTTGACGCTGCCATGGACGAAGCCGATGATCATTTCGATGAAGGTCTGGAATTTCCCTGGTACACCGCTGGTCGCTCGTTTAGCAACACCGCGGAACATGGCCAGGAACAGAAGACCCAAAACCACCGAGAAGAACATGGAGTCGATGTTGATCGTCCAGAAGGTGGCCGGGGGGTTATGTGGATCCACCAGCGAGAATGTACGCAGGTCCAGCTGAAGGTTATTCAGATGGTGACCTATGTAATCCTGCGGCGTCATATTTTCTGAAGCCATGATGCCTTTTACCCTTTGTTATTGATTACAGCTGGAGCCAGAACTTGTACCACCAGCACCAAAACCCACGTTGCTATCAGCGGCATGAAGACCACTTTCAAAACCGCCAGCGCCATCACCAGTAGAGCAAAGGTCAGCAACACCTTACACACTTCGCCGAGGGCGAAGGACCAGGCCACGCGGCCTTTGGCAGGTGTATGCGCCTGATGACGCCAGGCAAAAATCATAAACAACACGTTTGGCAGCACAACCGCCAAACCCCCGCACACGGCGGAGATGCCCCAGAAGGGGTCTTTGAGGCTAAACAGCAGTCCACTTGCTATCACAGCCAGAAACTGAATGAACAGAAGCTTACGAGCAACGTTTCTACTCAAGAGCGACACAGACATCACGTTTTTACTCCTGCTCCCTTCGAGGTATGCCGCGTGTCGTATAAAACGTCCTTTAAGGCTCAGAGTCAAGCATCAAAAAGCGGTCAAATTATACGGTGCGCACCCGTGATTTCAAACATTAAGTAGCGAAAAGGTGAATAAATGTTTAAATATTTTTCCCCACCGCTATTTTTTAACTTTCGCTGAAAGCGTCAACCTTCGACCAAAACTGCAAACAGCGCGAAAACGTTGTCGATAAAGCGTGCACGAGATCACAAAACACACATTTGCGATAAGGTTGTATTTATCAAAGGCGCAAATCGCAGAAATTTATCTTTATGAAATTAAACGCAAAATGTCGCAACTATTTTCAAAACAGCCCAGTACACAATAAAAACCTTTTATTGACATTCTTAATAAATAATTAACATTGCGTTCTGGTTACTGCCTTCCACTTTTAGCAGACTTATATTTTCAAGGATGACTATCTTCTCGGTGAATAACGATTGCTTCGTTAACCGGAAGAAAAACCTTAGTGAAGCAGAGGTTAAAAGCTCCTCGATAAATCCCCGGTAGTTGTGCTGTTTTTTAACATGATAAGAACAGCACGAATTCCACATTTTTTATTAATTTTTTAAAAATTGTTTGGCTTAATTATCACCAGGTGTCGTTCGCCTT
The DNA here is from genome assembly GCF_043945315.1 of Enterobacter cloacae complex sp. 2024EL-00227. Classification (NCBI taxonomy): domain Bacteria; kingdom Pseudomonadati; phylum Pseudomonadota; class Gammaproteobacteria; order Enterobacterales; family Enterobacteriaceae; genus Enterobacter; species Enterobacter cloacae complex sp. 2024EL-00227. The sequence continues at coordinate 163,985 of NZ_JBIMQP010000010.1, forward strand.
CGAGCTGAGGAATCTGTAATTTCTCAATAGACTCGACAGCAAAACCGTCCGGAAGCTGTTCAATCTCATCGCCTGGCAACTGCCCTTTGAGCGCATAAAAGCGGCCATTCTCCGCAGGTAAGTGCTTGCACCAGCTCACCATATCGTTGAGCGACGCAAATGCGCGGCTGATAACCCCGTCAAACGGCGGCTCTGCCGGGAACTCCTCTACCCTGCTCTGCACGGGCGTGATGTTTTCAAGCTTCAGCTCATGCTGTACCTGGCGTAAAAAGCGCACGCGTTTGCCAAGGCTGTCCAGCAGCGTGAAATGGCTCTCAGGGCGAACAATCGACAGCGGAATACCCGGCAGACCAGGGCCCGTCCCCACGTCGATAAAGCGTTCACCTTTCAGCCAGGGAGCAACCACGATGCTGTCGAGAATGTGGCGAACGAGCATCTCGTTGGGGTCGCGAACAGACGTCAGGTTGTACGCTTTGTTCCATTTGTTCAGCATATCGACATAGGCCACCAGCTGATTTTTCTGGTGATCGGTGAGCGAAATACCTGCCTGATCCAGCAGACGAGAGAGTTTGTTGAGCACAGTGAATACCTGTTGAGAGTTTTTTTGCCCGGTAGCGCTGCCGCTTACCGGGCCTACGAATAAGTAGGGCGGGTCAGCGAAGCGCCACCCGCCAAAAGCAATGTCAATTACGCGCTACGGCGCAGCATGCCCTGCTTTTTCAGCCACACCAGCAGGATCGAAATCGCCGCCGGGGTCACGCCCGAGATGCGGGATGCCTGACCGATCGACACCGGTTTGTGATCGTTCAGCTTGGCGATCACTTCGTTGGAAAGGCCCGTCACCTGGCGGTAGTCCAGCATTTCCGGCAGCAGCGTGTTTTCGTTACGCTGCTGTTTTTCGATCTCATCCTGCTGACGGGCGATGTAACCTTCGTACTTCACCTGGATTTCGACCTGCTCTGCCGCTTCAGCGTCTTCCAGGCCCGGCGCGAACGCGGTCAGTTTGACCAGGTTCTCGTAGGTGACTTCTGGACGGCGCAGCAGATCTTCACCGCTGGCTTCGCGCGACAGCGGCGCGGTTAAGTGAGCGTTCACTTCAGCAGCGGTTTCCGCCTGCGGATTCACCCATGTGGTTTTCAGACGCTGACGTTCCTGCTCAATGCGCTCCAGCTTCTCGTTGAAGCGCGCCCAGCGCTCGTCATCGACCAGACCCAGCTCGCGGCCCATTTCGGTCAGACGCAGGTCGGCGTTATCTTCACGCAGCATCAGGCGATATTCCGCGCGAGAGGTAAACATACGGTACGGTTCTTTGGTACCCAGCGTGCAGAGATCGTCAACCAGCACGCCCAGATAAGCCTGAGAACGCGCCGGAGCCCAGCCCTCTTTCTCAGCAGAGAAGCGCGCGGCGTTCAGACCGGCAAGCAGGCCCTGTGCAGCCGCTTCTTCGTAGCCGGTGGTGCCGTTAATCTGACCCGCGAAGAACAGACCGTGGATGAATTTGCTCTCCAGGGTCGGCTTCAGGTCACGCGGATCGAAGAAATCGTACTCAATAGCGTAGCCAGGGCGAACGATTTTTGCGTTCTCCATACCCTGCATTGAGCGAACAATTTGCATCTGTACGTCGAACGGCAGGCTGGTGGAGATGCCGTTCGGGTAAATTTCGTTTGAGGTCAACCCTTCCGGCTCCAGGAAGATCTGGTGCTGGTTGCGATCGGCAAAGCGCATCACTTTGTCTTCGATCGACGGGCAGTAGCGTGGACCGATCCCTTCGATCACGCCGGCGTACATCGGGCTGCGATCGAGGTTATTGCGGATCACGTCATGGGTTTTCTCGTTGGTGTGCGTGATGTAGCACGGCACCTGCTGCGGATGCTGTGCCGCATTGCCCATAAACGAGAAGACCGGCATTGGGTTATCACCGTGCTGTTGCGCCAGCACGCTGAAATCAATGGTGCGCGCATCAATACGCGGCGGCGTGCCGGTTTTCAGGCGGCTGACGCGCAGCGGCAGCTCGCGCAGACGGCGAGACAATGGGATAGACGGCGGATCGCCAGCACGGCCGCCGCTGTAGTTATCCAGACCAATATGAATTTTACCGTCAAGGAAGGTACCCACGGTCAACACCACGGCTTTGGCGCGGAATTTGAGGCCCATCTGGGTCACGGCGCCCACGACGCGATCGTTCTCAACGATAAGATCTTCAACCGCCTGCTGGAAGATCATCAGGTTCGGCTGGTTCTCCAGCGCGGTACGTACCGCCTGGCGATAAAGTACGCGGTCTGCCTGAGCACGGGTCGCACGCACAGCGGGGCCTTTACTGGCGTTTAGTATCCTAAACTGAATGCCTGCGTGATCGATCGCCTTCGCCATCAGGCCGCCAAGTGCATCCACTTCTTTTACCAGGTGTCCTTTCCCAATGCCGCCAATCGCCGGATTACAGGACATTTGTCCCAGCGTGTCGATATTGTGTGTCAAAAGCAGGGTCTGCTGACCCATTCGCGCTGCGGCCATTGCGGCCTCAGTGCCTGCGTGACCCCCGCCAATGATGATGACGTCAAAAGGATCCTGATAAAACATGGTGGTCTGCCTCGCGTAAAGCGGTATGAAAATGGATTGAAGCCCGGGCCGTGGATTCTACTCAACTTTAGTCTTTCGAGAAAGCATTGGGATCCTGGGCTATTAAAAAGAAGATCTTTTTATTTAGAGATCTGTTCTATTGTGATCTCTTATTAGGATCGCGAACCCGTGTGGATAAGTCCGATCTCACAAAGAAGATCATGCAGTTAGAAAGGATCGTTTGCTGTGAATGATCGGTGATCCTGGACCGTATAAGCTGGGATCAGATCGCGACTTTATACACAGGCCAAAAACGACGCTACGGTTGTTCTTTGGATAACTACGGGTTAATACGAGCTTTTACCCTGAGTTATCCACATCTGTTCGCGCGATCTTTAATCGTTTTTGAGTAAATTTTTCCATTCCGCGAGCCAGATCTCGGCTGGATCCTCCGGAATGTCATGATCGAGGATGTTGATCTTGAGCGTTTCACCCAGCTGTTTTGCTCCGCAGGAGGTCACAGCGGCTTCGACTTTCTCTATTGCCCCGCAAAAAGTGTCATATTCACGACTGCCGATCCCCACTGCGCCAAAACGGACGTTTGACAGGTCGGGCTGCTGTTCCAGCAGTTCGTCATATAAAGGTTGCAGGTTATCCGGCAGATCGCCCGCGCCGTGCGTGGAGGTGATCAGCAGCCAGACCCCGTCAGTCGGGAGATCTTCCAGCAACGGGCCGTGCAGGGTTTCCGTAGAAAAGCCCGCCTCTTCCAGCTTTTCAGCCAGATGTTCCGCTACGTATTCTGCACCGCCAAGGGTGCTGCCGCTGATAAGGGTAATGTCCGCCATTGATCGCTCGCCCAGATAAAGAGACGGCCATTGTACGCTGTGAACGAGCTGGGATCTACCTGTGGAAAATGTGGGAATGGATTTGCCCGATCACGGGCGGATGGTACGCATGATCGGGTTTTGCAGGGAGATCAGGGTCTCGGTGGACTGAATTTCATCGATTGTTTGGATCTTGTTGATAAGTACCTGCTGGAGCGCGTCGATGGATCGGCACATGACCTTAATAAAGATGCTGTAGTGTCCGGTGGTGTAGTACGCCTCGGTGACTTCATCCAGCGCGTTCAGTTTCGCCAGGGCGGAAGGGTAGTCTTTGGCGCTTTTAAGAATGATGCCGATGAAGCAGCAGACGTCGTAACCCAGCTGCTTCGGGCTGACGTCAATGCGCGCGCCGGTAATGATCCCCGCCTGCTTCATCTTCTCTACGCGAACGTGAATGGTTCCCGGGCTGACGCCAAACTGTTTCGCCAGTTCGGCGTAGGCGGTACGGGCATTGGCCATTAACGCCTCCAGAATGCCGCGGTCGAGATTGTCGATCTGATAATTTTCCATAGCTTTTTCTTATGAAGATTAATGAATCACTCTATTCTAGCGCCTTATTTTATCGAATCAAAAGTGAAGGCGGCTTTTTGTTGATGGGTTATTGAATAAGGTGCCATTTCTGTTGCTTAATCAATATCAACAGGACGCAGGAGTATAAATAATGAAAACCGCTTACATCGCAAAACAACGCCAGATCAGTTTCGTAAAATCCTATTTTTCCCGCCAGCTGGAAGAGAAGCTTGGGCTGATTGAAGTCCAGGCCCCGATCCTCAGCCGCGTGGGTGACGGGACGCAGGATAACCTCTCTGGATGCGAAAAAGCGGTACAGGTAAAAGTGAAAACGCTACCAGACGCCCAGTTCGAAGTGGTTCATTCACTGGCGAAGTGGAAGCGTCAGACCCTGGGACAACATGACTTCAGCGCGGGCGAAGGGCTCTACACGCACATGAAAGCCCTTCGCCCCGATGAAGACCGTCTCTCCCCAATTCACTCTGTCTACGTTGACCAGTGGGACTGGGAGCGCGTGATGGGCGATGGTGAGCGCCACGTTGGCACGCTGAAGTCTACCGTTGAGGCGATCTACGCCGGGATCAAAGCGACCGAAGCGGCCGTAAGCAAAGCGTTTGGTCTGGCACCGTTCCTGCCGGAAACGATCCACTTTGTACACAGCCAGGAATTGCTGACCCGTTTCCCGGATCTGGATGCCAAAGGCCGCGAGCGGGCGATCGCCAAAGAGCTCGGGGCGGTGTTCCTGATTGGGATCGGCGGCAAACTGTCTGATGGCAAACGCCACGACGTTCGTGCGCCGGATTATGATGACTGGAGCACCACCGGTGAGGGCGAATTTGCCGGGCTGAACGGCGATATTCTGGTGTGGAACCCGGTGCTGGAAGACGCATTCGAGCTTTCTTCTATGGGGATCCGCGTTGATGCTGAGGCGCTGAAGCGCCAGCTGGCGGTGACCGGCGATGAAGATCGTCTCAAACTGGAGTGGCACCAGGCGCTGCTGCGTGGGGAAATGCCGCAGACGATTGGCGGCGGTATCGGCCAGTCCCGTCTGACCATGCTGCTGCTTCAGTTGCCCCATATTGGTCAGGTGCAGTGTGGCGTCTGGCCGCAGCAGGTACGTGAAAGCGTCGGTTCTCTTCTGTAATTAACGCTGCCAGCGTCTGAGCAGGCGGCTACGCAACCCGGTATCAAAGCGCCAGATATGATCGAAGATGCGCATGATGCCGGGTTTTCCATGGGCGGACATCGCCACCGCATGAAAACGGTGCTGATGCACACGCTGTAATTCCTTCACTTTATTGACCACGTCATCCGGCAGCCGCTGGGCAATAAAATCGGATATCACTACCGCGTCAGCGTCATACCAGTCGCCGCCCTGCATCCGCTCAACGATGCTGCGAAAACAGCTGGCCAGATCGGTGCCGCCGCGAAAACGCTGGCTCAGGAAGCGGATTGCCTGCTCTATCCCCTGCTGGTTCGTCAGCTCATAGCCCACGACTTCGCTGGAGAACAGCATGATGAAGCAGCGGCGGCGATCGGCGAGCGCCACGCGCATCAGCGCCAGACAGAACGCCTTTGCACACTGCTCGTTAAACCCGCCCATGGAGCCGGACGTATCCACGCAGACAATAAATGGCCCGCGCGGCTGCTCGTCAAAATCCTGATGAATGACCGGCCGCTGGCTGACTTTCTCGCGCCAGGCTTCACCGTGCAGCCGGTAGGTGAGGAGCTGTTTTTCCACCAGCCGACGGTAAAACTCGTACTCCAGCTCGGTCATCCCGAGCGTGCTCAGCTCCGTGGGCAGCAGGCGCAGAATATCATCGCTCTGCTGGAGCCCGTCGACCTGCTCTGGAACGGTGGCCGGCTCACGCACCAGGGTGCGGAAGGTTTCCATCGGGGCGTCCTTCTTTGGAACCGACTTTGCCTCCCTTGAACGTCCCAGCTGTTCTGCAAGCTTCATCAGCTCGGGCTGCTGCGCCAGAAAATCGCCGTACTTGACGATCAGCTGATAGTCCCCGCGCCGGAGCTGGCCGGCGCTCATATCCCAGAGACGCCCTGCCGCGTTCTCATTTTCCACCAGCACCTGCTCAAGCTGGCCGCTTAAGGTCATGCGTTCCTGAACTTCACTGAGCAGCTGTTCGCGCTCTTCGTCCAGCAGCTGCTGGTTTAGCGTCGTGGCCTGCACCACCAGGCTGAGACGCCAGCGCTGTAAGAAGAGGGTGTGCAGTGCGGGAGTGAACGTGGCGTTATCCGTGACCAGCCCTCGGGCCTGGCTGGCAAAAGGGGAGTGGACCTTGTCGAGCAACGTCAGGGTTTGCGGAAGCTGGACGATAAACTGCGACGTGGAAAGTCGCTGGCACTGCTGATAGCAGGCCACTTCTTCCGTTAACTCAGGGGGGACTTCGGTCTCTTTAAACCGTTGACGCAGGTTATCCCGCCAGCGCGGAAGATCGTCGGTCATCGCCTTTTTGAGCTTCGGAAATTTTTCAAAGAAGGCCGCCAGCTGCGGTGAAGCCAGAAGGGTGATCACCACTTCTTCGATCAACCCTTCCTCGCTGACGGCCAGCATGACGTTAAGCGTATCCAGGGTTAGCATTGACGCGCCTGTTTGATCTGCGCGCTAACGTCCTGCAGGCTGGCTTCGATGCGGCCTAACCAGTCGCTATGGATAAAGAGGCATTTTTGCTGCTCGCTAAAGCGGGTGTGCTGCTGGTGCCATTCGGTGTCCAGCGCGTCCAGCTGCTGCTTAATCTCTTCAGGGACGCTCTCAGAGGCGGTTCCCGGAAGCGCAAGACGCGAGCCCTGCAGGCTGACGTCGCGGATCACCAGGTGCTGGCTGCTGTCTACTTCCATATTCAGCGGCTGCGCAAAACCGATGCCGTTGAGCTTTCCGCGGATCTCTCCGCCCTTATCCAGCCACTGCGCCAGCGCCTCGCGCTCAATCGTAACATGCACCACCTGCATGTCATGCAGCTTGAGCGGCTGCTGGAGCAGCAGGGTCAGCGTCGTGCTGGTGAGTTCGGCGGGTAATTCATAGTGCGGTTTGCGGGCGAACATCCCCCCCAGGCGATTCACTTTCAGCGCGGTTTTATCACTTTGCTGCTGCTGAAGCTGGATGCGCCGCTGGGCAATCGCCCCCAGTTGGTTGAGCATCGCCTGCTGTCCCCAGGCGTGTCCGGTCATCAAAACGTCGAGCTGCTGCTGCATCAGATTCATGCCTTCCGCGTCGTGCCAGAGGCAGTCTTTCAGCAGGATCAGATCGATGGGCGCAACGGCATCGCGACCGCTGAACAGGGCGCTGGCCTGCAGCAGGCGGATCGCTTTTTTCCAGCGGCGATCGGAGACATAGGGGGCAGAGGGCAGTAAATCAAGCTGCTGGCGCAGCATGAAGATCAGCTCGAAGACGGAATCAGGCAGCTTAATTTTACCGATCTCTTCCTGCCACTGGTAATACTCCTCGTCTGATACCTGCAATGACGCTGCTACCGGGTTCTCGTTCTCATCCTGCTGGCTGACCAGCATGGAACGGAAGTTGGACTTATCCTGCACTTTGTCCAGCCACAGGCGGATCAGCATACGGTCATATAGCGCTTCCAGGCTGCTGTCGGCTTCAGGCAGTTCGTTTGAGGCGGCCACCAGCAGGCGCATCGGGATTTTCTCTTCACTGGCGCCGTTGCGGAACCGACGTTCGTTTATCGCCGTGAGCAGGGTGTTCAGAATGGCCGGGCCGGCTTTCCAGATCTCATCAAGGAAGACAATTTCTGCCTCAGGCAGATACCCCGCTGTCAGGCGCTCGTAGCGCCCTTCATCTTTCAGCGCCTGAATGGAAAGGGGGCCAAACACTTCTTCCGGGGTGGAAAAGCGGGTCATCAGGTATTCAAACGCGCGGGCGTTCTTAAAAGCAAACTTAAGCCTGCGGGCAATCAGGCTTTTGGCGATGCCCGGCGGCCCAAGCAGAAACACGCTTTCACCGCTCAATGCTGCCAGTAAACAGAGGCGAATGGCGTGGCTACGCTCGAAAAGGCCTTTCTCCAGCGCGCTGCTGAGGCGGGAAATTCTTTCTGCTAATAAATGTGAGTGAGCCATAATAGTTTTGCATCCTTTCGCCGTCGTGGCGGCCAATTGAAGCGAGTATAGACGTTTCAGTCAGGGCTGGTAATAGGCTGAAGTGCGGCGCAATTTTCTTTGCGCTACATTAATGCGGTTGCATTTAGGGGTACGATTTTGCAATGAATCGTGCATACTGTGCGCTTTTTGTGGGCCAAGGGACCAGGAACACATTTGTTATTTAAACGAAAAGACTAGTCTATGAGCACTGATAATAAGCAATCATTACCCGCAATTACGCTTGCGGCGATCGGGGTTGTCTACGGTGATATCGGCACCAGCCCGCTTTATACGCTTCGCGAATGTTTGTCCGGCCAGTTTGGCTTTGGTGTTGAGCGCGATGCCGTGTTTGGCTTCCTGTCCCTCATCTTCTGGCTGCTGATTCTGGTCGTTTCCGTTAAGTATCTCTCCTTCGTTATGCGCGCTGATAACGCGGGCGAAGGCGGTATCCTGACCCTGATGTCCCTTGCAGGGCGCAACACCTCCGCCAGAATGACCTCCGTGCTGGTGATTATCGGCCTGATTGGCGGCAGCTTCTTCTATGGAGAGGTGGTTATCACGCCCGCGATTTCGGTCCTCTCGGCGATAGAGGGGCTGGAGATCATCGCGCCACAGCTTGATACGTGGGTGGTCCCGCTGGCGATAATCGTGTTGACGCTGCTGTTTGTGATCCAGAAGCACGGTACCGGGCTGGTGGGAAAACTGTTTGCGCCGATTATGCTGGCCTGGTTCCTGATCCTGGCGGCGCTCGGTTTACGCAGCATTATCGCGAACCCGGAAGTGCTGCATGCGCTGAACCCATACTGGGCCGTGCATTTCTTCCTTGAATACAAAGTAGTTTCCTTCGTGGCGCTGGGGGCGGTCGTGCTCTCCATCACCGGTGTGGAAGCGCTGTATGCGGATATGGGTCACTTCGGAAAGCTGCCTATCCGCGTGGCCTGGTTTTTGGTTGTGCTGCCGTCGCTGGTGCTCAACTACTTCGGCCAGGGCGCGCTGTTGCTCAAAAATCCGGAAGCGATCAAGAACCCGTTCTTCCTGCTGGCACCTGACTGGGCGCTGGTGCCGATGCTGATCCTGGCGACGCTGGCGACCGTCATTGCCTCTCAGGCGGTGATTTCCGGCGTGTTTTCTCTGACGCGCCAGGCCGTGCGTCTGGGGTATCTCTCACCGATGCGCATCATTCATACCTCAGAGATGGAGTCGGGCCAGATCTACATTCCGTTCGTTAACTGGCTGCTCTACTTCGCTGTTGTGATTGTTATCGTCAGCTTCGAGCACTCCAGCAACCTGGCGGCGGCGTACGGTATTGCGGTAACCGGCACCATGGTGCTGACATCGCTTCTCTCCACCACGGTGGCATACCGTAACTGGCACTGGAATAAGTTCCTCGTGGCGATGATTCTGGTGGGCTTCCTGTGCATTGACGTGCCGCTGTTCTCCGCGAACCTCGACAAAATTGTCTCCGGCGGCTGGCTGCCGCTGACGCTGGGTCTGGTGATGTTCATCGTCATGACCACATGGAAAAGCGAGCGCTTCCGCCTGCTGCGCCGTATGCATGAGCACGGGAATTCTCTGGAGGCGATGATTGCTTCTCTGGAGAAATCTCCGCCGGTCCGCGTGCCGGGCACCGCGGTGTACATGTCTCGCGCCCTGAACGTGATCCCGTTCGCGCTGATGCATAACCTCAAGCACAACAAAGTGCTGCACGAGCGCGTGATCCTGCTGACGCTGCGTACCGAAGATGCGCCATATGTTCACAACGTACGCCGCGTGCAGATTGAGCAGCTCTCCCCGACCTTCTGGCGCGTGGTGGCGAGCTACGGCTGGCGTGAAACGCCAAACGTGGAAGAGGTGTTCCACCGCTGCGGTCTGGAAGGCTTAAGCTGCCGGATGATGGAGACGTCGTTCTTTATGTCCCACGAGTCGCTGATCATCGGCAAGCGCCCGTGGTACCTGCGCCTGCGCGGTAAGCTGTATCTCATCCTGCAACGTAACGCCCTGCGTGCGCCTGACCAGTTTGAGATCCCGCCTAACCGCGTGATTGAGCTGGGTACGCAGGTCGAGATTTAAGTCCTTTCGAAAATGCCGGGTGGCACTACGCTTACCCGGCCTACCAAACCCGTAGGCCCGCGCAAGCGAAGCGCCGCAGGGCAATTTCTCCCATCAATATTTCACTTAGCGAAACGTTTCGACGTCGATCACAAATCTGTTACGTCATGGTGGTTTTCTGAACATTTCTGAGGCTACACTTCTTTTAGCGAAACGTTTCGCTAGTGGAGCAAGAAAATGAAGAAAGGCACTGTACTCAACTCAGAAATCTCGTCGGTTATTTCCCGTCTTGGGCATACCGATACGCTGGTGGTTTGCGATGCAGGCTTACCGGTTCCGCGCAGCACAACCCGTATTGATATGGCGTTAACGCAGGGTGTTCCTTCGTTTATGCAAGTACTGGACGTAGTGACCGCGGAGATGCAGGTTGAGGCGGCTATTCTCGCGGCGGAAATCAAACAACATAATCCGCAGCTCCACGAAACGTTGCTCAGCCATCTTGAGCAGCTGCAACAACACCAGGGAAACACCATCGAAATTCGTTACACAACGCACGAACAATTCAAACAACAAACCGCAGACAGTCAGGCGGTGATTCGCAGCGGGGAGTGTTCCCCGTATGCGAATATCATTCTCTGTGCTGGCGTCACCTTCTGAGGCCATCATGGACGCATTACTGCAACTCAAAGGGATCGATAAGTCGTTCCCGGGCGTAAAAGCCCTCTCCGGCGCGGCGCTGAACGTTTACCCCGGGCGCGTAATGGCGCTGGTGGGCGAAAACGGCGCCGGCAAATCCACCATGATGAAAGTGCTGACCGGGATCTATCAACGCGATGCCGGTTCACTCCTCTGGCTGGGTAAAGAAACCACCTTCACTGGCCCGAAATCTTCTCAGGAAGCGGGTATCGGCATTATTCACCAGGAGCTGAACCTGATCCCGCAGCTCACCATTGCGGAGAACATCTTCCTCGGCCGTGAGTTCGTGAATCGCTTCGGTAAGATCGACTGGAAAACCATGTACGCCGAAGCCGACAAGCTGCTGGCGAAGCTGAACTTGCGCTTTAAGAGCGACCGCCTGGTGGGCGATCTCTCCATCGGCGATCAGCAGATGGTGGAAATCGCGAAGGTGCTGAGCTTCGAGTCGAAAGTCATCATCATGGATGAACCGACAGACGCCCTGACCGATACCGAAACCGAATCCCTGTTCCGCGTTATCCGCGAGCTGAAATCGCAGGGGCGCGGGATTGTCTATATCTCTCACCGTATGAAAGAGATCTTTGAAATCTGCGATGACGTCACCGTTTTCCGCGACGGGCAGTTTATTGCCGAGCGACAAGTGGCCACGCTGACGGAAGATACGCTCATCGAAATGATGGTGGGACGCAAGCTTGAAGATCAGTATCCGCATCTGGATAAAGCGCCGGGTGAGATCCGCCTGAAGGTGGATAACCTCTGCGGTCCGGGTGTGAACGACGTGACCTTTACCCTGCGCCAGGGCGAGATCCTGGGCGTGGCGGGCCTGATGGGCGCGGGACGTACCGAGCTGATGAAAGTGTTGTACGGCGCACTGCCGCGCACCAGTGGGTATGTCACCCTCGACGGCCATGAAGTGGTCACCCGCTCCCCGCAGGATGGTCTGGCGAACGGCATCGTCTATATCTCCGAAGACCGCAAACGCGACGGCTTAGTGCTGGGCATGTCGGTAAAAGAGAACATGTCCCTGACCGCGCTGCGCTATTTCAGCCACAGCGGCGGCAGCCTGAAGCATAAAGACGAGCAGCAGGCGGTCAGCGATTTTATCCGTCTCTTTAATGTTAAAACGCCGTCGATGGAGCAGGCGATTGGCCTGTTGTCCGGCGGGAATCAGCAGAAAGTGGCAATTGCGCGCGGGCTGATGACGCGCCCGAAAGTGTTGATCCTCGACGAGCCAACCCGCGGCGTAGACGTGGGGGCGAAGAAAGAGATCTATCAGCTGATTAACCAGTTCAAGGCCGACGGTCTGAGCATCATTCTGGTCTCTTCCGAGATGCCAGAAGTATTGGGCATGAGCGATCGCATTATCGTCATGCATGAAGGGCATCTCGGCGGTGAATTCACTCGCGAGCAGGCCACCCAGGAAGTTCTGATGGCTGCCGCTGTGGGCAAGCTTAATCGCGTGAATCAGGAGTAAGAAGATGACTACCCAGGCTGTTTCTGGTCGCCGCTATTTCACAAAGGCGTGGCTGATGGAACAAAAATCGCTCATTGCCCTGCTGGTGCTGATCGCGATTGTGTCGACCATGAGCCCGAATTTCTTCACCGTAAATAACCTGTTCAACATTCTGCAGCAGACGTCGGTGAACGCCATTATGGCGGTCGGCATGACGCTGGTGATTTTGACCTCAGGGATCGATCTGTCCGTCGGTTCCCTGCTGGCCCTCACCGGCGCGATCGCCGCTTCGCTGGTCGGGATTGAAGTCAACGCGCTGATGGCCGTGGCCGCGGCCCTGGCGGCAGGCGCGGCGATTGGTGCCGTCACCGGCGTGATTGTGGCAAAAGGCCGCGTTCAGGCGTTCATCGCGACGCTGGTGATGATGCTGCTGCTGCGCGGTGTGACCATGGTGTATACCAACGGCAGCCCGGTCAATACCGGCTTCACCGATAACGCCGATCTGTTTGGCTGGTTCGGTATCGGTCGCCCGCTGGGTGTCCCGACCCCGGTCTGGATCATGGCTATCGTCTTCCTGGCGGCGTGGTACATGCTGCACCATACCCGTCTGGGTCGTTATATCTATGCGCTGGGCGGTAACGAAGCGGCAACGCACTTGTCCGGGATTAGCGTTAATAAAGTCAAAGTTATCGTGTACTCCCTGTGCGGTCTGCTGGCGTCACTGGCGGGCATCATCGAAGTGGCGCGCCTCTCTTCCGCGCAGCCGACGGCGGGTACGGGGTATGAGCTGGATGCTATTGCAGCAGTGGTTCTGGGCGGTACGAGTCTGGCGGGCGGTAAAGGTCGCATTGTTGGGACATTGATCGGCGCACTGATTCTCGGTTTCCTGAATAATGGTTTGAATTTGTTAGGTGTTTCCTCCTATTACCAGATGATCGTTAAGGCAGTGGTGATTTTGCTGGCGGTACTGGTAGACAACAAAAAACAGTAACTGACGACACTACAGGACATCTTAGATATGAACATGAAAAAACTGGCTACCCTGGTTTCTGCTGTCGCGCTGAGCGCAACCGTAAGTGCTAACGCTATGGCGAAAGATACCATCGCGCTGGTTGTCTCTACCCTGAACAACCCGTTCTTCGTCTCCCTGAAGGACGGTGCGCAGAAAGAAGCGGATAAACTGGGCTACAACCTGGTGGTACTGGATTCACAGAACAACCCGGCGAAAGAGCTGGCTAACGTTCAGGACTTAACCGTTCGTGGCACCAAAATTCTGCTGATCAACCCAACCGATTCTGATGCCGTAGGCAACGCCGTGAAGATGGCAAACCAGGCGAAAATCCCGGTGATTACCCTGGACCGTCAGGCAACCAAAGGCGACGTGGTGAGCCATATCGCGTCTGACAACGTGCTGGGCGGCAAAATCGCGGGTGACTACATTGCGAAGAAAGCCGGTGAAGGCGCTAAAGTCATCGAACTGCAGGGGATTGCCGGTACGTCTGCCGCCCGCGAGCGTGGCGAAGGCTTCCAGCAGGCGGTTGCAGCGCACAAATTCAACGTGTTGGCCAGCCAGCCGGCAGACTTCGACCGTACTAAAGGTCTGAACGTCATGCAGAACCTGCTGACCGCACATCCTGACGTGCAGGCGGTATTCGCGCAGAACGACGAAATGGCGCTGGGTGCGCTGCGCGCTCTGCAGACTGCAGGTAAATCTGATGTGATGGTTGTCGGATTTGACGGCACGCCGGATGGTGAAAAAGCAGTAAACGATGGCAAACTGGCTGCGACCATCGCTCAGCTGCCTGAGCAGATTGGCGCGACTGGCGTTGAAACTGCCGACAAAGTGCTGAAGGGCGAAAAAGTTCAGGCTAAATACCCTGTTGACCTGAAACTGGTTATCAAGCAGTAAAAGGCGAATCAGGCCGTCACTGGCGGCCTGAGGGACACCAATAAAGAAAAGTGTGGCATACGCCACCGGGTAACACCGGTGGCGCTCTCAGATGGACAACCCAACCATGAAAACCGCAGGCAACCTCGTCGTCCTTGGCAGTATCAATGCCGATCACATTCTTAACCTTGAATCGTTCCCTGCACCGGGCGAAACCGTCACGGGCAACCAGTATCAGGTCGCATTCGGCGGTAAAGGGGCAAACCAGGCCGTCGCTGCCGGTCGCAGCGGGGCGAATATTGCGTTTATCGCCTGCACGGGTGATGACGATACCGGCGAGCGCGTACGCAAGCAGCTGGCGAGCGACAACATCGATATCGCACCGGTCAGCGTTGTTGCAGGGGAATCTACCGGCGTGGCGCTGATTTTCGTCAACGCAGAAGGTGAGAATGTCATCGGTATTCATGCTGGCGCTAACGCAGCGCTGACGACGGAGCGCGTGGAAGCGCAACGTGCAATCATTGGCGGCGCCGAGGCCCTGCTGATGCAGCTGGAGTCGCCGGTTGAAAGCGTGCTGGCCGCGGCCAAAATTGCGCATGAAAATCATACCACTGTCGTACTTAACCCGGCCCCAGCCCGTGTATTATCAGACGAGCTGCTGGCGCTGGTGGATATCATCACGCCGAACGAAACCGAAGCCGAAAAGCTGACGGGCATTCGCGTAGAAAACGATGACGATGCCGCGACAGCCGCGCGTGCGCTGCACGACAAAGGCATCGGAACCGTGATCATCACCCTGGGCAGCCGTGGGGTATGGGCAAGCGTAAACGGTGAAGGCCGTCGCGTGCCGGGCTTTAAGGTGAAGGCGATTGATACCATCGCAGCGGGAGACACCTTCAATGGTGCGCTGGTGACCGCGCTGCTGGAAGGCAAGAAAATGGATGATGCGATCCGCTTCGCGCATGCCGCTGCCGCGATTGCGGTGACGCGCAAGGGCGCTCAGCCTTCCGTTCCGTGGCGTAAAGAGATCGATGAATTCTTAAGTCAGCAGGGGTAACGCTTGGCCACAATGAAAGATGTCGCCCGCCTGGCGGGCGTTTCTACCTCGACGGTGTCTCACGTCATTAATAACGATCGCTTCGTCAGCGAGGCGATTCGGGAAAAAGTCGAAGCGGCAGTAAAAGATCTCAACTATGCGCCGTCTGCACTGGCGCGCAGCCTTAAGCTCAACCAGACGCGTACGATCGGTATGCTGATCACCGCCAGTACCAACCCCTTTTATTCTGAGCTGGTTCGCGGCGTGGAGCGCAGCTGCTTCGAGCGTGGCTACAGCCTGGTGCTGTGCAATACCGAAGGGGACGAGCAGCGCATGAACCGAAACCTGGAAACGCTGATGCAAAAACGCGTCGACGGGCTACTGCTGCTGTGTACCGAAACGCACCAGCCGTCGAAAGAGATTATCCAGCGCTATCCCTCCATTCCCACGGTGATGATGGACTGGGCGCCGTTCGACGGCACCAGCGACCTCATTCAGGATAACTCTCTGCTGGGGGGCGATATGGCCACCCAGTATTTGATCGATAAAGGCTATACTCGCATTGCCTGTATTACCGGTCCGCTGGACAAAACCCCGGCGCGTTTGCGTCTGGAAGGATATCTCGCCGCGATGGCGCGGGCGGGACTTTCCGTGCCGGAAGGGTATCGTATTACCGGTGATTTTGAGTTTCACGGTGGTTTTGAAGCGATGCAGACGCTGCTGGC
Source organism: Enterobacter cloacae complex sp. 2024EL-00227 (assembly GCF_043945315.1). NCBI lineage: Bacteria > Pseudomonadati > Pseudomonadota > Gammaproteobacteria > Enterobacterales > Enterobacteriaceae > Enterobacter > Enterobacter cloacae complex sp. 2024EL-00227. The sequence continues at coordinate 179,889 of NZ_JBIMQP010000010.1, forward strand.
GCAACCGCAGCGTCCGCAGGCGGTGTTTATCGGCAACGACGCCATGGCATTTGGCGCCTATCAGGCGTTATATCAGGCCGGTTTGCGCGTTCCCCATGATATGGCGGTAATCGGCTACGATGATATCGAGCTGGCCAGCTATATGACGCCGCCGCTCACCACCATTCATCAGCCGAAGGATGAACTGGGCGAGCTGGCCATCGATGTGTTGATCTACCGAATGGCTCAGCCCACGCTGCAGCAGCAGCGCCTGCAGCTTACTCCTGTTCTGATGGAACGTGGTTCGGTTTAGCTTTCTCTTTGTGACGCTCTTTAATCAGGTTTCGGCCGTCTTTCGGTTTTAACAGCATAAAGACCAGCGCTGAAACGACGGTGAGTGCGCCCATGGTGATAAAGGTATAGTGGAACTGCTCGACGGTGTTCGCGCTGTCGAAACCTTCATAAAACCGCAGTACCGCCGCACTCACGGCAACCCCTAAACTGATCGACAGCTGCTGTGTGACTGCCAGCACGCTGTTGCCGCTACTGGCGTTCTCGTCGGTCAGATCCGCAAGGGTGATGGTGTTCATCGATGTGAACTGCGTCGACATCGCCATGCCCAGCACAAACAGCGGCAGGATCAGCATCCAGACGGGAAGCGAGGCGGACTGCAGCGAGAACTGCGCAATCATCAGACCGATAAAGACCGTCACGCCAACCAGCGTTTTGCGATAGCCAAACCAGCGTAGCACCTGCGTCACGGTCGATTTTGCCAGAATCGAGCCCATCGCCGTGGGCGCCATCATGCAGCCGGCAATCAGTGCCGGATAGCCGAAACCAACCTGCAGCATTAGCGGCATCAGGAACGGTACGCAGCCCGTCCCCAGACGCGAGGCAATGTTTCCCGCGATCCCGACGGAAAACGTTCGGGTGTTGAAGAGCCCAAGAGAGATTAACGGCGTCGGATGGCGGCGCGCGTGACGTATATAAAGAAGGAACAACAGAATTCCGGCGAGGATAACGGAGAGCGCGATCCACGTCGCGACGATCTTCTCGCCAAACAGCTCCATCCCGCTGGAGAAGAGCACCAGGCTCAGGCCAAACAGGAAGAAGCCGCCCATATCGAAACTGCGCCTTGGCGTGGTGAAGTTCGGCATATATTTGCGGGCATACAGCAACCCCGCTACGCCAATCGGAATATTAATCAGGAAGATCCAGTGCCAGCTTGCCCAGGTGACAAACACGCCACCGAGTACCGGGCCAAGTATCGGCCCTACCAGACCCGGCATGGTGACGAAGTTAAGCACGGGAAGCAGTTCGCTTCGCGGGTAGGCTCGCAGCAGGGCAAGGCGCGCCACGGGCATCATCATCGCGCCGCCAATGCCCTGTAATACGCGGAAGATAACCAGCTCCGTTAAGGACGAGGAGAGCGCACAGGCCAGTGAACCGAGCGTAAAGAGCGTTACGGCCAGCATGAAAACTCTGCGGGTGCCGAAGCGGTCGGCCAGCCAGCCGCTAACAGGGATCAGCATCGCGACCGTCAGGGTATAGCTGATGATGGCGGACTGCATCGCCAGCGGGGAACGGTTGAGGCTTTGCGCAATAGCGGGAAGCGCGGTGTTGAGGATGGTGGCATCCAGTGCCTGCATAAAAAACGCCATGGCTGCAATCCACGGCAATCCGGCCATGCTGCGCGCTTTTTTCTTTGTCATGTATTTACCTGCTGGTGGGTTGGCGCTGCCAGCAATGCCTGGCACGCACTCAGGGCTCGCTGCCCGTCGCTTTCCTGAATGGCATCCACTATCGCCTGGTGCCATTCCAGTTTTACCACGTCGTCTTGTGTAATAGAGGTAAAGTAAGTGTGGTACACCGAATGGAATAAAGAGGCAAAAGAGGTGAGGAACGGATTGGCGCTCATCATATAGATATGTTCATGCCAGGCCATATCGACCTCAACCCAGCGTTCGCGGTTGAAGTGTTTTTTCAGGAACACCATCTCTTCCATCAACGCATTAAGCTGCGCTTTCTGCTCTGCTGTTCCAAGCGTGGCAGCAAGCAGACATGCCTGAGGCTCAAGGCTACTGCGCATTACCAGAAAGTGATCGATAACCTGATGAAAGTTGTCTTCCGTCATCCACCAGGAGAGCAGCTCCTGATCGAGAAAATTCCAGTTACTTTGTGGCATCACGCGTGTGCCAATACGAGGGCGCGGAAGCACCATACCTTTTGCCGTCAGGGTTTTCACCGCTTCGCGCACGGCGGTACGGCTCACCCCAAACTGCTCACCCAGCTCCATTTCACCCGGCAGGATGCTTCCCGGGGCATATTTACCCGCTAAAATCCGCTGAGCCAGCTTTTCGGCCAGCACATAAGACAGGTTTTTTTGGGCGGCCAGCTGTTGCGCGCTTAATGGCATCGCTTTTATTCCTTAAAGATTCATGCTGATAATTATGCCACCGCGAATGTGATTGTGGTTGCAGATACATCAAATAGAACAATTTGTAGCTTGATTTCACCTCTATTGGTGAAAAAAAACGCGGATGAAAACTTTTTTTAAATTTCCTCTTGTCACATCAGAATTACTCCCTATAATGCGCCTCCACTGACACGGAACAACGGCACACACGCCGCCGGGTCAGCAGAGAATAGCGAAAATAAACGCTTGACTCTGAAGCGGGAAAGCGTAATATGCACACCCCGCGCCGCAGCGAAAACGAAGCGGCACTGCTCTTTAACAATTTATCAGACAATCTGTGTGGGCACTCAAAGTGACATGGA
>NZ_JBIMQP010000011.1:0-176294 GCF_043945315.1 Enterobacter cloacae complex sp. 2024EL-00227
ATTTGCCTGGCGGCTTTAGCGCGGTGGTCCCACCTGACCCCATGCCGAACTCAGAAGTGAAACGCCGTAGCGCCGATGGTAGTGTGGGGTCTCCCCATGTGAGAGTAGGGAACTGCCAGGCATCAAACAAGTGAAGAGGCCATCCGAAAGGATGGCCTTTTTGCGTTTCTGCGCTGCACAAACAGATCCCCCAACACCCTGCTTATACGGTAAACTACCTGCGTTTTTGCATCAGGATAGCGTCTATGAACCACTCCCTTAAGCCCTGGAATACCTTTGGCATTCAACGCAATGCTAATCAAATTGTACGTGCCGATACTGCACAGCAGCTGCTGGATGCATGGCAAAGCGCAACAGAAAAAAACGAACCTGTACTGATTCTGGGCGAAGGAAGTAATGTCCTGTTTCTCGACGATTTTGCGGGAACGGTGATCGTTAACCGCATCATGGGAATTGATGTGGAAGAGCGTGCCGATAGCTGGCATCTGCACGTGGGGGCTGGCGAAAACTGGCATCACCTGGTGCAATTTACCCTCGAACAAGGGATGGCGGGTCTTGAAAACCTTGCGCTTATCCCAGGCTGCGCTGGATCGTCACCCATTCAGAACATCGGTGCCTACGGCATCGAGCTGAAGCACGTCTGTGACTATGTCGACTGCATCGAGCTGGCGACCGGAACGGCCACGCGTTTAACGGCAGAACAGTGCCGTTTTGGCTATCGTGACAGTATCTTCAAGCATGAATATCAGGATCGCTACGTGATTGTCGCCGTGGGCCTGCGCCTGTCGAAGAACTGGCAGCCTGTTTTGACCTACGGGGATTTAACGCGTCTCGATCCGGCTACCGTTACCGCCCGCGACGTTTTTGACTCGGTTTGCCATATGCGGATGACCAAGCTTCCCGATCCAAAAGTAAACGGAAATGCAGGAAGCTTCTTCAAAAACCCGGTGATCGGCGGCGAAAATGCCCGACGTTTTCTGGAGGAGTGGCCAACCGCGCCACATTACCCTCAGGCGGATGGCAGCGTGAAGCTGGCAGCAGGATGGCTTATCGATCAATGCCAGCTAAAAGGCACTTCAGTCGGCGGGGCAGCCGTTCACCGACAGCAGGCTCTGGTGCTGATTAACCAGCGCGATGCAACCAGCGACGATGTGGTACAGCTGGCTCATTATGTTCGCCAGCGTGTGGGCGAAAAATTTAACGTCTGGCTGGAGCCAGAAGTCCGCTTCATTGGTCGCACAGGTGAAGTCAACGCCGTGGAGACTATCGCATGAAGGACAATACGGTCCCGTTAACCTTGATTGGTATCCTGGCGGATGGTGAATTTCATTCCGGCGAGCAGCTGGGTGAGCAGCTTGGCATGAGCCGCGCCGCCATTAACAAGCACATCCAGACGCTTCGCGACTGGGGGGTTGATGTATTTACGGTTCCCGGAAAAGGGTACAGCCTGCCGGAGCCGATACAATTATTGAATGAAGACACGATCCGCAGCCAGATTGGACACGGTAATGTGGCGGTGCTGCCGGTGATTGATTCGACGAACCAGTATCTGCTGGATCGTCTGCCTGAGCTGAAATCCGGCGATGCCTGCGTTGCTGAGTATCAGCAGGCCGGTCGCGGTCGTCGTGGCCGCAAGTGGTTTTCCCCCTTTGGTGCCAACCTCTATCTGTCTATGTACTGGCGACTCGATCAGGGCCCGGCCGCTGCCATTGGCCTGAGTCTGGTCATCGGTATCGTTATGGCGGAGGTGCTTCACGATCTGGGTGCGGATCAAGTGCGTGTTAAATGGCCTAACGATCTGTACCTCAACGATCGTAAACTCGCCGGCATTCTGGTTGAACTGACGGGCAAAACGGGCGATGCGGCGCAAATCGTCATCGGCGCGGGCCTCAATATGGTGATGCGCAATGTCCAGAATGATGTGGTGAATCAGGCCTGGACTAACCTCCAGGAGGCGGGGATCGTCATCGATCGTAACACCCTTGCCGTACGTATGATTAAAGAGCTGCGCAGCTCGCTCACGCTTTTTGAGCAGGAAGGGCTGGCACCGTTCCTGTCTCGTTGGGAAAAACTGGATAACTTCATCAACCGCCCGGTGAAATTGCTGATTGGGGATAAAGAGATCTACGGCACTTCCCGCGGTATTGACGCTCAGGGCGCGCTGCTCCTGGAGCAGGATGGCGTGATCAAACCCTGGATGGGCGGTGAGATTTCCCTGCGGAGTGCCGAATAACCGGATGGAGTGAATGATGCGAAAAACCGTCTGCGCGACGCTGGCCGTCATGATGAGCGTGTTGTTCTCACCCCTCTCTCAGGCGGGTCAGGCCTGGGAGAGTTATAAGGCACGCTTTTTCAAACCGGAAGGCCGCATTGTCGATACCGGCAATGGCGGCGTGTCGCATACGGAAGGTCAGGGATTTGCCATGCTGATGGCAGTGGCCAACGACGATAAGGCCACGTTCGATAAGCTCTGGCAATGGACAAACCGTGAGCTGAAGAACAAAGAGAACGGTCTGTTTTACTGGCGCTATAACCCCGCAGAGTCCAACCCGGTCGCGGACAAAAACAATGCCGCCGATGGCGATGTGCTGATTGCCTGGGCGCTGCTTAAAGCCGATGCCCGCTGGCACGAAAAACGCTACGGTGCCGCATCGGATGCCATTACAAAAGCGCTGGTTGCCCATAGCGTCATCCGCTATGCGGGTTACCGCGTGATGCTGCCCGGCGTCCAGGGATTTAAGCTTGACGGTGAAGCGATCCTTAACCCTTCCTACTTCGTGTTTCCGGCCTGGCAGGCCTTCGCCGGACGCAGTCATTTACCGGTCTGGCGCGATTTGATTAAGGACGGGAAGCGCCTGCTGGGAAAAATGGGCTCGGGTAAAGCGGATCTGCCCGCTGACTGGGTCTCGCTGGCATCAGATGGCAAGCTGGAACCTGCCAAAAGCTGGCCGCCGCGGATGAGCTATGACGCGATTCGTATTCCGCTGTACCTTGCCTGGTCTGATAAGCAAAGCCCGCTCCTGACGCCGTGGAAAGCCTGGTTTGGTCAGTTCCCCCGGGAACAAACGCCCGCCTGGGTTAACGTCATGACCAACGAATATGCGCCCTACATGATGGAAGGCGGGCTGTTGGCTGTACGCGATTTAACGATGGGACAGTCTTCCGGAGAACCCGAAATCACCTCTAAAGACGACTACTATTCGGCAAGTCTGAAAATGCTGGTGTGGATTTCGGCGCAATAACAACGCACTGACTATCCCCTCTCCCTAAGGGGGAGAGGGTTAGGGGTAAATCAGTTACTGCGGATACGGTACCCAATCCCCGCCGTTCAGGCGAACGTACGGTTTGTTCTGATACTGAATGACGACCGCGTTGGCGTTCTCTGAGACTTCTGCCGTTTGCGGCAGGTTGCTGGTGAGCTGATCCCAGTTCACGCTATCTTCCACAAACAGCTTCCCGTCAACGGCACGGGCAACCAGTTCAGAGATTGCCAGATAGCTGGTCGGCTGGGTGATTTCAATCGGTGCGCCCTGATGGGGTGCTTTCATACCAAAGAATTTAATGCCAGCAGGCACGTTGGTGATGGACGGGCTTGGGATATCACGCAGACCCGACACCTGCATTCTGTCGCCTTTCAGCGCGCCGCCGTGCTCAGGTACCACAACCACCATCACTTTACGGCCTGATTTTTCCAGCTCCGTGAAGAACGCGTCCAGTTCGTCGAAGAATTTCTGCGCACGCACTTTATAATCTGCCGTTTTGCTCACGCCCGGGAAATGGTTACCGTCGTGGAGCGGCAGGGTGTTAAAGAAGGTCGCACTGCGCGGATTACTGTCTTTCTCGATGGTCTGGAGCCAGCGCTGCAGCACGGCGGTATCGTCATAAACCGGCGAGCCGTCGAAGCCCAGCAGAGTAACGGGAAGACCAGTTTGATCCATCAACGGTGCCTGCATACCACCCTGTTCACGCACCTCTTTCAGGAAGTTACCGAACTGGCCGTTATGTCCCAGCATCAGATGCTGCGTAAAGCCCAGTTTGGCGAGGTTATCAAACAGATAACACTGATTGCCGGCAGGCTGATACAGATTCTTATGCGATGCCTGACCGCAGCTTGCACGCAGCAGGCGGATTGCTGCCGGGCCGCTGTACGAGGTGGCAGAGTTAAAATCTTTAAACTGAATGTCGAAATGCGACCACAGCGGATGGGACATCAAACCGGCTGCATCCACGTCGGCCCATGAGAGAGAGCAGATGTTGATCACCAGCAATTCAAACGGCTGAGCATCCGCCGGCAGCGCGTCCGGGAATTTGGTCTGTCGCTTGTCTTCCGCAGTGTAGAAGCTGGAGAGCCAGGCGTTCAGATTTGTGGAGGTCGGCGGTGCGGTCTGGGTTGGGATATCGCCCACTACAGGCGTATCGCCAGCCGTGGTAACGGTTGCTGCTGCGCTTCCCCCTGTGGTGGTCACCGTGGTGGTCGGTTGACCAGCAGGCCACAGCGAAAAGCCCGGACCAGCCAGCGTCAGCACGTTCAGCCAGATCATAATCGCGACGACAAACACCGTGATGCGGATCCACTGTGACAGGAACAGCCAGGCAACCAGCAGCACAAAGACCGCGCCAATCATCTGCCAGTTAATAAACCGCTCGGTCAGATCGAGGACATAGCTGGCGCTAAAGCCTGCCACCTGAGACCCCTGGCTCATAATGCTGTCCGGCCCCGGTAACCAGGTATCATGCCAGAACAGCGCAAAGCCGACAGGGATGGCTATCCAGTGACGCAAGCGATGCAGCCTGATGTTCGGCAGGGGCATCAGCAGGAAGGCCATAAACACCAGGTTAAGAAGGGGATGGAAATTCAGATAGCCTGCCCACAGCAGACCAAACTTCACCAGAAAGTAGAAGTTCCAGCCGGAAAGGCCGCGCCAGTATTGCCAGAGCGGCGAGGGTGACGAAGCGGTATAGGTAGAATTAGTCATGTTTTCGGTCTGCCTTGACGTGTGATGCCCGTGTCAGTGTTCCGGCTGGTTTTACATAGCGAGGTTTTATAAACAGCACTCTGGCCGTATCACGGATACGACGTATGGAATGGCGTGCATAGTAGCCAAGCGGGAAAAAGATCAGCGCACAGAATATAACCAGTTGGATGATATCGCTGATATTCATGATGGTGCGTTCTCCGCGTTGTCCGTTAATAAGCGAAGGGGCTCCGGAACCCGGCGCCAGATATGGCCATCATGTCTGGCATTGAGGATCGGTTTCGCATCGCTCTTAATTGCGAGCGGTTTAGCCCATTGTTCAGGCTGGAGCGCACGCATCTGTACCAGCTCCGCGCTGATCGTATTATCTTCGAACCAAATCATACGGTTCGAGAAAATATCCCCGGTAGGCAGGGGGAAGATATGGTTTAGCGCCGTATCGAGATCGTTGACCCGGCAGAAGGACAAAAACAGTACCAGGCGATTGTCGCCAATGGTCATGATATCTCCCGTACGGTTGGGGCGACACAAGGTGAGCGCCTGTTCAACGCGGATACCCGGTACAGGACGCAGGGCAACCATAACCCCTTTTCCGTCTGCAGGAAGAAGCGTATTGCTCATCATATTGCCGACGGCGTCGCAGAAGGTATCCCATTTTTGATATCCACGCAGCTTCATCGGCTGCGTCATAGAGAGCAGCGTGGAAATGTCTTCCGGTACATGGCGGCTAAACTGCTGGCCCTGAACGCTTTCGATCAGCGTCAGGCAGCGTGACAGCGGCGCATTCCACGGAATAACCATATTTGCCCCGCAGCCAAGAAGCAGGCGCTCATCGGTGGCGCGCAGGCTGGTATTGTTTTCGCGCACGATGATTTTTAACGCGCTTCCGCGCTGGCGGCGCAGGGTGTGGATTTGCCTTGCCAGCGTCTCAATCTGGTTATTCTGCATCAATGAGAAAATAAGGGTCGCCGCCTGGGTTGTGCGGGCTTCGTGGAAAAGGTCTTCGTTAGATTCAAACAGCGACCAGTTTTCCGACAGGGCCGGTGCCCCCTCTAAAACCGCGATATGGCTCAGGATACGTTTTTCATCACTGCGCGGTTGCACCACGGTTTCTTCCTGCTGTGCCAGGTGCCACTTACCCTCGATATGTTTCAGCGTAAGTTGTTGTCTGGCGCTCACGCCTTTTTCATTACACCAGAATGCAATATCGTAGAGATAGCTGCCCACCTGGTCACGAACGCTTGCCAGACCGAACAGAGAACGATATTCACCCATTAAAAGTGAGAACAGCTTGTCATTATTACTGCCGGGATTGACTATCAGTAGTGTGCAATTTTGAAATTTTGCCCATTTATTGATTTTTTCCAGCCAGGGCAGCAGTTTTTCAGCAGGGATATTTTGCAGGACGTTATTTGCACATTTAAGAATCACTAAATAGTGATCCGGATCAATAGTGCACTGAACGTCGCGGGACAAAAAGTATAGACTATCGGCTTCCGATGTCATGGAAAATAATCGCACCGTCTGAGGGCCGCGATCGTTTTCCAGCGTGATAATTTTCTTCGGATCTTCGCCCATGCTAATGACAGCCACGCGGGAATCCTTATCCTGGGCAGCAATTGTATGGTTTACCAGACTGATAGCATCTTCATTACGGTCCGTATTAATCCACCAGACTCCTCCGACTGGCATGTGGCTCAATTCGTCCCATAATGACTGGATGCCAATAGAAAATATGGAGTCCACGGTGTCCCTCTTTTCGTCTAATTTATCTGTATCTCAGTTTACTAGCGAAAGCGTAGAAATAAACCTAACATTGAAATTAAAGAACATCAGATTTAGCATGTAAATGAAATTTCATAGGGCAGGATGCCTCGCTACTTCTGAACTGGCGATTTTACGCAAAGGGATGGAAAAAGAATGGATAATAACGAACCCGGAACCCCAGTCGACTCGACCCTGGGTTACACATTCCAAAACGATTTTCTGGCGCTGACGCAGGCCTTTTCTTTACCTGAAATAGATTACACCGATATTTCCCAGCGGGAACAGTTGGCTGCGGCTATTAAACGCTGGCCGTTATTAGCTGAATTCGCCCATCAACAATAAGGGAGCCATTGATGGCCATACTCGGATTACAGGGTGTCCGTGGGGGTGTGGGTACCACATCTGTTACCGCGGCGCTGGCGTGGTCATTACAGCTTTTAGGTGAATCGGTGCTGGTTATTGACGCCTGCGCCGATAATTTGCTGCGTATGTCGTTTAACGTCGACTTTACTCGCGAAGAGGGCTGGGCCCGCGCGCTGCTTGACGATAAAGACTGGCAGGATGCAGGTATGCGCTATACCTCCCTTCTTGACCTGCTGCCGTTTGGTCAACTGACCACTACGGAACGCGAGAATGAAGCCGCGTACCAGCGCCTGTTTTCACAGTTCACGCTGGCGCTGCAGAGCCTGAAGGAAAAGGGGCACTACAAGTGGATCCTGCTGGATCTGCCGCACGGTGCCGGCACGCTGACCCGACAGCTTATCGCCCAGTGCGATCATGTCCTCTCGATCGTTAACGTCGATGCGAACTGCCATATCCGCCTGCACCAGCAGGGACTGCCTCAAAATGGCCATATCCTGATTAACGATTTGCGCATTGGCAGCCAGATCCAGGACGATCTCTATCAGGTCTGGCTGCAAAGCCAGCGCCGCCTGCTTCCGATTGTCATCCATCGTGATGAGGGAATGGCGGAATGCCTTGCGTCTAAGCAACCGCTCGGTGAATACCGCAGCGATTCACTGGCGGCAGAAGAGATCCTGACGCTGGCTAACTGGTGTCTGCTGAACTTCGCCAACAGGGCGGAGCATGCAGGGAGTGCTGTATGAGTCGTTTCGCCAGCTGGTTACTCATCCCACCGGTCAGTTCGCGTTTGAGCGAACATTACCGGCATTTTCGCCGTCACGGTGCGTCGGCATTTAGCGCCGCGCTCGGCTGTTTCTGGATGATTCTGGCTTGGATGTTTATACCGCTTGAACACCCGCGCTGGCAGCGCATACGTGCACGGCACAGCGAGCTATATCCGCACATTAATCCTGACCGGCCGCGTCCACTGGATCCGGCGCGCTATCTCATTCAGGCCATCTGGCTGGTGGCGACCTCCTCCCGAACGGAGAAAAAAACGCCGCACTGGCGCAGCTTCTCCCGCGTGCAGCAGTTACGTGAACGCTACCATCAGTGGCTGGACAGACTGCCCGACAGCGTAAGCGATAAGACCAGCCATCTGGATAACCATAAAGAGCTCGGGCATCTCCACCCGGGCTTGCGGCGTTTTATCCTCGGCGTAATCGTCGTGTTCTCGCTTATTCTGGCGCTGGTCTGCATTACGCAGCCTTTCAACCCTCTGGCGCAGTTCACTTTCCTGATCCTGCTGTGGGGCGTGGCGCTGCTGGTGCGCCGAATTCCGGGTCGCTTCTCGGCGCTGATGCTGATCGTGTTGTCGCTGACCGTCTCCTGCCGCTACATCTGGTGGCGTTATACCTCGACGCTGAACTGGGACGACCCGGTGAGTCTGGTGTGCGGCCTGGTGCTGCTGTTTGCTGAAACCTATGCCTGGATTGTGCTGGTGCTGGGCTATTTCCAGGTGATTTGGCCGCTCAACCGCCAGCCGGTTCCGTTGCCAAAGGACACGACCCAGTGGCCAACCGTCGATCTCTTCGTCCCGACCTACAACGAAGACCTGAGCGTGGTGAAGAACACCATCTATGCCGCGCTGGGCATCGACTGGCCGAAAGATAAGCTCAAAGTCTGGATCCTGGATGACGGCAACCGCCCGGCGTTCCGACAGTTCGCGGAGGAGGTTGGCGTCGAGTACATCGCCCGTCCGACGCATGAACACGCTAAGGCGGGGAACATCAACAACGCGTTGAAGTATGCCACCGGGGAGTTTGTCTCGATTTTTGACTGCGACCACGTGCCGACGCGCTCGTTCCTGCAGATGACCATGGGCTGGTTCCTGAAGGAGAAAGAGCTGGCGATGATGCAGACGCCGCACCACTTCTTCTCGCCGGACCCGTTTGAACGTAACCTTGGCCGCTTCCGCAAAACTCCGAACGAAGGCACGCTGTTCTATGGGCTGGTACAGGACGGAAACGACATGTGGGACGCCACCTTCTTCTGCGGCTCTTGTGCGGTTATCCGCCGTAAGCCGCTGGATGAAATTGGCGGTATCGCCGTCGAAACGGTGACTGAAGATGCGCACACCTCTCTGCGCCTGCACCGTCGTGGCTATACCTCTGCCTATATGCGTATCCCGCAGGCGGCCGGTCTGGCAACCGAGTCACTGTCGGCGCACATTGGTCAGCGTATTCGCTGGGCGCGCGGCATGGTGCAGATCTTCCGTCTTGATAACCCCCTGATCGGGAAAGGACTCAAGCTGGCGCAGCGTCTTTGCTACGTCAACGCCATGTTCCACTTCTTGTCCGGCATTCCGCGGCTGATCTTCCTGACCGCGCCGCTGGCGTTCCTGCTTCTTCACGCTTATATCATCTACGCTCCCGCGCTGATGATTGCGCTGTTCGTTCTGCCGCACATGATCCACGCGAGCCTGACGAACTCGAAGATACAGGGTAAATACCGCCACTCCTTCTGGAGTGAAATCTACGAAACGGTGCTGGCCTGGTACATCGCGCCGCCGACGATGGTGGCGCTGATTAACCCGCACAAAGGGAAATTCAACGTCACCGCGAAGGGCGGGCTGGTGGAGGAGGAGTACGTCGACTGGGTGATCTCCCGGCCGTATATCTTCCTGGTGCTGCTGAATATCGTGGGCGTCATTGCGGGTATCTGGCGCTACTTCTACGGTCCGGAAAACGAAATCCTGACCGTCTTCGTCAGTATGGCCTGGGTCTTCTACAACCTGATTATCCTCGGCGGCGCGGTGGCGGTGTCGGTGGAGAGCAAACAGGTTCGTCGCGCGCATCGCGTGGAAATCTGCATGCCAGCGGCGATCGCCCGTGAAGATGGCCATCTCTTCTCCTGTACCGTGCACGACTTCTCTGACGGCGGTCTGGGGATCAAAATCAACGGCCAGGCGAAGGTGCTGGAAGGGCAAAAAGTTAACCTGCTGCTTAAGCGCGGCCAGCAGGAGTATGTCTTCCCGACGCAGGTCGTTCGCGTGGTGGGCAATGAAGTCGGCCTGCAGCTGATGCCGTTGACCAAAAAGCAACATATCGATTTTGTGCAGTGTACGTTTGCCCGCGCGGATACGTGGGCTCTCTGGCAGGACAGCTTCCCGGAGGATAAGCCTCTGGAAAGCCTGCTGGATATTCTGAAGCTGGGGTTCCGTGGCTATCGTCACCTTGCAGAATTTGCCCCGTCGTCGGTGAAATTAATTTTCCGGTCACTTACTTCGCTGGTTTCCTGGGTCGTGTCGTTCATTCCTCGTCGTCCTGAGCGGGATGAGGCGAAGCAGGCGGACCCGGTTATGGCTCAACAATGATGATAACGCGATGAAAACAAAACTTTCCTGGTTATGTGCAGTGGCAATGGGGATGAATGCGATCCCCGCAACAATGGCTAACGCAGCCCCGGGTAACGCAGCGGCAACGCCTGCGCCAACCGTACCTGTCGTCGCGCAAGCAACCGATCCGGTTGTCACCGCGGCACCGGGTCAAACTGAAAACATCATGCCGAACCAGCCAACGGAGGGGAACACCCTGCCGGCAGACGGCCAGGTCATCGGGCAGGTGATGCCGGGCGTCCGGGGGGCGAATGCGCCCGTCGTTGCGGACAATGCGCCGTCGCGTGACGTGAAGCTGACCTTCGCGCAAATTGCGCCGCCTCCGGGCAGCATGGTGCTGCGCGGCATCAACCCTAACGGCGGCATTGAATTTGGCATGCGCAGCGACGAGGTCGTCTCTAATGCGGTGCTGAATCTCGAATACACGCCGTCGCCGTCGCTGCTGCCGACCCAGTCTCAGCTGAAGGTCTATCTGAATGACGAGCTGATGGACGTTCTGCCGGTCACGAAAGAGCAGCTCGGCAAGAAAACCCAGGCGCAGGTGCCGATCAACCCGCTGTTCATCACCGACTTTAACCGTATCCGCCTGGAGTTTGTCGGCCACTACCGCGATGTCTGCGAAAACCCGGCCAGCAACACGCTGTGGATGGACGTCGGGCGTAACTCCTCGCTGCAGATGACCTACCAGTCGCTGGCGCTGAAAAACGATCTCTCGGCCTTCCCGGTTCCGTTCTTCGATCCGCGTGATAACCGCCCGCTCACGCTGCCGATGGTGTTCGCCTCGTCCCCGGACGTGACCGAGCAGCTGGCGGCCACCATTGTGGCCTCCTGGTTTGGTTCACGCGCGGGCTGGCGCGGTCAGAGCTTCCCGGCGATGTATGACAAACTGCCGGACAGAAATGCCATTGTGTTTGCCACCAATGCAAAACGTCCGGCCTTCCTGCGCGATCATCCGGACGTCAAAGCGCCGACCGTTGAGATGATAAGCCACCCGGAAAACCCGTACGTGAAGCTGCTGGTGGTCTTTGGTCGTGATGATAAAGATCTGGTTCAGGCAGCAAAAGCCATTGCCCAGGGCAACGTCCTTTTTCGCGGCAACAGCGTCGTGATAGATGAGGTCAAACCGCTGCTGGCGCGTAAACCTTATGATGCGCCAAACTGGGTACGTACCGACCGTGCGGTCACCTTTGGCGAGCTGAAAACCTATGAAGAACAGCTGCAGGCGACGGGGCTTGAGCCAGCGCCGATTAGCCTGTCGCTGAATCTGCCGCCGGATCTGTACCTGCTGCGTACCAACGGCATTGATATCAATCTGAACTACCGCTATACCGCGCCAGCCACCAAAGACAGCTCGCGCATGGATATCAGCCTGAACAACCAGTTCCTGCAATCCTTCAGCCTGCAAAGCACGCAGGATACGAACCGCCTGATGCTTCGCCTGCCGGTGCTGCAGGGGCTACTGGACGGTAAAACGGATGTTTCTATTCCGGCACTGAAGCTGGGTGCGATAAACCAGCTGCGCTTTGATTTCCAGTACATGAACCCGATGCCTGGCGGCTCGGCGGAAAACTGCATCACCTTCCAGCCGGTGCAGAACCACGTGGTGATTGGCGATGAGTCGACCATCGACTTCTCGAAGTACTATCACTTCCTGGCGATGCCGGACCTGCGCGCCTTTGCTAACGCGGGCTTCCCGTTCAGCCGTATGGCCGATCTCTCTGAGTCCATTGTGGTAATGCCAAAAGCGCCAAACGAAGGTCAGGTTACGACCCTGCTCGACACCATGGCGACCGTTGGAGGACAAACAGGATTACCGGCCATTAACGTCACGTTGACGGACGATGGCAGCCAGATTCAGAACAAAGATGCTGACATCATGGTGATCGGGACCATCCCGGATAAGCTGAAGGATGACAAACGTATCGATCTGCTGGTGAAAGCGGCCCAGTCCTGGGTTAATACGCCGCTGCGACAGACCGAGTTCCCGAGCATTATGCCGGATGTGAACGATCGTCAGGCCAGCGCGCAGACGACGGTAACGTCTCAGGGGGCGATGGCCGCGGTGGTGGGCTTCCAGTCGCCTTACAACGAACAGCGCAGCGTGGTGGCTCTCCTCGCGGACAGCCCGCGCGGGTATGAACTGCTCAATACGGCCATGAACGACAGCGGTAAACGTGCCGCGATGTTTGGTTCCGTGTCGGTGATCCGTGAGTCCGGCGTCAATAGCCTGCGCGTGGGGGATGTGTACTACGTGGGCCATCTGCCGTGGTTCGAACGCCTGTGGTATGCGCTGGCTAACCATCCGGTTCTGCTCGCTATCCTGGCTGCGGTCAGCGTGGTCTTGCTGGCATGGGTGCTGTGGCGTCTGCTGCGAATTATCAGCCGTCGTCGTCTGAACCCGGATGAGTAAGATGTGATGAAAGCCTTTCGCTGGTGTGTATTAGCAGCGGTGATGCTGGCGGCGCTTCCTCTTCGCGCCGCCTGTACCTGGCCTGCCTGGGAGCAGTTTAAAAAGGACTACATCAGTGAAGGCGGGCGCGTCATTGATCCCAGTGACACGCGCAAAATTACGACCTCGGAAGGGCAAAGCTACGCCCTGTTCTTTGCCCTGGCGGCGAACGATCGCAAAGCCTTTGACCTGCTGCTGACGTGGACGCGCGATAATCTCGCCAGCGGCGATCTCAACGCCCATCTGCCTGCCTGGCTATGGGGTCAGAAAGATAAAGACGCCTGGGCGGTGATTGATACCAACTCTGCCTCTGATGCCGATGTCTGGATCGCCTGGTCACTGCTCGAAGCGGGTCGGCTGTGGAAAGATCGGGACTATACCCGCACGGGTAAGGCGCTGCTGAAACGCATTGTCAGCGAGGAAGTGGTCAACGTCCCGGGGCTCGGCGCAATGCTGCTTCCTGGTAAAGTCGGTTTTGCCGATGAGAACGCCTGGCGTTTTAACCCCAGCTATCTTCCTCCGCAGCTAGCGGCTTATTTCACGCGCTTTGGTTCCCCGTGGACCCAGCTTCGTGAAACTAACCTGCGCCTGATGCTGGAGAGTGCGCCGAAAGGTTTTTCGCCGGACTGGGTGCAGTATCAGAAAAACAAAGGCTGGCGGTTACAGCAGGAGAAAGCGCTGGTGGGCGGCTACGACGCCATCCGCGTGTATCTCTGGGTGGGCATGATGAGTGATAAAGATCCTCAGAAAGCCCGGCTCCTGACGCGCTTCCAGCCGATGGCGGCAAAGACCATGAAACGGGGTGTGCCGCCGGAGAAAGTGGATGTGGCGACGGGGAAACGTACCGGTGACGGCCCGGTCGGGTTCTCTGCCGCTATGCTGCCGTTTTTACAACAACGTGATGCCCAGGCGGTTCAGCGCCAGCGCGTTGCAGACCATTTTCCCGATAACAATGCCTATTACAGCTATGTGCTGACGCTTTTTGGGCAAGGATGGGATCAGCATCGTTTTCGCTTCACCGCAAAAGGTGAATTAATACCGGATTGGGGCCAGGAATGCGCAAGTTCACAGTAAATCTACTCAGTTTATCGCTTGGCCTGGCGCTTATGCCGTGGGCACAGGCCGCCAACTCTCCGCAGCAGAAACAGCTGCTGGAGCAGGTCAGGCTGGGCGAATCGACACAGCGTGAGGATTTGGTTCGTCAGTCGCTCTATCGCCTTGAGCTGATTGACCCCAACAACCCTGACGTCATTGCCGCGCGCTTTCGCTACCTGCTGCGTCAGGGCGATAACGCCGGCGCGCAAAAAGAGCTGGATCGTCTGAAAGGGATCGCCCCGGGTTCGAGCGCTTACCAGTCCTCACGCAACACCATGCTGCTTTCTACTCCGGATGGCCGACAGCAGCTCCAGCAGGCGCGACTGCTCGCCACTACGGGGCACACGCAGGAAGCGATTGCCGCCTATGACAAGCTGTTTGACGGCAACCCGCCGGGTGGCGACGTGGCGACGGAATACTGGAACGTCGTGGCGAAAGATCCAGCTCGCCGCGGTGCGGCCATTAACCAGCTGAAAAAAATTAACAGCAGCAGCCCCGGGAATACGCAGCTGCAGACAACGCTGGCCCAGCTTCTGTTCCAGAGCGGACGACGTGATGAAGGCTTTGCGGTACTGCAGGAGATGGCCAAATCCACCAATGGCCGCAGCCAGGCGTCTGATATGTGGTACGACCAAATCAAAGACCAGCCTGCCAGCAGCGCCAGCGTCAGCGCGCTGCAAAAATATCTGAGCGTATTCAGCGACGGGGATAGCGTCGCTGCGGCGCGTGCCCAGCTTGAAGCGCAGCAAAAACAGCTCGCCGATCCGGCGTTCCGCGCGAAAGCGGAAGGGCTCGCGGCGGTGGACGCCGGGCAGGGCAGTAAGGCGGTGGCCGAGCTGCAAAAAGCCGTCAGCGCCAACCATGCCGACAGTGAAGCGGTGGGTGCCCTGGGGCAGGCGTATTCCCAGAAGGGCGACCGTGCCCGCGCGGTAGCCCAGTTTGAAAAGGCGATTGCCCTCGATCCGCAGAGCGATAACCGGGGTAAATGGGACAGTCTTCTGAAGGTTAACCGCTACTGGCTGCTGATCCAGCAGGGCGATGCGGCGCTGAAGGCGAATAACCCGGCGCAGGCAGAGCGTTACTATCAGCAGGCGCGTAACATCGACAATACCGACAGCTACGCGGTGCTGGGGCTGGGCGACGCCGCCGCGGCGCGTAAAGATAACGACGCGGCGGAGCGTTATTACCGTCAGGCGCTGCGAATGGACAGCGGCAACAGCAACGCGGTTCGCGGCCTGGCCAATATTTACCGCGCGCAGTCCCCGGAGAAAGCCTCGCAGTTTATCCAGTCGCTTTCCTCCAGCCAGCGTCGGAGCATTGATGATATCGAGCGTAGTCTGACCAACGAGCAGCTCTCCGCCCAGGCCGAACAGCTGGAAAATCAGGGGAAATACGCCCAGGCAGCAGAAATCCAGCGTCGTCGTCTGGCGCTCTCTCCTGGCGACGTGTGGATAACCTATCGTCTGTCGCGCGATCTCTACAGCGCGGGTCAGCGCAGCCAGGCGGACACCCTGATGCGTCAGCTTGCCCGCCAGAAACCGTCCGATCCGGATCAGGTCTATGCCAGCGGGCTCTATCTTTCCGGAAACGATCAGGACCGTGCCGCGCTGGCGCATCTGGACACGCTGCCGCGCAGCCAGTGGAACAGCAATATTCAGGAACTTGCCGACCGCCTGCAAAGCAATCAGGTGCTGGAAACCGCCAACCGCCTGCGGGACAGCGGCAAAGAGCAGGAGGCGGAGAATCTTCTTCGCCAGCAGCCAACCTCCACCCGCATCGACCTGACGCTGGCGGACTGGGCACAGCAGCGTGGCGATCTGAACTCCGCGAAAACGACGTACAACGCCGTCCTGCAGCGTGAGCCGCAGAACGAAGACGCGATCCTCGGCCTGACCGAGATTTACAGCGCCCAGGGTAACAAAGATGCCGCGCGCGCGGAGCTGGCGAAGCTGCCCACCGCGCAGAACGGCCAGCCGCTGTCGCTCAATATGCAGCGCCGCATCGCGATGGCGCAGGCGGGGCTGGGTGATTCCGCCGCGGCAGAACAGACCTTCAGTAAAATCATTCCGCAGGCTAAATCGCAGCCCGGATCCATGGAAAACGCGCTGGTGCTGCGTGATGCCGCGCGTTTCCAGGCGCAGAACGGGCAGCCTCAGCAGGCGCTGGAAACCTATAAAGATGCGATGGTATCGACGGGTATCACCACGACGCGTCCGGCTGATAACGACAGTTTCACCCGTCTGACGCGTAACGATGAAAAAGACGACTGGCTGAAGCGCGGCGTGCGCAGTGATGCCGGTGAGTTGTACCGCCAGCAGGATGTTAACGTCACGCTGCAGCACGATTACTGGGGCTCCAGCGGCACGGGCGGCTATTCCGATCTGAAAGCGCATACCACCATGCTGCAGGTGGATGCGCCGCTCTCTGACGGGCGCATGTTCTTCAGAAGCGATCTGGTCAATATGGACGTCGGATCATTTGATACCAGGAACGGGACTTACGACCCTAAATGGGGAACCTGCTACGAAACGCCGTGTAGCGGTAACACCCATCAGTCAGACAATGGCGCAAGCGTCGCTGTCGGCTGGCAGAATAAAACCTGGGCGATGGATATTGGCACCACGCCGATGGGCTTTGACGTCGTCGACGTGGTGGGCGGCATCAGCTACAGCAGCGATCTGGGGCCCATCGGCTATACCGTTAATGCCCATCGTCGGCCAATCTCCAGCTCTCTGCTGGCCTTCGGCGGGCAAAAAGACACCAACACCGGCACCACCTGGGGCGGCGTACGCGCGACCGGTGGCGGCGTCAGCATCAGCTATGACAAAGGGGAAGCGAACGGCGTCTGGTCAAGCCTGAACGCGGAAACGCTGACGGGTAAAAATGTGGAGGATAACTGGCGCGTCCGCTGGATGACGGGTTACTACTACAAGCTCATTAATAAAAACAATGAGCGCCTGACGGTCGGCGTCTCCAACATGCTCTGGCACTACGACAAAGACCTGAGCGGTTATACCCTGGGTCAGGGCGGCTATTACAGCCCGCAGGAGTATGTCTCCTTCGCCTTGCCGGTGACCTGGCGTAAGCGCACGGAAAACTGGTCCTGGGAGCTGGGGGGCTCGGTCTCCTGGTCTCACTCCAAAACCAAAGACGAGCTGCGCTACCCGATCCAGAATCTTATCCCGACCGATGAGCCAGACCGCTATACCGATCGGGGCGCGATGGAAACCGGCAGCAGCTCCTCAGGCACGGGTTATACCGCGCGGGCCATTATTGAGCGCCGGGTTACGTCCAACTGGTTTGTTGGCATGGGCGTGGACATTCAGGAAGCGAAAGACTATACCCCAAGCCATGCGCTGATCTATGTGCGCTACTCTGCTGCAGGCTGGCAGGGCGATATGGACTTACCGCCGCAACCGCTCATCCCTTACGCGGACTGGTAATCGGATTTTCCTTAATCCATTTGTAAGTCTCTCTTAACAGCGCAGCAATCGGGTATACTCAGGCGCGCCAGGTTTACACCCTGGCGCGCCCTGCGCTTCGAGTTTTGTGGAGAGTCATTTTGCGTGTCAGCCGTTCCTTAACAATCAAACAGATGGCGATGGTCTCTGCCGTCACCATGCTGTTTGTCCTGCTCTTCTGCGTAATTTTGCTGTTTCATTCCGTACAGCAGAATCGCTATAACACGGCTTCGCAATTAGAAAGTATCGCCCGCTCGGTACGCGGCCCGCTGTCTGCCTCCATCCTGAAAGGGGATATCCCCGAAGCGGAAACCATTCTGAAACGTATTCAGCCGGCCGGTGTTGTGAGCCGGGCGGACGTCGTGCTACCCAATCAGTTTCAGGCGCTGCGGATGAGCTTTATCCCGGAGCGTCCCGTCCCGATGATGGTGATGCGCCTGTTTGAGCTGCCGGTGCAAATTTCGCTTCCCGTTTATTCGCTTGAGCGCCCTGCGAATCCACAGCCGCTGGCCTACCTGGTGTTACAGGCAGACTCCTACCGCATGTATAAATTCGTCATGAGTTGGGTGGTTACGTTAGTGACCACTTGCTTACTTATGACGCTTATTCTCAGCGTTGCGCTGACCTGGTGCATTAACCGGCTGATTGTCCATCCCCTGCGCCGTATCGCCCGCGAGCTGAACACGCTTGCGCCGCAGGATCAGATGGGACACCAGCTTGAGCTGCCGCGTCTGCATCATGACGATGAGATCGGCATGCTGGTGCGCAGCTACAACCTCAACCAGCAGCGCATCCAGCGTCAGCAGGATGAGATGAACAGTAGCGCCACCCGTTTTCCGGTATCGGAGCTTCCCAATAAAGCGTTCCTGATGGCGATGCTGGAGCAAACCGTTGAGCGCCAGCAAACCACCGCGCTGATGGTCATTGCCTGTGAAACCCTGCAGGACACGGCTGGCGTGCTTCAGGAGAGCCAGCGAGAGATGCTGCTGCTCACCCTGGTGGAAAAGATCAAATCTGTCCTTGCCCCGCGCATGGTGCTGACCCAGGTCAGCGGTTACGACCTGGTGGTGATTGCCAACGGCGTAAAAGAACCCTGGCATGCGATCACGTTAGGTCAGCAAGTACTCACTGTCATTAATGAGCGGCTGCCGATTCAGGGTATCCAGCTTCGCCCGAGTGCCAGTATCGGGATTGCCATGTTTTATGGCGACCTGACCGCGGAACAGCTTTATCGCCGCGCCTTCTCGGCGGCCTTTACCGCCCGGCGCAAAGGGAAAAACCAAATCCAGTTCTTCGACCCGGCGCAGATGGAAAAGGCGCAGCAGCGCCTGACGGAAGAGAGCGACATCCTGACCGCGCTGGATAACCGCCAGTTTGCCCTCTGGCTGCAGCCGCAGGTGGATCTGCGGACGGGAGAGGTAAAAAGCGCCGAGGCCCTGCTGCGTCTGCAGCAGCCGGATGGCACATGGGAGCTGCCGGAAGGGCTGATTGAGCGCATCGAGTCCTGCGGCCTGATGGTCACCGTCGGCTACTGGGTGCTCGAAGAGTCCTGTCGTCAGCTTGCCGCCTGGCAGGAGCGCGGCGTAACGCTGCCGCTGTCGGTCAATTTGTCTGCCATGCAGCTTATGCACCCGACCATGGTTTCTGAGATGCTGGAGCTGATCCATCGTTACCGCATCAAACCGGATACCTTGACCCTGGAAGTGACGGAGAGTCGACGCATTGACGACCCCAATGAGGCGGTCGCGATTCTTAAGCCGCTGCGTAATGCCGGCATTCGCATTGCCCTGGACGATTTTGGCATGGGGTACGCCGGGCTGCGCCAGCTTCAGCACATGAAGACGCTTCCGGTGGATGTGCTGAAAATTGACAAAGCGTTTGTCGACGGTCTGCCGGACGACAGCAGCATGGTGCAGGCGATTATCCAGATGGCGCGCAGCCTCAACCTGCATCTTATTGCCGAGGGAATTGAAACCGACGCGCAACGCGCCTGGCTGGCAGAGGCGGGCGTGGAGAGCGGGCAGGGTTTCCTGTTTGCCCCCGCAGTGCCTTCGGATGTCTTTGAAGAACGATACCTTTCTGGTGCTGACAATAACGCAAAAGTGTAATTTTGTTGCTGGCTTGTGCGAGCCAGCTCAAATTTCTTAACATTTGTGTTTCAAATTTGAACTGAGTTTATTTCTGTCCTGTTATGCGGGTGTTATTTTAAAGCCGCAGGTTAACCATAACCTTACAAAGCCTGTGGTTTTTCTTCCCAAGGACACCCTATGAAAACCTCACTCTTCAAAAGTCTTTATTTCCAGGTCCTGACAGCCATCGCCATCGGTATTCTGCTGGGTCACTATTACCCTGAACTGGGCGCGCAAATGAAACCGCTTGGCGATGCGTTCGTTAAGCTCATCAAAATGGTCATCGCTCCGGTGATCTTCTGTACGGTCGTCACGGGCATCGCTGGCATGGAAAGCATGAAGGCGGTTGGCCGTACCGGTGCAGTGGCGCTTCTCTATTTTGAAGTGGTCAGTACCCTTGCGCTGATTATTGGTCTGGTCATCGTTAACGTGGTGCAGCCAGGTGCGGGGATGAACGTCGATCCCTCGACGCTGGATGCCAAAGCGGTTGCGGTCTATGCCGAACAGGCGAAGGATCAGGGCGTGGTGGCCTTCCTGCTGGACGTCATTCCTGGCAGCGTCATTGGCGCGTTCGCCAGCGGAAACATCCTCCAGGTGCTGCTGTTCGCCGTGATGTTTGGCTTCGCCCTGCACCGTCTGGGCAGCAAAGGCCAGCTGATCTTTAACGTGATCGAAAGCTTCTCGCAGGTCATCTTCGGCATCATCAATATGATCATGCGCCTGGCGCCCATCGGTGCCTTCGGTGCGATGGCCTTCACCATCGGTAAGTATGGCGTCGGTACGCTGGTCCAGTTGGGTCAGCTGATTATCTGTTTCTATATCACCTGTATTCTTTTCGTGGTGGTGGTGCTGGGCTCCATCGCCCGCGCGACCGGTTTCAGCATCTTCAAATTTATCCGTTACATCCGCGAAGAGCTGCTGATTGTTCTGGGAACCTCCTCGTCAGAATCGGCGCTGCCGCGCATGCTCGATAAGATGGAGAAACTCGGGTGTCGTAAATCGGTGGTGGGGCTGGTGATCCCGACGGGCTACTCCTTCAACCTGGACGGCACCTCGATATACCTGACGATGGCGGCGGTGTTTATCGCACAGGCCACCAACAGCCATATGGATATTTTCCATCAGATCACCCTGCTGGTGGTTCTCCTGCTCTCCTCTAAAGGCGCGGCGGGCGTAACGGGCAGCGGCTTTATCGTGCTGGCAGCCACTATCTCTGCAGTGGGGCACCTGCCGGTGGCGGGCCTGGCATTGATTCTCGGTATTGACCGCTTTATGTCAGAGGCGCGTGCGTTAACCAACCTGGTGGGTAACGGCGTGGCAACGGTAGTGGTCGCGAAATGGGTGAAAGAGCTGGATCACAAAAAGCTCGACGATACTCTGAATAATCGTTCAACTGACAGCAAAAATCCTGGCTTATCCTCTTAATCTTGTCACAAATGCCCGTATTCCCTTGTGGGGATGCGGGCTCCTGCGCATAATAACTGTTCATACCTGTCATAATTCGACAAGATTTTTTTTGGGTATATTTCACTTCGGACCGTGACGTTTTGCCGAACGCGCGGTCTAATCGACGTGTTTTCATCGTCATCTTTAAGAGTGAAGCGCGTCGCGAGGCACTCTTTTTTAACCAGGAATGTTGATCAGGGGTTCACATGCAGGGCACAAAAATTCGACTCTTAACCGGCGGTTTGCTGATGATGGCAGCAGCCAGTTATGTGCAGGCAGATGCGCTCCAGCCAGACCCGGCCTGGCAACAAGGGACACTAGCGAACGGTTTTCAGTGGCAGGTGTTAGCCACGCCGCAACGTCCCAGTGACCGTATTGAAATCCGTCTGTCTGTTAATACTGGTTCCCTTACGGAAAGCACTCAGCAAACCGGTTTCAGCCACTTTATTCCCCGGCTGGCGCTCACGCAGAGCGGCAGCCTGCAAGCGGTTCAGGTGCGTTCGCTCTGGCAACAGGCCATCGATCCGAAACGCCCGCTTCCTCCGGCTGTGGTCTCGTATGACTACACCATGTTTAACCTTAGCCTGCCTAATAACCGCAACGATCTGCTTAAAGAAGCCCTGACGTATCTCTCCGATGCCTCCGGCAATCTGGCGATTACGCCGGACACCGTCAACTATGCGTTGAGCAACAGCGACATGGTGGCGACCTGGCCTGGTGATACCAAAGAGGGCTGGTGGCGTTACCGCCTGAAAGGCTCGACGTTGCTGGGACATGACCCTGCCGAGCCGCTAAAACAGCCGGTAGACGCCGAACAGGTGAAATCGTTCTACCAGAAGTGGTACACCCCGGACGCGATGACGCTGATCGTGGTGGGTAACGTGGACAGCCGCGCGGTGGTGGAGCAGATCAACAAAGCGTTTGGCGATCTGAAAGGCAAGCGTGAATCGCCTGCCCCTGTTCCGACACTTTCCCCGCTGCGTGCAGAGCCTGTCAGCATTATGACGGACACCGTGCGTCAGGACCGACTCTCTGTGATGTGGGATAACGCCTGGCAGCCCATCCGTGAGTCCGCGGCGCTGTTGCGCTACTGGCGTGCCGACCTGGCGCGTGAAGCGCTGTTCTGGCACGTTCAGCAGACGCTCAGTAAGAATAACGTGAAGAATATCGGTCTTGGCTTTGACTGCCGCGTGCTGTTCCAGCGTGCGCAATGCGCCATTAACGTTGAATCACCGGGCGATAAGCTGAATGCCAATCTGGGTGTCGTCGCGAAAGAGTTGGCAAAAGTGCGTAAAGAGGGGCTTTCCGAAGAGGAATTCAACGCGCTTGTGGCGCAGAAAAAACTCGAGCTGCAGAAGCTGTTTGCGACCTACGCGCGCGCCGATACCGATATTCTGATCAGCCAGCGTATTCGCTCTTTGCAGAATCAGGTGGTGGACATTGCGCCGGAACAGTACCAGAAGCTTCGTCAGGATTTCCTGAACGGTCTGACCGTCGAAATGCTCAACCAGGATCTCCGTCAGCAGCTGTCGCAGGAGATGGCGTTGATCCTTCTGCAGCCGAAGGGCGAACCGGAATATGACATGAAGGAACTTCAGAAGACCTGGGATTCCATCATGGCGACCGCGCCGCAGCCGACGCAGGCCGCGACGGCTGATGATTTACACCCGGACGCGACGGATATCCCGCAAGGGCAGTAAGACGTAGACATTCCCTCTCCCTGTGGGAGAGGGTTAGGGTGCGGGCATCAGCCCGCACCCTACTTAAACAGGCATCGCCTCACGCGGAATAATCGCCCCGCGATACTGAATCACCGTGCTGGCCGTCAGATGTCCACGCTGTGCCGCCGCTTCCGGCGTTCCGCCCGTCAGGCGTACTGCCAGATAGCCCGCGCTGAATGAATCACCCGCCGCCGTGGTATCAATCACTTTCTCTTTGGCAAGCTTCACCGCCGGGACCTCAATCGTCGCTTCACCCGTAGTCGCGACCAGGCACGACTCCGCACCGCGCTTAATCACCACTTCGCTCACGCCAGCCGCCTGCGTGCGTGCAATCACGTCCTCTACCGGTTTCTCCCCCCAGAGGGCGTCTTCATCGTCGAGCGTCAGGAAGGCGATGTCGGTGCATTGCAGCATCTGCTGATAGACCTGCTGCGTCTCTTCACGGCTGGCCCACAGGCGCGGGCGGTAGTTGTTATCGAAAATGACCTTGCCGCCGTTGGCACGGCATTCGCGCAGCAGCGAGAGCAGCTTTTCACGGCTGGTGGGGCTCAGGATCGCCAGGCTGATCCCGCTCAGATAGAGGTAGTCGAAGGTCGCCAGCGCTTCGCAGATGGCCGCGGCATCCTCGCTCTCCAGCCAGAATTTGGCCGCGGCTTCGTTACGCCAGTAATAAAACGTGCGTTCGCCGGTGTCGTCGGTCTCAATGTAATACAAACCCGGCAGGCGGTTTTCCATACGCTGGATCAGCGAGGTATCAATATGTTCACTTTGCCAGGCCTCCAGCATCTGCTGGCTGAAGCTGTCCGTCCCCAGAGCGGTAACGTAGTTCACGGTGAGCACCTCAGGCGCAACCTGGCGGGCAATATAAACGGAGGTGTTTAACGTATCGCCACCAAATCCGCGGCTCACTTCCGCGCCTTTTTGTGACAGCTCAATCATGCATTCGCCAATCACGGCAATTTTTTTAGACATAATCGTGAACCTGAACAGAAGAATGATCAGCAGTGTGCGCTGAGTGAATTAACAGGTCAACTATATTAAAACAACGTTCCATTATTTTATTTGAGCCAGCGCGTGTTC
This sequence comes from Enterobacter cloacae complex sp. 2024EL-00227, assembly GCF_043945315.1. Lineage (NCBI taxonomy): Bacteria > Pseudomonadati > Pseudomonadota > Gammaproteobacteria > Enterobacterales > Enterobacteriaceae > Enterobacter > Enterobacter cloacae complex sp. 2024EL-00227. Next base: position 23,864 of record NZ_JBIMQP010000011.1, read on the forward strand.
CTGCGCATTTCTGTCATCTTAATTTCATTTTCCCGGTGAATTGAACATAAAGTTCTCAATTGTCGCGCCGATAATCCTGTGACGAGTCCAGAAAGGCCATCCCAACAACAGGACATCTGAAATGAAGTCAGAGCAGGTTATCCAGCGGCTGAGCACCACGCCTGAGGCAAGTATTGAGAACTTGCAGGAGCATCGCTACTGGCTGCAATGTGAGCGTGCGTATACCTATCAGCCGATATACCGAACAGACGGTCGACTGATGGCCATTGAAATTTTGACCGTCGTGACGCATCCCTCAAACCCTACCCAGCGCATCGCACCGGATCGCTATTTTGCCGAAGTGGCCGTTCGCCAGCGTCTTGACGTGCTGGAAGAGCAGCTCCGTATGCTGGCAACGAAGCAGCCCTTTTTCGAACAGCACGATATCCTCGCCTCGGTGAATGTCGATGGCCCCACTCTGCTGGCGCTGCGTCAGAACGCGAAATTGCAGGCGCTGATCGCCACCCTGCCGTGGGTGCGCTTTGAGCTGGTGGAGCATGTCCGCCTGCCGCAGGACTCCTCGTTTGCCTCCATATGCGAATACGGCCCGCTATGGCTGGATGACTTTGGCACCGGCATGGCGAACTTTTCGGCTCTGAGTGAAGTGCGTTATGACTACATTAAAGTGGCCCGCGATCTGTTCATTATGCTGCGTCAGACCCCGGAAGGGCGGAACCTGTTTACGCTGTTATTACAGCTGATGAACCGCTATTGCCAGGGCGTGATTGTTGAAGGTGTGGAAACGCTGGAAGAGTGGCGTGATGTGCAAAGCTCGCCTGCCGCGGCGGCGCAAGGCTATTTCCTCTCCCGACCGGTACCCATGGATCGCCTCGATAGCGTGATAACTACCCTCTGATAAGCCCGCTTCCCTTTGTCTGGACTATAGTTTTACAGGACAGGTCATCAGGAAAGGGGATAAAAATGACAAGAACAACCAGGGTGATCTCCTGGACAGCAGGGATTTTCTTGTTGTTGATCGTGGTCGTCGCCATCATTATCGCGACGTTTGACTGGAACCGTCTTAAGCCGACCATCAACCAGAAAGTCTCAACCGAACTGAACCGCCCCTTCGCCATACGCGGTGATTTAGGGGTCGTGTGGGAGCGTCAGAAAGAGGAGCCCGGCTGGCGAAGCTGGATCCCGTGGCCACACGTCCACGCCGACGACATCATTCTCGGTAACCCGCCGGATATCCCGGACGTCACCATGATCCACCTGCCGCGCGTTGAGGCCACGCTGGCCCCGCTCGCGCTGCTGACCAAAACGGTCTATCTGCCGTGGATCAAACTTCAGCAGCCCGACGCGCGCCTGATCCGCCTCTCAGAAAAAAACAACAACTGGACGTTTAACCTTGCCAGCGACGGCGAAAAGGATCCGAATGCCCAGCCTTCCTCCTGGTCATTCCGTCTCGACAATATTCTCTTCGATCGCGGGCGGATCGCCATCGACGATAAGGTCAGCAAGGCCGACGTGGAGATCCTGGTCGATCCGCTCGGCAAGCCGCTGCCGTTTAGCGAGGTCACGGGGACGAAAGCCAAAGGTGACACGGCAAGCGTGGGCGACTATGTCTTCGGCCTGACGGCAAAAGGACGCTACAACGACCAGCCGCTCACCGGTAAAGGGAAAATAGGCGGCATGCTGGCGCTCCGGAGCGAAGGCACGCCGTTCCCGGTGCAGGCGGACTTCCGCTCCGGTAACACCCGCGTGGCGTTCGTGGGAACGGTTAACGACCCGATGAACATGGGCGGCGTCGATCTTCAGCTTAAATTTGCCGGTGATTCGCTGGGCGAGCTGTATGAGCTGACCGGCGTGCTGCTGCCGGATACCCCGCCGTTCGAAACGGACGGGCATCTGGTCGCCAAAATCGACAGCGAAAAATCGTCGGTTTTTGACTACCGTGATTTTAACGGCCGCATCGGCGACAGCGATATCCACGGCTCGCTGACCTACACCACCGGAAAACCGAGACCGAAGCTGGAAGGGGACGTTGAGTCCCGCCAGCTGCGTCTGGCCGATCTCGGCCCGCTGATCGGCGTGGATTCCGGTAAAGGTACGAAGTCAAAAGAGGTGAAAAAGGACATTCAGCCTGCGGGAAAAGTGCTGCCTTACGATCGCTTTGAAACCGATAAGTGGAACGTGATGGATGCGGATGTGCGCTTCACAGGACGTAAGATTGAGCATGGCAGCACGTTGCCGTTGAGCGATCTGTCGACGCATATCATCCTGAAAAATGCCGATCTGCGCCTGCAGCCGCTGAAGTTTGGCATGGCGGGCGGGACGATTTCCTCCAACATTCACCTGGAAGGCGATAAAAAGCCGATGCAGGGGCGCGCGGAGATTCAGGCCCGCAGGCTTAAGCTGAAAGCGCTGATGCCGAACGTCGAGCTGATGCAGAAGACCCTCGGCGAGATGAACGGCGATGCCGACATCCGCGGCGTGGGGAACTCCGTGGCGGCGCTGCTGGGCAGCGGTAATGGCAACCTGAAGCTGCTGATGAACGACGGGCTGGTGAGCCGCAACCTGATGGAAATCCTGGGCCTGAACGTCGGGAACTACATCATCGGGCAAATCTTCGGTGATGATGAGGTGCGGGTGAACTGCGCGGCGGCCAATCTGGATCTGGTTAACGGCGTGGCACGTCCGCAGATTTTTGCCTTCGACACGGAAAATGCGGTGATTAACGTGACCGGTACCGCCAGCATGGCGTCCGAACAGCTGGATTTGACCATCGATCCGGAAAGTAAGGGGATCCGTATCATCACCCTGCGCTCGCCGCTGTACGTGCGCGGAACCTTCAAAAATCCGCAGGCGGGCGTGAAGCCCGGACCGCTGATTGCGCGTGGCGCGGTGGCCGCAGCCCTCGCGACGCTGGTTACCCCCGCCGCAGCGCTGCTGGCGTTGATTTCGCCGTCAGAAGGCGAGGCGAATCAGTGCCGGACCATTTTGTCACAGATGAAGAAGTAAGGTGCGGCCTGTTTTTGCCGGGTGGCGCTGGGCTTACCCGGCCTACATTTGAATCGTAGGCCGGGTAAGGCGTAGCCGCCACCCGGCATTAGCTTACAGAGCCTGGTGCTTCGTCTCGTGCGTCAGCAGCAGCGCAATCAGCGTCAGTGCCGCCATGGCCGCCAGATAAACACCCACATAGAACAGGCCGTAGTTTGCCTGCAGCCAGGTGGCGATATACGGCGCAACGGAGGCGCCCAGAATAGACGAGACGTTGTAGGAGAACGACGCGCCGGTATAACGCACTTCCGTCGGGAACAGCTCTGGCAGCAGCGCGCCCATCGGGCCGAAGGTCAGCCCCATCAGGCTCAGGCCAATCAGCAGATAGGCCATCACCAGCGCCGGGCTACCTGAACCCAGCAGCGGCGGGAAGACGAACAGAGCAAACAGAACGATCAGCGTGGTGATGGTGATCATGCTTGCGCGACGACCGAACTTATCCGCGAGCAGGCCCGCAATCGGCACCATCACGCCAAACCCGATCACCGCCATCATCAGCATCCACAGCACTTCGTTACGCGGCAAACCCAGCCCAACCGGCGCGGCGGCGGTACTGAAGGTCATGGAGTAGACGGTCATGATGTAGAACAGCGTGTAGGTGGCCAGCATGATAAACGTGCCCAGTACGGTCACGCGGACGTGTTTGGTCAGCAGCGTGCCCAGCGGCACTTTCACCTGCTTGTTCGCCGCGGCCACTTTCGCGAAAACAGGGGTCTCATGCAGAGAAACACGCACGTACAGGCCAATCAGCACCAGCACGGCTGAGAAGACAAACGGGATACGCCAGCCCCAGCTCATGAACTGTTCATCCGTCAGCAGCCAGGAGAGCAGCAGGAACGTCCCGTTGGCGAAAAAGAAGCCAATCGGTGCGCCAAGCTGCGGGAAAGAACCATACAGCGCGCGCTTGCGCGCCGGGGCGTTCTCGGTGGCCAGCAGCGCCGCGCCACCCCATTCACCACCCAGTCCCAGACCCTGACCAAAACGCGCCAGCGCCAGCAGGACCGGCGCCAGAATGCCGATGGTCTCATACGTCGGCAGCAGGCCGATGGCCACGGTGGAGATCCCCATCGTCAGCAGCGAGGCCACCAGCGTGACTTTGCGTCCGATGCGATCGCCAAAGTGTCCAAACAGCGCGGAGCCAATCGGACGCGCAACAAACGCGATAGCAAAGGTCGCCAGAGACTGCAGCGTGGCCGCCGTCGGATCGCCCTGCGGGAAGAAAATGTGCGGGAAGACGATGACCGCCGCGGTGGCGTAAATGTAAAAGTCGAAGAACTCGATGGCGGTGCCAATCAGCGAGGCGACGACAACTTTATTGCGCGAATTTACCGGAACGTTTTCGGTTTCTGAGTCGAGTGTGGTGGCGGTTGCTTGCATAATATTTTCTTATTTTTGTCGAACGAAAGGCCATATTACGCATAGCAAAAGCGACATTTCAATCTGTAACAAAGCCGCGACCTGGTGATAAAAGCAACAAAAAGCGGATAATTTTCAGGCCAGCCAAAACACGTCTATGAAATGCTTCACAGATTTTAAATATCAGTCAATAAAACTGGTTTTCGGTTAAATAAAAGTTACGGACTGGATTTATATGCTGAAATGATGAATCGGGCTGAAATTTCAGCCCGGGAGAGGCGTTAACGGTGCGTTTTGCCCGGCATTCGCGGGTCGTCTTTGTACTCGGCAGTGGCGATCCACGCGGCGCAGAACAGGGTTAAACGTGCGAAGAAGTAGAAGAATGCCATTAATCCCAGCACCGAGCCGAACGCCGCGCCGGAAGGGGATTTCACCAGCGAGGGCAGGGTGTAGGTCATCACGATTTTAATCACCTCAAAGCCTATCGCCGCGATCAGTGTCCCTCTGATCAGCGCCTTCTTGCGGGGACGATGACGGGGCAAGCGCCAGAAGATCCAGAAGAACAGCAGGTAGTTGGCGAAGATGGAAATGGCCAGCCCAATGCTGCGCCAGGCGGGCTTCAGCCATTCGATGTAATCAAGGTAGAGCGCGGAGATGATCATCTGCTGCGCCGAGCCCGCCACGGAGGTAATGGACAGCGTCACGATGAGCGCGACGAGCAGGCCAATCAGCGAAACAAAGTCGCGGAGATACTTCACCCAAATCTTCTCCTGATCCTGCGGCTTACGCTCCCAGACATCGCGCGACTGGGCGCGAATGGCCTCGCGCAGGTTGCCCATCCAGTTAACGCCGGAGTAAAGGGCAATCAGCAAACCGACGATACCGACGGTGGTGCGCTGCTGGACGGCGGTATTGATGGTGCTTTTGAGCGTGCTGGCAAGGGTTGGATCACTGACGTTATTCAGGATTTTGTTAAAGATATCCTGCAACAGCGTCGGGTGCGAGGCGAGCACAAAACCGGCCGCCGCAAACGACACCATCAGGATCGGGATCATCGACAGGAAGGAAAAATAGGTGATGGCGGCACCAAACTGGTTTCCCATGCGGTCATTAAAGCGTTCGGTCGCACGTATCAGATGCGCAATCATGGGAAACTGCTGAATTCTGGCGATAATGCCGGTGACGGTCCCCAGCGCTTTGCTGGCGGTACCTGGAGACCTGGTCTCTTCCGGCTCGGTCTCCATCTTCTTGATGGGTTCATACTCTAAATGTTGGGTGGGTCGTTGCGGGTTATTTTCCGGCGTCACGCGTCTTTTCCTTTTCGTTTGGCTGGATGTTACTGAATTATAGCTTGCGACTAGTCCACGTAAGCTTTTGTGAGTTCGGTCAGCCACTCCATGAACAGATGTACCCGGCGGGAGAGGTTGCGCCGGTGGGGATAAATCAGGGAGACAGGCATTGGTTCGGCCCGGTATTGCGGGAGAATTTCAATCAGTTTCTTCGCGCGCAGTAAATCTCGCACCCCAACCCGCGGAACCTGAATGATGCCCAGCCCGGCGAGGCAGGCAGCCTGGTAAGTTTCGGTGCTGTTAACAGTTAACACCCCTCCCGTTTTTATCCACTGCGTCGTACTGCCGTTATAAAACTCAAAGCCCTGTGGGCGAGTTCCCAGCGTAGCGGTGTAGTGAATGACGGCGTGCGAGCCTAAATCGTCCAGCGTTTCCGGGTAGCCAAAACGCGCCAGATAATCCGGGCTGGCGCAGTTAATCACCGACAGCTTGCCCAACGGTCGGGCAATAAGCCCTGAATCTTTCAGGGTGCCGACGCGTACCACGCAGTCAAACCCTTCGCGGATCACATCCACCAGACGATCGCTGCTGCTGAGCTCCAGCTCGATGCCCGGATAATGCTGCAGAAAAGCAGGCAGTTTGGGGATGACTAAATTTCGAGCAACGGCGACGGGCATATCCACGCGGAGCCGTCCGCTGATGCTGGAGGGATCGTGCAAAAACATACCGTCCAGCTCATCGAGGTTTGCCAGCAGATCTTTTGCCCGTTCGTAATAGACCATACCGTCCTGCGTCAGGCTGACGCGGCGGGTGGTGCGGTGCAATAGCTGGGTGCCAAGCCGGTTTTCGAGGGCCTGAATCTGTCGTGACACGCTGCCTTTCGGCAGCGTTAATGTTTCTGCCGCGCGGGAAAAACTCTCCAGTTCCGCGACGCGAACAAACAGCTGCATTGCGTGAATTTTATCCATAGATATAGCTCATTGTTGTTTTTGCTGAAACAGTGAAGCGTTTTAACACATCTTTATTGATTTTCTATCACCTAATAAGCTCTTACTCAATCTCCATAACAGCCAAAACGAGGTTTATGATGACTGAACGTATCGCATTAGTGACGGGTGGTAGCCGTGGTTTGGGTAAAAACGCTGCCTTAAAGCTGGCGGCAGACGGCACGGGAATTGTGCTGACCTACAACCGCAGCCAGCAGGAAGCGCTGGACGTTGTGCATGAAATTCAGGAAAAAGGCGTCAACGCGGCGGCATTGCAGCTCAACGTCGGGGATATCACGAGTTTTGAGCATTTTGCCCAACAGCTTCAGGAGACCCTTAAGAGCGTCTGGCAGCGTGAAACGTTCGACTATTTATTGAACAATGCCGGGACGGGTTTATATGCGCCTTATACCGACACGACGGAAGCCCAGTTTGACGAGGCGCTGAACGTTCATTTCAAAGGACCTTTCTTCCTGACGCAGCGCCTGCTGCCGCTGCTTAGCGACGGCGGACGGATCCTCAACGTCTCCAGCGGGCTGGCCCGTTTTACCCAGCCGGGATCGGCGACCTACGCGGCGATGAAAGGAGCAATGGAAGTGTTGACGCGTTATCAGGCGAAAGAGCTGGGCGCGCGCGGCATCTCCGTCAATATCATTGCGCCTGGCGCGATAGAAACCGACTTTGGCGGCGGACACGTGCGCGACAACGCGGAGCTCAACCAGATGCTGGCGTCCCAGACGGCGCTGGGACGGGTGGGGCTGCCTGACGATATCGGCGATGCCATTGCGGCACTGCTCAGCGACAAACTGGGCTGGATGAATGCGCAACGTATTGAAGTATCAGGCGGTATGTTCCTGTGATGTATGCGCTTGAGTAAATCCTTAAGATAAATGTGTCTAAATACTGACAGATATAAAGAACCCCGGGGATTTGTAACGTATCCATTCGTTGAGTTTTTTCTTAAATAATGCCTCTGTAGAATCCCCCTTCGCTATTCTCAGAGGGGAAAAAACGATGCGAGTAATCATGTTTGACAGGCAGTCACTCTTTATTCACGGAGCGATACACAGTCTTCAGAGGTTGATTCCGGAAATAAATATAACTGGGACCTGTCAGGCAGAAGATTTATGGACTCAGATTTCTGCTTCACCGTCGGCTATCGTCATGATTGATGGGAATTTAATTCAGGACGAAGGGAGCACTTTGCTGGAAGCGATCCTGCATCGCTTTCCGGCGATACGTGTGATTCTGATTTTGGCGAAAAAAGAGGCCAAATGTGCTGAGCAGCTGCGGCAGCGAAACGTCATGGCCATTATTCCCCGAAACGCCAATCCCGAACGGTTTTCCGCCGTACTGGATTCGGTATCCAGAGGGATGGTCTGTTTTCCCGGAGAGTGGGTCAGAGAGCCGACGTCGCCTCAGGCATTATTATCCTTGAGCGAGCGCCAGCGCGAAGTCTTGAAATTGCTGGCGGCGGGGGAGTCGAATAAAGAGATTGGCCGCAATCTGAACATCAGTGCGGCCACGGTAAAAGCGCACCTCGAGGCACTTTTCCGGCGGCTGGACGTGAAAAACAGAACGCAGGCAGCCATGTATTATACCCGGGCGACGGCCTGAAAAAGCGCGTTTGGGAGCGACGTTATCTCTCCGAAACTGAATATCATCATCACCAGCGCATCATGCTGCTGTTGGGTTAATGGACGTGTCATATTTTCCCGCAGCAGCGCTTCACACAACCGGATATCTTCGCGCAACAAAGTCTCAGCCTCCAGAGGTGTGACAGGGCCGTGAAAATGCTCCTGATCGCGGATAACGTGGCCATAGCCGATAACCCATAATCCTTTTTCGTCACGATATTTTTCCAGAGAAAGACCCTGATGTTTCTTTATTAACGCGATGGCGGCAGAAGATATTTTCAGCGCATGCTCTTTCATATTCATTTCCTCTTAATGGCGACACTGTAGAGGAAATGAGGTACGAGAAATATCCGCCAAATGGCTATTGATCAGGGATTGTTATTCAGATATTCCTGCCGCAATAAACCAAATAACCAGTCATTATGCCAACGTCCCGCAAGGTAATAGCTCTCGCGTAATTCGCCCTCCAGGCAAAAGCGGGCTTTTTCCAGCAGACGTCGTGAGGCGACATTCCCGGCGGTGACGGTGGCGGTAAGTCGACGTATACCGCCCTGATGAAAAGCGTAATCGCAAAGCGCTTTCAGGGATTCAAAGCCGTAACCTTTCCCCTGCGCCTCGGGAGCGAAAAGAAAACCGACCTCAGCGCAATCCTCCTCCCGATGAATATACCCGGTGACGCCCAACGGAGCCCTGGAAGCGGCGTCACGCACGACGAGGCACAGCCAGTGCGCGCTCCCTGGCGTCCAGGGCGTCAGGCGCGAATCAAACGCCTCGCGGATCGCCGCGACGGGGCGGTCTTCCGCCACAAAGCGCATGACGTCGGGATGCTGCTGTAGCGCCAGAAAAAAGGGCCAGTCTTCTTCTTGTAAAGGCGAGCAGTTCAGGCGAGGGGTAATTAAAACCGGCATTCAGATTCTCCTGAAACATTTTAAATGATTTTAGGGTTGTCACTTTATTTCAACAGAAAGTCAGGTATGGTTAACCGCGTATAAATAAAAAGAAAAAAGGCCGTTACGTGCCAATCCGGATGTCTTCGTTGTCGCTTAAGGAAAACAATGACTCTCAGCACATCACATCATATTCGCGAACAGTTCGAACACTGTCTGGCGGTCATTCGCCATGCGTCGGTGGAAATTTTGCTTCTTCTGAATGTACATGCTTCTGAGGGCAAAGATCCACGCTGGTTTCTGGAACAACTGGACAGCGCGCGATTAGCCCTGGGCGGCTGGGGAGCCGTGGCGAAAAAACTCAACCTGAATGATGCCGAGATGTCGGAATTTACGCTCCAGCTGCGCCTGCTGCAGCAGCGCGTGCCGCAGTATGAAAGCGGACAGGATGTGAGTGAAAACCAGCTGATTGCGGCGATGCGGTTTGTCACCGCGCTGGAGCACCTTCGCCTGCAGCAGCCGCTGTTGACCTACAGCACGGAGCTGGCTCCGGGCAGCGAACTCCAGCAGCAGCAGGCGCACAAGCAGGTGCGGGCGATAGAGCTCATGATAAAAGGGCTCATCCAGCAGGCCTGGCCCGATCAGGTAAGGCTGAATAACCATCTCAAGACTTTGTTTAACGCCGATCGCGTACGGCGCTGGCTGAAGTTGGGCGAGATCAACGATGTCCTGAGCGGCATGATGTTCAGCGAACTGGCGCAAATGCTGGTGGATAAAAAAGAGTTCAGCCGCTATTACGCTTCGCTGTTCAGCGACCCGTCCATGCTGACGCTGCTGGTTGAACCGCGTAAAACGCTACAAACCTTCCTCGATGACATTCGGCAAATTCGCAACAACATCACCGTCCAGAAAACGTTAAGCTCGGCGCAAATCCAGCTGCTGGATAACTACTACGCGCAGATCGCGCGGCCCGTTCAACGCGCGTTTGAAGAGGGGAGAACGCGCGTCAATCCGGCGGGATTCATGGCGGTAGATGCCAGCGAACTGCATACCTTCTGGGAAAAGGCGCAGAAAATGGATCGGGTCACCGGTGGGGATCTGTTTGAAGTACGTGACACCATTGAAAAGCCGACCCAGCGCGCGCCGCGCACCCCCGAACAACGCGAGCAGCTTATTTCCGGTGCGTTATGGGGGGCGGTTGGCGTTATGGTGATTGCCATCGTGGCGGGAGGCTTCTGGCTGGTGACCAGCAGTAAACCGCAGCCTGCGGCCGTCAGCGCGGCTGAAGCGGCGCCGCCACAGGAAATGCGTGAGACGCCTTCCTCGCGCGAAACGCTCACGCGCATGGGAGTGACCTGGGACGAGAATAATTTCCGCTCGGCCATTAACCGCAACGACACCCGCGTGACCCAGCTCTTTTTGCAGGGCGGTATGGACTGGAAGCTGTCCTGGACCGAAGAGGCGATGTCGGCAGGCTATGACGACGTGCTGGAGCTGATGCTACGCTACCGGCAAAACATGGTGGAGGAGAAGCCGTGTCGGCGCTTCATCAACACGCTCAGCCACGCGATGTCGAACGGCGAGTCTCTGACCTCGGTACGTAAAGAGTACCTCAAAGCTTTCTGCACCGTGCCAGCGGTGGTGAAACGCCAGCAGCACGATCTCGACATGGCCACACGCCGTGCGAAGTCACAGCCGGATGCCACCACCAAAAAATGGCAGTCTATTCAGAGCGCCATTTATGAGGTGATTCGCTGATCTCTCCTCCCTCTCCCCGTGGGAGAGGGCCGGGGTGAGGGCACCAGACCGCACCCTATTCAAGGCTCCCCATACAACCCAATCAGCCGCCGCACCACGCCGTTCGTCCAGCCGAAACCATCCTGCAGCGGATACTCACCCCCGCCCCCTTCGCGCGGCGTGCTGCTGGCGATGTGGTACTTCTCAATCAGCTTATGATGCGTCTGATAAAAATGGTTCACCGTATGCAGCCAGCTCCAGGCGATTTCATCCCCCAGCGAGTCGTTGCCGTACTGCTTGAACCCCTGGATCGCCATCCACTGCAGCGGCGCCCAGCCGTTGGGTTTATCCCACTGCTCGCCGGTTTCGTACTCGGTCGCCAGAATTCCGCCCGGCGTCAGCAGTCGCGCTTTGACCGCATCCGACAGGCGCTCGGCCTGCTCATGGGTCGCCATGCCGACATACAGCGGCACAATGCTGGCGGCAGAAAACAGCGCCAGCTCTTCGCGTCGCCAGTCGTAATCGCGGTAACAGCCGCTCTCCTCGTCCCACAGATAGCGGTTCACCGCCTCGCGGCGATCGCTGGCTTTCTGGCGGAACAGGTCGGCCGTCTCTTTATCCCCTTTCGACGCCGAGATGTTGGCAATGGCGCTTTCCAGCTTGTACAGGAAGGCGTTCAGATCGATGGGGATAAACTGCGTCGTGCGGATGCTGGCGAGCCGCGACGGATCGCGCAGCCAGCGGGAGGAATAGTCCCAGCCGGACGCCGCCCCGGCGCGCAGGTCGCGATACACCTCGTTTGGCGGACGGCCCGAATGGCGGGCAGTTTCCACGTCCTCAATCCACGATTCATCGCGCGGGGTATCACGGTCATCCCAGTAGCGGTTGAGCAACGAGCCGTCCGGCATACGCACGGCGCTGCGGTAGGCCTGGTTAAGCAGGAGCGACTCCGCGCCGTCCATCCAGAAGGCGTACTCCATTTTGAGGTGTTCCAGATAGCGTTTCGCACCGCGCACGCCGTCCTCCTCAAACAGCTCCACCATCAGCGCAAAGACCGGCGGCTGGGAGCGGCTGAGATAATAGGTACGGTTGCCGTTGGGAATATGCCCGTAGCGTTCAATCAGCCAGGCGAAGTTATCCGCCATACATTTCAGCAGATCGTTACGACCGCTCTCCGCCAGCCCCAGCATGGAGAAATAGGAATCCCAGTAGTAGGTCTCGCTGAATCGTCCGCCGGGAACGATATAGGCTTGGGGCAGCGCCAGCAGGGAAGACCAGGGAATATGATCCTGCGGCTCGCGCGTCAGCACCGGCCACAGGCTGTCAATGTGCTCTTTGAGGGACAGACCGGGGTCGGAGACATATTCCGTACTGTAGGTCTCCGGCAGCCAGAAGTGGTTTTCCACAAACTGGCGCAGGTCGAAATCCCGGTGGCGTCTGACCTTGCGGTAGCGGATCAGGATATCCAGCGGATCCATCTTCGGCGCGCAGTCGGGAAAGGTTTTGCTGTCCGTGAACAGGCGCGAGGACTGCACGTGCTCAAACAGTTCAAGATAGCGGTCTGCGGGCGTCAGTGCATCGGAGGCGGGTAGCCCCTCGATCATCTCGGGTTCCGGCTCCGCCTCAATCATTTCATCCAGTTTCAACTCGCAGGGATCGGTCTCGTAGCGCAGCTCTTCTGCAATCTCGAATTCGATGTTCTCGGTAGCCTGTAGTTTCTGGTTGAACATGGTGATAGGGACCTCCGGTTGTGTGTTCAAAAGACAGGTTTATCCGGGCGTCTTATAAGCGTAGACATTCGCTTCGGTAGATGTGGAGGGATATGTGCGGTAGATCACTCTTTTCGGAGCATTCGTTTTGCAACGATTTATGAATGTGAATAAAAAAAGCCCCTCCGGAGAGGGGCTTATGCATTAACGCATGGTGACAAACTCTTCGGCGGCCGTTGGGTGGATCGCCACGGTGTTGTCGAAGTCTTTCTTGGTCGCGCCCATCTTCAGCGCTACCGCAAAGCCCTGCAGGATCTCATCCATGCCGAAGCCAATGCCGTGGATACCGACAATCTTCTCTTCCGGACCGACGCAGACCAGCTTCATACGGCACGGCTGGCGGTGGGAGGTAACGGCGGTATACATCGCGGTAAACGCGGATTTATACACTTTCACCTGGTCGTCGCCATACTGCTCGCGCGCCTGCGGCTCGGTTAAGCCGACGGTGCCGATTGGCGGGTGGCTGAAGACCACGGTCGGGATGTTGCTGTAGTCCAGATGCTCGTCCGGCTTGTTATTGAACAGGCGCTCGGAGAGACGGCGGCCCGCCGCAACGGCAACCGGGGTAAGCTCAACGGCACCGGTGTTATCGCCGACCGCATAAATGCCCGGTACGCTGGTGTTCTGGAATTTATCGACGACGATATAGCCTTTTTCGTTGGTTTTCACGCCGGTCACGCCCAGGTTGAAATTATCGTTAGCCGGTTCACGGCCAATCGCCCAGATCAGGCAATCGACGGTCTGGCTGCGGCCATCTTCCAGCTCCAGGGTCAGGCTGCCGTCTGCATTTTTCACGACCGCTTTCGGCACGGCGTTGGTGTGCAGGGTTGGACCTTCGGTGTTCATCACTTCAACCAGCGTATCAACGATCAGCGGATCGAAGCTGCGCAGCGGCGCGTGTTTACGCACGAACAGGTGCGCTTCGGCGCCCAGACCGTTAATCACGCCAGCCAGCTCCACCGCGATGTAACCCGCGCCCACCACGGCAACGCGCTTAGGCAGGGCAGGCAGTTCGAAGAAACCGTCAGAGTCGATGCCGTATTCCACGCCCGGGATGTTCGGGTGGCTCGGACGGCCGCCGGTGGCGATCAGGATGTGATCGGCGGTGATCGTCTCACCGTTTACTTCGATCGTTTTCGCATCAACGAAGCGAGCGAAGCCGTGGATAACGTCGACGTTATTTTTGCCCAGCACGTTGTCGTAGGAGGTGTGAATACGATCGATGTAGGCGGTACGGCTGGCGATCAGTTTGTCCCAGTCGAAGTGGTTGATGGTGGTGTCAAAGCCGTAGTCCGGGCCATACATATGGATAGCTTCACGGATTTGCGCCGCATGCCACATCACCTTTTTCGGTACACAACCCACGTTCACGCAGGTGCCGCCCAGCGCTTTGGCTTCAATCAGCGCACACTTCTGGCCGTACATGGCCGCGCGGTTGATGGAGGCGATGCCGCCGCTGCCACCGCCGATGGCGATGTAGTCATAATGCTTAGTCATAGCTTTTGTCCTTAATCGTGAATTGCCGCGATTGTATACCTGAAATCAATAGTTTCCACCGATGGCTGCGATTACTCCGGCACGATCCAACTGACGGAGGTATGACCCGTACCGGCTGGCACCAGCGTTTTGTGCAGCCACGGCAGCACGTTGTTCATCTGCGCTTCGAGCTTCCACGGCGGGTTAATGACGATCATGCCCGAGGCGGTCATGCCGCGCTGGTCGCTGTCCGGACGCACGGCCAGCTCGATCTGCAGGATTTTGCGGATGCCGGTGGCTTCCAGGTCTTTGATCATGCGCTTGATTTGCGCGCGCAGCACCACCGGATACCACAGGGCGTATGTCCCGGTGGCGAAGCGTTTGTAGCCTTCGTGAATACCCGTCACCACCGCCTGATAGTCGGTTTTGATTTCGTACGGCGGGTCGATCAGTATCAGGCCACGACGGGAAACCGGCGGCAGCTTGGCTTTCAGCTGCTGATAGCCGTCGGCTTTTTCCACGCGGGCGCGGCTGTCTTTCTGGAATTCAGAACGCAGCAGCGGGAAGTCGCTCGGATGCAGCTCGGTCAGCTGGATGCTGTCCTGCTCGCGCAGCAGCTGGCGGGCAATCAGCGGGGATCCCGGGTAGTAACGCAGCTGGCCGTTGCGGTTGAAGTGGTTCACCACGCCGATGTACGGCTCCAGCTCGGCAGGCAGGTCGTCTTGCTGCCAGATGCGGGCGATCCCTTCCAGATATTCACCGGTACGCTCGGCATGCTCGCCGCTCAGCTGATAACGGCCCGCGCCCGCGTGCGTGTCCAGATAGAGAAACGGCTTTTCTTTCTCTTTGAGCGATTCGATGATCAGGCTCTGAACGGTGTGTTTAAGGACGTCGGCGTGGTTGCCTGCGTGGAAGCTGTGGCGATAACTGAGCATGGGTAATGATATTCCGCTGAATTGACGATTTGCCACAGTTTACAGCAGAACGGCGCAGATTACCCGCAGGCCCGGTAAGCGCAGCGCCACCGGGCTCTTTTCCGCCACGTCTGGCATTGAAATCCTCTACACTTAACCCCATTCTAGATCGCATATGCACAGCGCCGGATGCGCGCTTCATTCACCTCTTTCAACAGGACAGCGTTTATGACCAATCCATTACTGACGCCTTTTTCGTTGCCACCGTTTTCTAAAATCCTCCCCGAGCATGTGGTTCCAGCGGTTACGCAATCGCTGGACAACTGCCGCGCGGCGGTAGAAAGCGTGGTCGCGCAGGGCGGGCCGTACACCTGGGAAAATCTGTGTCAGCCGCTGGCCGAAGTGGACGACGTGCTGGGGCGCATCTTCTCCCCGGTGAGCCACCTGAACTCGGTAAAAAACAGCCCGGAGCTGCGCGAAGCCTACGAGCAAACCCTGCCGCTGCTCTCTGAGTACAGCACCTGGGTCGGCCAGCACGAAGGGCTCTACAAAGCCTACCGCGACCTGCGCGACGGCGACCATTATGCCGAACTGAACACGGCGCAGAAAAAATCAGTCGATAACGCCCTGCGTGATTTTGAGCTGTCCGGGATTGGCCTGCCAAAAGAGAAGCAGACCCGCTACGGTGAAATCGCCGCGCGCCTGTCCGAGCTGGGCAACCAGTACAGCAACAACGTGCTCGACGCCACCATGGGCTGGACGAAGCTGATTACCGACGAGGCTATGCTTTCCGGTATGCCGGAAAGCGCGCTGGCGGCGGCAAAAGCGCAGGCCGAAGCGAAAGAGCAGGACGGCTACCTGTTAACCCTGGATATCCCGAGCTATCTGCCGGTGATGACCTACTGCGACAACCAGGCGCTTCGCGAAGAGATGTACCGCGCCTACAGCACCCGCGCTTCCGATCAGGGGCCGAATGCCGGTAAGTGGGACAACAGCCCGGTCATGGCGGAAATCCTCGCCCTGCGCCACGAGCTGGCCCAGCTGCTGGGCTTTGAAAACTACGCCGACAAATCTCTCGCCACCAAAATGGCGGAAAACCCGCAGCAGGTGCTCGACTTCCTGACCGATCTGGCGAAACGCGCCCGTCCGCAGGGTGAAAAAGAGCTGGCCCAGCTGCGCGCCTTCGCGAAAGCGGAGTTCGGCGTGGACGAGCTGCAGCCGTGGGACATTGCTTACTACAGCGAAAAACAGAAGCAGCACCTCTACAGCATCAGCGACGAGCAGCTACGCCCGTACTTCCCGGAAAACAAAGCCGTTAACGGCCTGTTTGAAGTGGTGAAGCGCATCTATGGCATCACCGCCAAAGAGCGTACCGATATCGACGTCTGGCATCCGGACGTGCGCTTCTTCGAGCTGTATGACGAGAAAAACGAACTGCGCGGCAG
The DNA here is from genome assembly GCF_043945315.1 of Enterobacter cloacae complex sp. 2024EL-00227. Classification (NCBI taxonomy): domain Bacteria; kingdom Pseudomonadati; phylum Pseudomonadota; class Gammaproteobacteria; order Enterobacterales; family Enterobacteriaceae; genus Enterobacter; species Enterobacter cloacae complex sp. 2024EL-00227. Next base: position 40,402 of record NZ_JBIMQP010000011.1, read on the forward strand.
CTTCTACCTCGATCTCTACGCGCGTGAGAACAAGCGCGGCGGGGCGTGGATGGACGACTGCGTGGGCCAGATGCGTAAAGCAGACGGTTCCCTGCAGAAGCCGGTCGCCTACCTGACCTGTAACTTCAACCGTCCGGTGAACGGCAAACCTGCGCTGTTCACCCACGATGAAGTGATCACCCTGTTCCACGAGTTCGGTCACGGCCTGCACCACATGCTGACCCGCATCGAAACCGCAGGCGTGGCAGGCATCAGCGGTGTACCGTGGGATGCGGTCGAGCTGCCAAGCCAGTTTATGGAAAACTGGTGCTGGGAGCCGGACGCGCTGGCGTTTATCTCCGGCCACTACGAGACCGGCGAACCGCTGCCGAAAGAACTGCTGGATAAAATGCTGGCGGCGAAGAACTACCAGGCGGCGATGTTTATCCTGCGCCAGCTGGAGTTCGGCCTGTTCGACTTCCGCCTGCACGCCGAGTTCAGCCCGGAGCAGGGGGCGAAAATCCTTGAAACCCTGGCCGAGATTAAAAAGCAGGTCGCGGTTATTCCAGGGCCAACCTGGGGCCGCTTCCCGCACGCGTTCAGCCACATCTTCGCGGGCGGCTATGCGGCAGGGTACTACAGCTACCTGTGGGCCGACGTGCTGGCGGCGGATGCCTTCTCTCGTTTCGAAGAAGAGGGGATTTTCAACCGCGAAACCGGCCAGTCGTTCCTCGACAACATCCTGACCCGCGGCGGTTCCGAAGAGCCAATGGTGCTGTTCAAACGCTTCCGTGGGCGCGAGCCGCAGCTGGACGCGATGCTTGAGCATTACGGGATCAAAGGCTGATTGTTACGTGAAGATCTGCTTAGTGGATGAAACAGGCGCCGGAGACGGCGCCTTATCTGTCCTGGCCGCCCGCTGGGGGCTGGTGCACGATGAAGATAACCTGATGGCGCTGGTGATGACACCAGAACATCTCGAATTACGTAAGCGCGATGAACCGAAGCTCGGCGGGATTTTTGTCGATTTTGTCGGCGGAGCCATGGCGCACCGGCGCAAGTTCGGCGGCGGTCGCGGCGAAGCGGTGGCGAAAGCGGTTGGGATTAAAGGAAGCTATCTGCCGGACGTGGTGGATGCCACGGCGGGGCTGGGGCGCGATGCGTTTGTGCTGGCGTCTGTCGGCTGTCATGTGCGGATGCTGGAGCGTAATCCGGTGGTGGCCGCGTTGCTGGACGATGGTCTGACGCGTGGCTACGCGGACCCGGAAATCGGGCCGTGGTTGCAGGAACGATTGCAGCTGATTCATGCCTCGAGCCTGACGGCGCTGACCGATATCACCCCGCGCCCGCAGGTCGTCTATCTCGACCCGATGTTCCCGCACAAGCAGAAAAGCGCGCTGGTAAAGAAAGAGATGCGGGTGTTTCAGTCTCTGGTGGGGCCTGATCTGGATGCGGATGGCCTGCTGGAACCGGCTCGTCAGCTGGCGACGAAGCGGGTGGTGGTGAAGCGCCCTGACTATGCGCCGCCCCTGGCGGACGTTGCCACGACCAATGCGGTGACCACCAAAGGGCACCGGTTTGATATTTATTCGGGGACACCGGAATAAAAAAAGCCGGGTGGCGGCTTCGCCTTACCCGGCCTACATTTCGTGCCGCCTGTAGGCCCGGTAAGCGTTAGCGCCACCGGGCTTTTTTGCACTTACTCGTCTTCTTCGTCACGCAGCGGAACAATCAGCATATCCACGTGAACGGTATTAATCAGCTGGCGAGCGGAAGACATCAGCTTGCTCCAGAAGTCCTGATGGTGACCGCACACCACCAGATCCATGTCGTATTTCTTGATCGCATCAACCAATACCTGGCCCAGGTCGCCGCTGCCGCTCAGGGTTTCGGTAATCGGGTAGCCCGCGTTGGTGGACAGTTCGCTCAGGGCGTGGTGCGTCTCTTCGGAGATACGCTTCTGCATATCGCCCAGATTGACGTCGATCAGACCGGTGTAGAGGTCGGAGTAATTCACATCAACGTGAATCAGCGAAACTTTCGCGTTGTAGGGACGTGCCATGGATACCGCTTTATCAACCAGCACTTTGCTCTCCGGGGAGAGGTCTACCGCGATGAGAATGTGTTTGTAAGCCATAGTGTTACTCCTTCCTTAAGTTATCGATGACTAAATGGGAAAGCCGTCGTCTGATGCTTTCATTACGGCCCAGTTAAACATATTTTTCAAGCTTTGGTGTTGATAACGATTAACCTTGTGGCAAAAAAATTAACGGATCTCCTACACTATTAAATGAGCCGTTCGGATATTAAAACGCGAACCGGATCGACTTTTGGTCATTCTTTCACTGAACTGTCTGTCAGGGCATTGGGGTGCGGTAGCTCAGAAGCCTTGCTTCGTGGGCGGACGCCGGGGAGGATGTATGATTAGCACCGTCGCATTGTTTTGGGCGTTATGCGTAGTTTGCATAGTGAATATGGCGCGCTACTTCTCATCGTTACGTGCGCTGTTAGTGGTACTTCGTGGTTGCGATCCGTTGCTTTATCAGTATGTGGACGGTGGAGGGTTCTTCACCTCGCATGGACAGCCCAGCAAACAGATGCGTCTGGTGGGATATATCTACTACCAGCGCTACCGCGATCATCACGATGAAGAATTTATCCGTCGCTGCGAGCGCCTGCGTCGTCAGTTCATTTTGACCAGTGCCCTGTGCGGGCTGGTCGTCGTCAGCATGATTGCATTGATGATTTGGCACTGAGCATAAAAAAAGCGGGTCAGTTTCCTGACCCGCTTTTTTGTCGCCTTTAACCGATTAAATCAGCTTCAGCGAAATCCAGTACAGCCCGCCAGACAGCAGGATGGACGCCGGAAGGGTGAACACCCAGGCCATCAGAATGTTGGTTACGGTTTTGCGCTGCAGGCCGCCACCGTCAACAATCATGGTACCTGCCACGGACGAGGAGAGTACGTGGGTGGTGGATACCGGCATACCGGTGTAGCTCGCCAGACCGATAGACACTGCTGCCGTCATCTGCGCGGACATACCCTGCGCATAGGTCATGCCTTTCTTACCGATCTTCTCGCCGATGGTGGTCGCCACGCGGCGCCAGCCAATCATCGTACCGATACCGAGTGCCAGCGCGACCGCCATGATGATCCAGATTGGCGCGTACTCAATGGTGTTGAGCATATCGCCTTTCAGTTTCTTCAGGAGACGCTGGTCGTCAGCATTCACGTCTGGCAGCTTCGCCACTTTATCCGTCACATCAGAGATGCACAGCATAATGCGACGCAGCTGACCACGCTGCTCAACGGTCAGTTTGTCATAACTTTCGATATTGCCCAGCATGCCTTTGGCACGTTCCAGCGCGTTAATCGCGTTAGCCGGATGGCAGTGGAATTCGCCAGGTGCAGTCGTGGCACCGGCTTCCGGAGACGGGATTAACTGGTCAACGCCGGTCGCTTTTTTCAGCAGCTCAGGGTGCTGCTGGAAATAAGTTTCAACGTTGTTGACCGCATCGCGGGTACGGGTGATTTCGTAGCCGGAGGCGTTCATGTTAACCACGAAGCCTGCCGGAGCAACACCGATCAGTACCAGCATCACCAGACCAATGCCTTTCTGACCATCGTTCGCGCCGTGTGAGAAAGCCACACCGATTGCGGAAATGATCAGGGCGATACGCGTCCAGAATGGCGGCTTTTTCTTGCCGTCTTTCTTTTCACGCTCTGCCGGCGTCAGGTGTATACGGGAGCGTTTTTTGGTATTGCTCCAGTAACGACGCAGGATGAAGATCAGCCCGCCCGCCACCACCAGACCCACGATAGGGGAGACGATGAGAGAGGCAAAGATCCCCAGTACTTTCGGGATATTTAACGCATCAACAACCGATGTACCGGTCATGAGGGCGTTGGTTAACCCGATACCGATAATCGCGCCGATGAGGGTGTGAGAACTGGATGCAGGCAGGCCGAAATACCAGGTACCGAGGTTCCAGATAATTGCAGCAAGCAGCATTGAGAACACCATAGCGAGGCCATGGCCAGAACTTACGTTAAGCAGCAGATCTGTTGGCAGCATATGCACAATCGCATACGCAACGCTCAGTCCGCCCAGGAGGACACCAAAAAAGTTAAATACCGCCGCCATAACAACCGCAAGCTGCGATCGCATTGCGCGAGTGTAGATAACCGTCGCTACTGCGTTTGCAGTGTCGTGGAAGCCGTTGATCGCTTCGTAAAACAGTACAAAAACCAGAGCAAGCAAGAGTAAAAGCCCGGTATGTAAATCCAGGCCGGCAAACAAATGTAGCATAGGACGTTACGCCATTTTGAGGACATGAACGCGGCGCATTATCCAGGACAAATGCGCAACGGGCAAAGTGAAATATAGACTTTTTTTGACATACCACCTGAATTGAGAAAAGTGCCTGAAAGGATAATCGTTAAATTTCAATGGAATGGCTTTGTAATATCTTTTTACGCTGGTGTGACCACAGAGGAAACTTTACAATCCGCGGCAGTTAACAAAGAGGGTTTTGACGTGGAAAGGTTTGATGCCGTGGTAATTGGCGCCGGTGCGGCGGGTATGTTTTGTGCGGCAATGGCCGGACAGGCGGGTCGTCGCGTGCTGCTGCTGGATAACGGTAAAAAGCCAGGCCGCAAGATCCTGATGTCCGGCGGCGGGCGCTGCAACTTTACTAACCTGTATGTTGAACCCGCGGCCTATTTGAGCCAAAACCGTCATTTTTGTAAATCTGCGCTGGCGCGTTATACCCAGTGGGACTTTATCGACCTGGTGGGTAAGCACGGTATCGCATGGCATGAGAAGACGCTGGGCCAGCTGTTCTGCGACGACTCCGCCCAGCAGATTGTCGATATGCTGGTGGCCGAGTGCGAGAAGGGCGGCGTGGTCATGCGCCTGCGCACCGAAGTGCTGGACGTTTCCCGCGATGACCAGGGCTACACGCTGCAGCTCAACGGTGAAACCGTCAGCGCCGATAATCTGGTGATTGCCAGCGGCGGCCTGTCTATGCCGGGGCTGGGCGCTTCCCCGTTCGGCTATAAAATCGCCGAGCAGTTTGGCCTGAAAGTCCTGCCTACGCGCGCCGGGCTGGTGCCGTTCACGCTGCATAAACCGCTTCTGGAACAGCTTCAGACGCTGTCTGGCGTGTCCGTTCCCGCCGTTATCACCGCCGAAGACGGCACGGTGTTTCGCGAAAACCTGCTCTTTACCCATCGCGGCCTCTCCGGCCCGGCGGTCCTGCAAATCTCCAGCTACTGGCAGCCGGGGGAGTTTGTCACGGTTAACCTGCTCCCCGATTGCGATCTGGATGCCTTCCTCAACGAGCAGCGTGCGGCGCACCCGAATCAGAGTCTGAAAAACACCCTCGCAATGCAGCTGCCGAAGCGTCTGGTGGAATGTTTGCAGGTGCTGGGGCAGATCCCCGACGTGTCGCTAAAGCAGCTTAACAGCCGCGAGCAGGAAACGCTGGTCGAGACGCTAACAAACTGGCGCGTGCAGCCAAACGGCACGGAAGGCTACCGCACGGCGGAAGTCACGCTGGGCGGAGTCGACACGAATGAACTCTCTTCCCGTACCATGGAAGCGCGCAACGTGCCGGGGCTCTACTTCATCGGTGAAGTGATGGACGTCACCGGCTGGCTCGGCGGGTACAACTTCCAGTGGGCCTGGGCAAGTGCCTGGGCGTGTGCTCAGGCGCTGGCAGAAGACAAGTGACATCAGCGCGCTGCCACTCGTCATGCTTGGCTTTACGGGCTGACGGTGGTGGCATCCGTCACGGCCAGAATATTGCCCGCGGCCACGGTCCCCATCTTGATGTATGACGCGGCGGTAACGCCGCCAATATGCGGTGAAATCACCACGTTTTCTACGGACTGCCAGAGGTGCGGCGCCGTCAGCGGCTCCTGGGTAAAGCTGTCCAGCGCTGCGCTGTGCAGCGTGCCATCCCGGAGCGCCGCCAGTAACGATTCACTGTGGATCAGTCCACCGCGTGCCGTATTGACCAGAATGGCGTTCCGCTTGCAGTGTGCGAGCGCCTCGCTATTGATCATTCCCCGATTCTCATCGGTTAGCGGACAGTGTAAAGAGATGACATCGGAACGGGAAAGAAGTCCGGTCAGCGTCTCTGCGCGTTCGCACAGGGCAGGCATCGATTTAGCATAGGGATCGTAAGCCAGCACCTTCATGCCGAAGGCATGACCAATAGTTGCCACGCGCGAGCCGATAGCGCCCAATCCGATTAGCCCCAGGGTTAATCCCTCCAGCTCAATGGATTTATGCGTCGCCTTATCCCAGTGCCCGTCCCGCAGCCGCTTGTCCAGAGGCACCACGGACTTTGCGCAGGCGAGGATCAGCGCCCATGTATGCTCAGCCACTGCCGCCGCGTTTGCGCCTGGGGCCGCGCGGACGGCGATATTGCGCTCGGCCGCTGCCGTCTGGTCTATCACATCGATCCCGCTTCCGTGCTTGGAAATAACCTGCAGAGCCGGGGCGGCATCCATGACTTTCGCGGTGATCCGGCCGTAACGAACCAGAATCGCCACGGGATTGTGTCGTTCACACAGCGCGATCAGGTCATCTTCTGTCGGCTGGCGGCCCGCAAACACCACCTCAAAGCCCTGCAGCATCACCATGGCCTGCTCCGCCAGGTCGCTTCCGGTAACCAGAATTACGTCTTTGCCCCCCATCACAGCGTCTCCCCGTCGGCTAACATACCTGCCTTACGAAGCGCGTCATCAAGCCAGTGTGGACGCAAATCGCCTTCACGGATGGCGGCAAGACGCCGGGTCTCCATCTCCAGCTTTTCTTTTGCCAGCGCGATAACCTGCTGAACCTCATCGCGCGGGATGACGACCACGCCGTCGATATCCGCGACAACCAGATCCCCTGCCTGAACCGTCGCCCCGGCGACTGAAATGGGATGATTCACCCGGCCAGAAATTAACTTTGTCGGGCCGCAGGGGTTCAGACCGGCAGAAAAGACAGGGTAGTGACCTTTGCTCAGGGAATCGGCGTCACGTACAGCACCGTCAATAATGATGCCCGCAATGCCGCTCGCCTGAGCCTGAGTGGCCATGATTTCGCCCAGCAGCGCGCAGCTCAGGTCGCCTTTGCCGTCGACGATCAGGACATCGCCGGGTTGCGCAACCGCCATCGCGGCATGAATCGCCAGATTATCACCCGGACGGACTTCCACGGTGATGGCCGGACCCGCAACGGACATGTGAGGAGCCAGCGGTTTGATGCGGCCGTGAAGCGTACCGCGGCGACCGGCGACGTCGGCCAGAATGGCGGCCTGATACTCGGCAGCCCGACGAACGTCCTCGGCAGAAACGCGTTCGAACTGGCGATTAATCGCTTTTTTTTCAGAAACGGACATGAATGCCTCCATATTGTTTTACTAAGTACAACGCAGGTGTACAGAACAAAACAACTATAGCGGTGTTGCTTTCCTTTTAGCCAGACCCGAGGTGGCGTTTGTGATGTAAACACGAAGTGACTCACAAAATTTGAGGTACACTCACTGCCGGGCTAACAAGGAGATAATGATGGGGAATGAAGGCGTTGTAGCGGTTGAAAAAGCGCTGGCTTTACTGGATTGCTTCCGTCCTGGAGAGGAGAGCCTGACGCTGACCGCGCTGGCACAGCTGTCGGGTTATCACAAAACCACGGTTTACCGCTTGATGAATTCTCTTGAACGGATGAATTACGTCGTCAGGCATGAAGACGGCAATTATGCGCTTGGCCCACGTCTGCTTTACCTCGGCAAGCTGTATGAACAATCTTTCCATCTTTCGCGGGTGGTTCAGCCAGAGCTTCAGGCCTTATCCCTGGCGTCTCAGGAGAGCGCCAGCTGGTATGTGCTGGAGGGCGGGCAGCGCCTTTGCCTGTTTCGCGCGGAAGCGTCGCACGGCCTGCGACACAGCAATCTTCCCGGCAGCCAGTTCCCGCTCGATAATTCGGCCATCAGTAAGGTCTTGCGCCACTGGGGGCTCAATGAGAGCCTGCCGGAGGGCGACGCTGAACTCCCTTTCTACACGTCAGGCGCACGCGATCCTCACACCGCGGCGTTTGCGATGCCTGTCTTCGGCGTTCACGACAAGCTGGTTGCGGCGTTAGCCCTGACCGGCCCCATCTCACGGCTGACGGAAGATCGTCGTGAGAAGGAGATAGGCCCGTTGATGAAGGCGGCGGCCAGCCGTCTGTCGCAGAAAATGGGAGCCAGTAAGCCCTTCTGTCAGCAGTTCTTTGGTGAAACGAGCGACGCGGCGGAAGAAAATCTTTAAACGCAGAAGCGGGACATGTGTCCCGCTTCTGTCATCACGAATGTGTGACCTGTTTTTCGTGTAGCTGAGCGTTGCGTGCCTGCCGTCCCATAATGAGTACCGCGATACCCCCGGCCAGGCACAGCACGGCCAGCGGAAGCATAGCCAGCGTGTAGCTGCCCGTTTGCTCGCTGATCATGCCGTAGGCATTTACCATGACCGCCCCGCCAATCAGGTTCGCGATGGCACCAATCGCGGCCAGCCCTGCCGCCGCCGAGGAGCTGCTCATCCAGCCGGACGCCAGCGCCCAGAAAGGCCCTTTCATTGAATACGCGCCCGTCAGGATAATGCTCAGGATCACAATAGTGGCAAAGAGCGAGACGCTGACAAAGGCAGCGAACACACCGGCGGCAATCATGAACAGCGTCAGCGCAGTATGCCAGCGGCGTTCATTGGTGCGATCGGAGTGTCGTCCCCAGACAATCATCAGAACCGATGCCAGACCGTAAGGAATGGCGTTAAACAGACCGGTTTGCAGATTATCAAGATGGAAGGATTTCAGCAGCTGAGGAGACCAGACGCTAATAGTGGTGCCCGCGGACGATGCGCCCGCGTAAATCAGCGCCATCAGCCAGATTTGGCGATGCTTCAGCAGCTGCCACGTCGTCTGGTGTCCAATGTTCTTTTGCTGGCTACGCTCGGTCTCAAGGGTGGTTTCCAGCCACTTTTTCTGTTCATCGCTGAGCCATTTCGCCTGATGAGGGCGATCCCGGAGAATAAACCAGGCCGCAATACCCAGTAGCACCGCAGGTAAGCCTTCAATGATGAACAGCAGATGCCAGCCGCGAAGACCCAGCCAGCCATCCAGCGACAGTATCAATCCGGAAAGCGGGGAGCCGATGAAGTTAGCGAGCGGGATGGCGACCATAAAGGACGCAATAATGCGCGCGCGGTAGCGGGCAGGGATCCACCAGGTCAGATACAGCACGACGCCGGGGAAGAAGCCTGCTTCCGCTGCTCCGAGAAGAAAACGGACGATATAGAGCGACGTGGTATTTTGAACCAGCGCCATGCCCATGGAGACGATGCCCCAGCTGATCATAATGCGCGGGATCCACAGCCGGGCGCCGACTTTCTGCATGGCCAGGTTGCTCGGCACCTCAAACAGGAAATAGGCCACGAAGTAGAGGCTGCTGGCGAAGCCAAACGCCGCTTTGCTGAGGCCAAGGTCCTCATTCATCTGCAGCGAAGCCATGCCGATATTCCCGCGATCGATAATGGAGACCAGGTAACTGACAATCAGAAACGGAAGAATACGCCAGATCACCTTCCGCATCGTCTCTCTTTCTATGTCCTCGGTGGCGGTCGCGCCGTTACGTAAATGTTCTGTCATTGTATCCTCGCAGGGTGTGTTCTTTGTTTTATTAGGTACAACTTAGTTTTATTAAACAAAACCACTATAGCGACGGCGCGTTCTTTTTATCCAGTTAATGGAAGGTTTAAATGATGTAAATAAGAGGTGACTCACAGATAGTGCGCTGCGGATATCGCTCAAGGCTGCTGACCAGCCGCAAGCATGACGTGCTGGCAGAGAAATAATCACGTAACGCAATTATTGCACCAACTTTTCCTCTCCCTTCGACTAAGCTTCGACCAGATGCCCCGCCGCGCTCGCGGGGCCATACTCCTTTTGGTCAGAGCACGTACCATGCAGCTACTCAGCATTATTATTTTGCTTACCCTAACCGTGGTCATTCATTCGCTGTGGATGTTTGGCGTTTTAAAATTCATCACGTTAGACGTCGATTCTGCGGTACGCATTGTTTTACGCAATGTCGGTATCGTGATCTCTATGATTTTCGCCCATTTTCTGGAGGCCGGGCTGTTTGCTGCCTTTTATTTTGTCATCGACGCGTTTAATGACTGGAACACCAGCTTCTACTTTTCGCTGGTGAGCTATGCGACGGTAGGGTACGGCGACGTCACGTTACCCCAGCACTGGCGGCTCATCGGCGGGGTGGAAGGACTGGTGGGCGCGTTGATGGTAGGCTGGTCTGTGGCGGTTCTGGTCGCAGTGCTGCAGCGTTTGCGTGGCATGAGCGCCTAAACGGTAGATGTGCAATCCCCATCTGGTAAGGTAAAGTACACCCCTTACGCGGCCGTCGCGCTGCGGTTTTGAGGGTGGATGTGATAAACAGCCCACCCTCTTTCTCTGCTGGTTTACGCCAGCCTGCATGGTGCTGTGCTTTGCCTCTATAAAAGGGTTTTGTATGTCTGCTGCTCATCTCGGTTTCCCGACGGAAACCGTTGTTGTCTTTGTGGTGATGGCCGTTGGGGCGATGTTTATCGACCTCTTTATGCACCGTCACGATAAACCGATCTCGCTGAAAAGCGCCGCAATGTGGTCCCTCTTCTGGGTCATGATGGCGATGGCCTTCGCCGGGTTCCTGTACGTTCACCACGGCGCCGAGATGGCGAGCCTGTTCCTCACCGGTTATGCGCTGGAGGAGGTGCTCTCCGTCGATAACCTGTTTGTGATGATGGCGATCTTCGCCTGGTTCGGCGTGCCGGATAAGTACCGTCACCGCGTGCTCTACTGGGGCGTGCTGGGGGCGATTGTCTTCCGCGGTATTTTCGTGGCTATCGGCACCAGCCTGCTAAGTCTGGGGCCTTACGTCGAGGTGATTTTCGCGCTGGTCGTCGGCTGGACGGCGGTAATGATGCTCCGACGCAATGAAGAGAGTGACGAAGTGGAAGATTACTCGGGTCATCTCGCCTATCGCCTGGTAAAACGCTTCTATCCGGTCTGGCCGAAAATCAGCAGCAACGCCTTTATTCTGACGCAGAAAGAGGTGGATGCGGAGCTTGAAAAGCCGGAAAACCAGGACGTGATGGTTGGGCGCGTGAAGAAGGCGAAGCGCTATGCAACCCCGCTGCTGCTCTGCGTGGCGGTGGTGGAACTCTCAGACGTGATGTTCGCGTTTGACTCCGTGCCGGCCATTATCGCCGTCAGCCGCGAGCCGCTGATTATCTACAGCGCCATGATGTTCGCTATTCTCGGCCTGCGTACCCTTTACTTCGTGCTGGAAGCGCTGAAGCAGTATCTGGTGCATCTCGAGAAAGCGGTGGTGCTGCTGCTGTTCTTCGTGGCGTTCAAGCTGGGGTTAAATGCCACCGATCACTTCTGGCATCACGGTTACAGCATTGGCGCGACGGCCAGCCTGTTTGTGGTATTGGGCGTGCTGGCGCTGGGAATTATTGCGAGCGTGATGTTCCCGGGGAAACGAGAAGCCTGATGTACCGCCCGGTGGCGCTTCGCTTACCGGGCCTACAGTTCGAATGTAGGCCGGGTAAGGCGCAGCCGCCACCCGGCAAAAAGGCTACTTGATGGGTGAATTGCGGCGCTTGCGCGGCGGGTGGAAGTGCCGCCAGTGCGGATCCTGCGCCGCCGCCAGCAGCTCGTGGTCACCGCGGGTGTCCCCCCAGGCGCGCAGGTGATAGGCGTTCAGATCGCCATACACTTTTTCCAGCCTGGCCACCTTCTGGGCGCAGCGGCAGTTATGGCCCGTGATGCGCCCCGTCAGCTTGCCGTCTTTCACTTCCAGCTGCGTGCCAATCAGCTTAATGCCCAGTTTGTCAGCCCACGGCTGGAGCACCAGCGCCGGAGACGCGGAACAGATGGTCACCTCCGCACCGGAATTCACCTCTGCCGCCACGGCCAGAACCCCTTCGGGGCGCATCAGCTTGCTCCAGTATTTTTCGCAAAACGCTTCCGCCTGCTGGCGCAACCAGTGTTCATCCACGCCCGTCAGGAACGTTTTGATCAGCACTTCCTTTAGCTCATCGCGCGTCAGCTTGCGACGCACGCAGTGGAGCGTGGGCAGCGCCATACGCACCAGACGGCCCGCGAAGTAGCGTTTCCCGAAGGCAAAGCGCAGGAAAGGAATAAAGCTGTCGTGGTGTGTTAACGTCCCATCAAAGTCAAAGACAGAGAGCACGCTGGATTTCGCCACCGTCTCGTCGGCAATCATATTGGTCATAAATACGTCTTAGCTGAAATACACATTCTGTGGATCAGTTTACCTGCTTTACCAGGACAGTCCTTACATCACCACCATTTTTTTCTCGATCTTGCGATCTCAAAGTGAGTCCATTTTTGGCCTCGATAAGAATTGGTGAAAAAACGATCTGTCTATATTATCGCCACATCGCACGATATTCAGGGGAACCCTTTGGCCCCCACAGGTAAGGAAAAACTCACTCACTACTGCTTTCTTGATATGACTCTTAGATCGTTTATTTCAATCCTGACGTTAAGTTTTGCGTCGTTTTCTGCATTCAGTTTTCAACTCCCCGCGTCGATGCTATCGATGAACAGTGACCTGGCCGTCTCGCCAGCGAAATCTGCGCTGATGCAACAGGATACGGGCCCGCTGCGCGCACGCATCCTTGATCAATACCAAAAGTGGAAGGGGACCCAGTACCAGTGGGGTGGAACCACGCGCCGCGGGGTGGACTGCTCCGCGCTGATGCAGCACCTGTTCAGCGATGTGGCGCATCTTAATTTACCGCGCACGACCGGCGAGCAGATCCACCGCGGGGTGCAGGTGACGCAATACCGCCTGAGGCCCGGAGATCTGGTGTTCTTCCAGACGGGTCCGAACCGCAGGCATGTCGGCGTGTATATTGGCAATAGCCAGTTTATTCATGCCTCAAGCAGCCAGGGCGTCACGGTCTCAACCCTGACGGATGCTTACTGGCAGGCGCACTACATTACTGCCCGTCGGGTTGCAGGCAGTGCGGCCTGACAGCCTCAGATGATGTCATCTACCACGCCGCCATCGACGCGCAGCGCCGCGCCCGAGGTGGCGGAAGCCTGGGGCGAACAGACATAAATCACCATATTGGCCACCTCTTCTACCGTGGCCGCGCGCTGGATCACCGAGCTGGGGCGGTTGGCCATCACAAACTCTTTCGCCAGCTGCTCCAGCGATTTACCGGTTTTTTCGATTTCATCCTTCATCATCTCTGCGAAACCGTCCGACATCGTTGGCCCCGGCAGTACGCTGTTGACCGTCACGCCGCTTCCCGCCACGAACTTCGCCAGCCCGCGCGCCAGGGAGAGCTGCGCCGTTTTGGTCACGCCGTAGTGGATCATATCCGCCGGGATATTGCAGGCCGACTCGGAGGAGATAAACACCACCCGTCCCCAGCCCTTTTGCACCATGCCCGGCAGGAGGGCGCGGGAAAGACGCACGCCGGACATCACGTTGGTCTGCCAGTAACGCTCCCAGGTCTCATCGTCGGTGGCATAGAAATCCTGCGGGCCGTAAATCCCGGCGTTGTTAACCAGAATATCGACGTTATTCGCCACCTTCAGCAGCGACTCGACCCCTTCCGCCGTGCTGAGATCGGCAATCGCGGCGCGCACCTGCACGCCCGGCACCACCTGCTGCAGCTGCTGAATGCCTTTATTCACCGATTCCGTGCTGCGGCCATTAACGATCACCTCGGCACCGCTTTCTGCCAGCCCTCTGGCAATGGCGAACCCGATCCCGCCGGTCGAGGCGGTCACCAGCGCCACTTTCCCCGTAAAGTCGATTTTCATCATCCGCTCCTTATCGTTTTAACGTTCGGACCTTAAAGCGTAGCAGGTGAGGATGACGGCTCCTGGCTAAAAAGGCGCAGCAGCGTCTCCACCTGCTCGTCAAGCGGGGCGAGGGAGCGCTTAACAATCAGGTGAAGCGGCGTCGCTCTGCGTGCACCGTGGCTCAGCGGCAGGCGTTTCAGGATGCCTTGATCCAGCTGGGTCTGGATGCGTTCCTCCGGCAGCCAGCCGTAGCCGACCTGAGAGAGGACGGCCTCAATGGCGGCATCGATGGTGGAGAAGGTCCATGACTCACCGGCCGCGCGCGCGGCGGGCTGGCTGTCCGCAATCTGAATGAGCGGCCACGGGCGTAGCATGTCGTCGTTAAGCGGCGCGTCGAGGTCAAAGAGGGGGTGCTGATGGTGGGCCACGGCAACAAAGTCGATATTCATCAGCCATTCGCCGAGCCCGGTCATGTCCTGGCGGCGGGTGAGGACCATCACATCGGCTTCGTCGTTAATGGCATCGTCCCGGGTGTTTTCCAGCACCTCGGTGAGGCGTACCTGGGTTTGCGGATACTGCTGCTGGAACTGGCGCAGAATGGCAAACAGGCGGCGGCGAGGGAAAATGGAATCCACCACCAGATCCAGCCGCGTGCGCATTCCGTTGCGAAGGGTCGCTGCGCGCGTCTCAACGTACGAAAAGGCTTTCAGCAGCGGTTTAACCTGGTTGAGCAGCAGTTCTCCTGCCGGCGTTAACACCGCCCGTCGTCCTTCCGGCACCAGGAGGGCCACGCCCAGCCGCTCCTGCAGCAGCGACAGGTTATAGCTCACCGAGGACTGGCTGCGGTGGGTTTCTTCTGCGGCTTTGGCAAAGCTGCCCGCCTCGACCACTCTTTCCAGTAAAGACCATTGTTCCAGCGTCGTCTTATGCATAATTTATCTAAAATTTGGATGAATTTGATTAAAACATAGCGTTATTCATTCATTTTTTGAAGGGGTACGATCGTCTCATCAAAACAAAGGAGACATCTTATGAACACCTTCGACAAACACGACTTAAGCGGCTTCGTTGGCAAACACCTTGTTTACACCTACGACAACGGCTGGAACTACGAAATTTACGTCAAAAACGAGACGACCCTGGATTACCGTATTCACAGCGGTCTGGTGGCAAACCGTTGGGTGAAAGATCAGCAGGCTTACATCGTGCGGGTAGGGGAGAGCATCTATAAAATTTCCTGGACCGAGCCAACCGGTACCGACGTCAGCCTGATTGTGAACCTCGGCGACAAACTGTTCCACGGCACCATCTTCTTCCCGCGCTGGGTCATGAACAACCCGGAAAAAACCGTCTGCTTCCAGAACGATCATATTCCGCTGATGAACAGCTACCGAGATGCGGGCCCGGCGTATCCAACGGAAGTGATTGATGAATTTGCCACAATCACCTTTGTACGCGACTGCGGTGCCAATAATGAAAGCGTGATCGCCTGTGCGGCCAGTGAATTACCGAAAAACTTTCCAGATAACCTGTAATAAGCGCGACAATTAACTAAATAGAAAAGTTCCCGGCTATTTCATATTATTTTGAAATGGCCGGGATTTTTTTTGTTTGTTGAGGATTGGTTTAAATGTTTCCATTTCAAAATGTTGCGGAAGATCACATCAAAAATATTTAATATAAAATTAACTTGTTGTTTTTCAATTGGCTGCTAGTTGTCTTATAACGTTGTAAACGTTGTCTTAATTTTTCCCTAAGGAAAGAGAGCTACTTTGATATGAGTTTATGGTTCGTTGAAATAAGCGGGCTGGCATTTGGTTAATATCAAAAACATGCCATTTTGATTGCAAGGAAATTAATAATGAGTGATTTTCTGCCTTTTTCGCGGCCGTCGATGGGCGCTGAGGAAATTGCGGCGCTTCAGGACGTTTTGATGTCGGGCTGGATCACCACTGGGCCTAAAAATCAGCAACTTGAAGAGGCATTCTGTCAACTTACCGGGAATCAGCATGCGATTGCCGTCTGTTCCGCCACCGCGGGCATGCACGTTACGCTGATGGCGCTGGATATTGGCCCGGGCGATGAAGTTATTACCCCTTCCCAGACCTGGGTCTCCACGCTGAATATGATCGTATTGCTGGGCGGCACGCCGGTCATGATTGATGTGGACAAAGATACATTAATGGTGACGCCAGAAGCCGTGGAAGCCGCTATTACCCCGCGCACTAAAGCCATTATTCCCGTTCACTATGCCGGCGCGCCGTGTGATATCGACGCAATTCATGCCATCGGTGAACGTCACGGTATTCCGGTGATTGAAGATGCGGCTCATGCCGCCGGAACGTATTACAAAAACCGTCACGTGGGCTGGAAAGGAACGGCAATTTTCTCCTTCCACGCCATTAAAAACATGACCTGCGCGGAAGGCGGCCTGGTGGTCACGGATAATGCCCAGCTGGCACAGCGGATCCGCAGTCTGAAATTCCATGGCCTCGGCGTAGACGCCTATGACCGCCAGACGCACGGTCGCGCGCCGCAGGCGGAAGTGATCGCGCCGGGCTATAAATACAACCTGGCGGACATCAACGCCGCGCTGGCGCTGGTGCAGCTAGGCAAACTGAAAGAGGCCAACAGGCGCCGTGAGGAAATAGCACAACGCTACCTGCGGGAGCTTGCCGATACGCCGTTCCAGCCGCTCACTATTCCGTCATGGCCGCATGTTCACGCCTGGCACCTGTTTATTATTCGCGTGGATGAAGCGCGCTGCGGGATCTCACGCGACAACCTGATGGCGGCGCTGAAAGAGAAAGGTATCGGTACCGGCCTCCATTTCCGCGCGGCCCACACGCAAAAATACTACCGCGAGCGTTTTCCTGATGTATCGCTCCCGAATTCTGAATGGAATAGCGCACGTATTTGTTCTCTCCCTCTTTTCCCGGACATGACTCATGACGACACAACCCGCGTCATTACCGCACTCCATCAGCTTGCAGGACATTGATATGTTCAGTGCACCGCCTGTACAAAAAGTATCCGTGGTCATCCCGGTTTATAACGAGCAGGAGAGCCTGCCCGAACTGATCCGCCGTACAACGGCCGCCTGCGACACGATGGGCAAGGCCTACGAAATTCTGCTGGTGGATGACGGCAGTAGCGATAATTCCGCGCTGATGATGACCGAAGCCGCGCAGGCTGAAGGCAGCCACATCGTTGCCGTGCTGCTCAACCGTAACTACGGCCAGCACTCGGCGATTATGGCGGGGTTTAGCCACGTCACGGGCGATCTGATTATCACCCTGGACGCGGACCTGCAAAACCCGCCGGAAGAGATCCCGCGCCTGGTGGCCAAAGCCGACGAAGGCTATGACGTGGTCGGCACGGTACGTCAGAACCGCCAGGACAGCCTGTTCCGCAAGCTGGCCTCGCGCACCATCAACCGTCTGATCCAGCGCACGACCGGTAAAGCGATGGGCGATTACGGCTGCATGCTGCGCGCCTACCGCCGCCATATCGTCGACGCCATGCTGCATTGCCACGAGCGCAGCACCTTCATTCCGATTCTGGCGAATACCTTTGCCCGTAAGGCAACGGAAATCCCGGTCCTGCACGCCGAGCGCGAGCACGGGGAGTCGAAGTACAGCTTTATGCGCCTCATCAACCTGATGTACGACCTCATCACCTGCCTGACCACCACGCCGCTGCGTCTGCTGAGCGTGTTCGGCAGCATCATCGCCGTGGCCGGTTTCGCGCTGTCCGTTCTGCTGGTGGTGCTGCGACTGGTCTTTGGCCCGCAGTGGGCGGCGGAAGGGGTCTTCATGCTCTTTGCCGTGCTGTTTATGTTCATCGGCGCCCAGTTTGTCGGGATGGGGCTCCTCGGTGAATACATTGGCCGAATCTATAACGACGTTCGCGCGCGTCCGCGCTACTTTATTCAACGTGTTGTCCGTCAGGAACACAAAGCATCTCAAGAGGAAATTCACCCATGAAAGCTGTTGTATTTGCCTATCACGATATGGGGTGCACGGGCACGCAGGCCCTGCTGGAAGCGGGCTATGACATTGCGGCAATCTTTACCCATCCGGACACGGCTGGAGAGAATAACTTTTTCGGCTCCGTGGCGCGTATCGCCGCCGAGCGTGGTATTCCGGTTTATGCGCCAGACGACGTCAACCACCCGCTGTGGGTGGAGCGCATCCGCGCCCTCGCGCCTGACGTCATCTTCTCGTTTTACTATCGCAACCTGCTCTCCGACGAGATCTTAGGCCTGGCTGCAAAAGGCGCCTTTAATCTTCATGGTTCTCTGCTGCCTGCCTACCGTGGCCGCGCCCCGCTGAACTGGGTGCTGGTGAACGGTGAAACGGAAACGGGCGTGACGCTGCACCGCATGGTACGCCGTGCGGATGCGGGCGCTATCGTGGCGCAGCAGAAGGTCGCTATTGATGCGGACGATACCGCGCTGCAGCTGCATCAAAAGCTGAACGCGACGGCACAGACGCTGCTGCGCGATGCGCTGCCGGGCATCCTTAACGGCACCTTCAGCGAGACCGCGCAGGACGAGAGCAAGGCAAGCTGCTTTGGCCGCCGCGCGCCGGAAGATGGTCGTCTGGACTGGAACAAACCGGCCCGCCAGCTGCACAACCTGGTGCGCGCCGTGACCGACCCGTGGCCGGGCGCCTACAGCTTTGCGGGCGTCAGCAAGTTCATCGTCTGGAAATCCCGCGTGCGTGACGACATTCCGGCGGCAAAACCGGGCACCGTCGTCTCCGTCTCCCCGCTGATTGTGAGCTGCGGCGAGCAGGCGCTGGAGATCGTTACCGGCCAAACCGACAACGGCCTGTACGTTCAGGGCACCCAGCTGGCGCAGTCGCTGGGGCTGGTGGCCGGGGCGCTGATCACCAGCGCGCCGGTGGTGGCCATCAAACGCCGTACCCGCGTGCTGATCCTCGGCGTGAACGGTTTTATCGGTAACCACCTGACCGAACGTCTGCTCAAAGACGATAACTACGAAATCTACGGCCTGGATATTGGCGCGGATGCGATCAGCCGTTTCCTCGACAACCCGCGCTTCCACTTCGTGGAAGGGGATATCAGCATCCACTCCGAGTGGATTGAATACCACATTAAAAAATGCGACGTGGTGCTGCCGCTGGTCGCTATTGCCACGCCAATCGAGTACACCCGTAACCCGCTGCGCGTGTTCGAGCTGGACTTCGAAGAGAACCTGAAGATCATCCGCGACTGCGTGAAATACGACAAGCGCATCATCTTCCCGTCCACCTCTGAAGTGTACGGCATGTGTACCGATAAGAACTTCGATGAAGACACCTCCAACCTGGTGGTCGGGCCGATCAACAAGCAGCGCTGGATTTACTCCGTCTCCAAACAGCTGCTGGACCGCGTGATTTGGGCCTACGGTGAGAAAGAGGGCCTGCGCTTTACCCTGTTCCGTCCGTTCAACTGGATGGGTCCGCGTCTGGATAACCTGAACGCAGCGCGTATCGGCAGCTCCCGTGCGATCACCCAGCTGATCCTGAACCTGGTGGAAGGCTCGCCAATCAAGCTTATCGAAGGCGGGAAACAGAAACGCTGCTTTACGGATATCAGCGACGGTATCGAAGCGCTGTTCCGCATCATCGAAAACAAAGATAATCGCTGCAACGGTGAAATCATTAACATCGGCAACCCGGACAACGAAGCGAGCATTCGCGAACTGGCCGAGATGCTGCTGGCCAGCTTTGAGCGCCACCCGCTGCGCGATAAATTCCCGCCGTTTGCCGGCTTCCGCGAAGTGGAAAGCAGCAGCTACTACGGTAAAGGGTATCAGGACGTTGAGCACCGTAAGCCAAGCATTCGCAATGCGAAGCGCTGCCTGAACTGGACGCCGACGGTGAAGATGGAACAGACCATTGATGAAACGCTTGATTTCTTCCTGCGCACCGTGGAGCTGTCGGAACAGGTCTCATGAAAAAAGTCGGTTTACGCATTGATGTCGACACCTTCAGGGGAACGCGTGACGGCGTACCCAAACTGCTGGAACTGCTGAGCAAGCACGGCGTGCGCTCCAGCATTTTCTTCAGCGTGGGGCCTGACAACATGGGACGCCATTTATGGCGTCTGGTTAAACCGGCATTTCTGTTCAAAATGCTGCGCTCGCGCGCAGCATCCCTCTACGGCTGGGATATTTTGCTGGCCGGCACCGCCTGGCCCGGCAGACGCATCGGCGCGGGTAATGAAGCGGTTATCCGTGAGGCGGCACAGCATCATGAGGTGGGTCTGCACGCCTGGGATCACCATGCCTGGCAAGCCTGGGCGGGCGTCTGGGATATCCCGCGCCTGTCCCGTGAGGTCGAGCGTGGGATGCTGGAGCTGGAGGCCATTATCGGTCAGCCCGTGTGCTGCTCCGCCGTGGCGGGATGGCGTGCGGATCAGCGCGTCGTGAAGGCCAAAGAAGCCTTTGCGTTTCGCTACAACAGCGATTGCCGCGGAACCGGGCCCTTTTTGCCGCTGTTGGGCGAAAATCGCTACGGTACGGTGCAAATTCCGGTCACGCTTCCCACCTGGGATGAAGTGGTCGGGCGCGAGGTCAAAGCTGATGAGTTCAATCGCTACATCCTGGACCGCATTCATCGTGACGCCGGTACGCCGGTGTATACCATCCATGCCGAAGTGGAAGGGATTGCGTATCAGCATGATTTCGACGAACTGCTGACGATGGCCGCTCAGGAAGGCATTGCGTTTTGCCCGTTAAGCGAGCTGCTGCCAGACGACCTCAGCACCCTGCCCGTGGGCAAAGTGGTCCGCAATGAACTGGCTGGCCGGGAAGGCTGGCTTGGCTATCAACAAACCGTGAGTCCGGTCCAATGAAAACAGCCCGTTATGGCTTAGCGCTTCTCGCACTGTTTATCGTTTACTACCTCATCCCGGTTGATATTCGCCTGCTTTGGCAGCCTGATGAAACGCGCTATGCGGAAATCAGCCGCGAAATGCTGGCCTCCGGAGACTGGGTTGTCCCGCATTTTTTGGGGCTGCGTTACTTTGAAAAGCCGATTGCTGGCTACTGGATCAACAGCATCGGGCAGATGCTGTTCGGGCACACGAACCTCGCCGTGCGCGCCGGGTCTATCTTCTCCACCGGTTTAGCGGCGCTGCTGGTCATCTGGATGGCCTGGCGTCTCTGGCGGGATAAGCGGACAGCCATTTTCTCCGGCCTGATCTTCCTGACCCTGTTCCTGGTGTATGGCATCGGCACGTATGCGGTGCTGGATCCCATCATCACCCTGTGGCTGGTGGCGGCGATGTGCAGCTTCTGGCTGGCGTCACAGGCCCAAACCGTTGCCGGAAAAGCGGGCGGCTATGTGCTGCTTGGGCTGGCCTGCGGGATGGGGGTGATGACCAAAGGCTTCCTGGCGCTGGCGGTACCGGTGATTGGCGTGCTGCCGTGGGCGATCGTCCAGAAGCGCTGGAAAGAGGTGCTGATTTTTGGCTGGCTCGCGATCCTGAGCTGCGTGCTGATTGTTCTGCCATGGGGGCTGGCGATTGCGCAGCGTGAGCCTGACTTCTGGCGTTACTTCTTCTGGGTTGAGCATATTCAGCGTTTTGCCCAGAGCGACGCGCAGCACAAAGCCCCGTTCTGGTACTACGTGCCGTTCCTGATCGCGGGTAGCCTGCCGTGGCTGGCGCTGCTGCCCGGCGCGTTTCGTCTCGGCTGGCATGACAGACAAAACGCGGGCGGTGGGTTCTATCTGCTGGGTTGGGTGGTGATGCCGCTGCTGTTCTTCAGCATCGCCAAAGGCAAGCTGCCGACCTATATCCTGCCGTGCTTTGCCCCGCTGGCGATCCTGATGGCGCGCTATGCCTGCCTCGCGGCGGAGAAGGGCGCCAGAGCGTTACGCATTAACGGCGGGATCAACCTGGCGTTTGGCGTTATTGGCATGGTGGCGGCGCTGGTGGTCTCTCCGTGGGGGCTGGCTAAGCATCCTGTCTGGTCCTCGGTTGAACTGTATAAAGTGTTCTGCGCGGTGGTCGCGTTCCTCATCTGGGCCGCGGTCGGCTGGTTTACGTTCAGGCAGAGTCAGCAGCGCTGGTGGCTTGCGGCGCTCTGCCCTGCGGGCCTGGCGCTGCTGATCGGTTTTGCCATTCCTAACCTGGTGGTGGATTCCAAACAGCCGCAGTCGCTGGTCGACACCGTGCGCGAGCCGCTTCAGGACAGCCGATTTGTCTTGGCCAATAACGTGGGCCTGGCCGCTGGCCTGGCGTGGGAGCTGAAGCGCAATGACATCACGCTGTTTGGCCAGAGCGGCGAGCTGCGCTACGGGCTGGATTATCCTGATGTGAAAGATCGTTTTGTCGGTAAAGATGACTTCGCGCAGTGGCTGGCAGAGCACCGTCAGGAGGGACGCGTATCGCTGGTTATCCTGCTGTCAAAACGCGATGACCTTTCGCGGGCGAATCTGCCAGAACCGGACAGCCTGTATATCCAGGGCCGTCTGGCCTACCTGCAGTATCTGCCGAAGTGATGACCTGGATCTGGCTGATACTGGCAAGCCTGCTCAGCTGTGCAGGACAGCTGTGCCAGAAACAGGCTACCCGTCCGGCGAAAGCCGGGCGGCGTGGCGTGCATATCGCGCTATGGCTTGGCCTGGCTCTGCTGGCGCTGGGCAGCGGGATGCTGGTCTGGCTGGTGGTGCTGCAGCGCCTGCCTGTCGGCATTGCCTACCCTATGCTGAGCCTCAATTTTGTCTGGGTGACGCTGGCGGCGAAGGTATTCTGGCGTGAAAACGTCGCCTCGCATCACTGGCTGGGGGTGGGGTTGATCATCATTGGGATTGTTATCCTGGGAGGGAGCCTGTGAAAGGGGCGTTCTGGGCCTTATGCAGCGTGCTGTTAGTCAGCGCCGCGCAGCTGTTGCTGCGCGATGCCATGCAGGCTCTGCCTCCGGTCAGCGAGCTTCTGACGTTTATTTCCGCGCTGTGGCGCGTCTCGTCCGGCACGGGCGCGCTGCTGCTGGGGTTGATGGGGTATGTGGCTTCTATGGGCTGCTGGTACCTGGCGCTGCATCGCATGGCGCTCAGCAAAGCGTATGCCTTGCTGAGTCTTAGCTATATCCTGGTGTGGGGCGCCGCGATCCTGCTGCCGGGCTGGGGAGAAAGCTTCTCCTGGCACGGGCTGGTCGGCGTCGTGTTTATTATGTTGGGTGTACTGGTGATTTTCCTGCCCCGACGTGGATAATCGACTCGGTGGTCAGGGTGTAAGGGGTCGACGTACAAACGGCCAGGCTGAGTGAGCCGATCTGCACCTGGCTGACCGAGTGCGACGGTGCCGTGCTGTCGATGCTGACAATCTGCCAGGCGCTACCGCCACGCTGTTTGATGATTGCCTCTTTTCGCGTCCAGATACGCCAGAAGGCGGCAAGCCGTTCCTCTGGCGCTTCGCGCTCAAGCTCATCATGCTCCGTCATGCTGAAGACGGCATTCGCTAACGCCTGCCAGTTCTTCCTGGGGCGAATCACTTCGATATCACAGCCGACTTCGCCTTCATCGCTCATCAGCAAGGCGATATCGTCACCGCTGTGACTCAGGTTGAACCACAGCGGATGGCCCTCCGCAAAGGCCGGTTTCCCCTGCTCGCCGTAAATAATGTCGGGGAGCGGATGAGGGGATAACGCTCTGGCGAGCAGCATCCTGCCAGCCAGCCATGAGGCATTGCGAGCACCCTGAGGTGCGCTGTCTGCGAACGTTGACGCCAGCGGGTCCGCGCAAAGGGTGGATATTTTTCCCAGTACAAACTGGTACATAGTTACGCCCAGCGTTTAATGATAATCGAGGTGTTGATGCCGCCAAACGCGAAGTTATTGCTCTGCAGATACTCGCAATCGATCTGGCGGGCTTCTCCCATAATATAATCTAAAGCACCACATTGCTCATCCGGTTGCCTTAAATTGAGTGTCGGGGCAAACCAGCCTTCACGCATCATCTGTAAACTCATCCACGCTTCCAGCGCGCCGCAGGCTCCGAGCGTGTGGCCAAAATAGCTCTTCAGCGATGAAATCGGCACGTTGTCACCATAGATAGCGGCAGTGGCCTGGCTTTCAGCAATATCACCGCGATCGGTGGCAGTACCGTGTGCGGAGATATACCCCATATCCAGGGCGCTTAATCCCGCCATGGCCAGCGACTGCTCCATACAAATCTGCATGGTTTCACGCTGAGGCTGGGTGATATGGGCCGCATCACAGTTAGTGGCAAAGCCCACGATTTCGCCGTAGATAGTGGCTCCGCGCGCTTTGGCATGCTCCAGCTCTTCGAGTATCAGGGTGCCCGCGCCTTCCCCAATCACCAGACCATCGCGCTGCGTATCAAACGGCGAAGGGGTGGTTTTGGGTTCATCGTTACGCTGGCTGGTGGCAAACAGCGTGTCAAACACCGCCGCTTCAGACGGGCACAGCTCCTCAGCGCCCCCCGCAACCATAACGGTCTGATAGCCGTGGCGAATCGCCTCCCAGGCGTAGCCAATTGCCTGGCTGCCGGACGTACAGGCGCTTGAGGTCGGGATGACGCGGCCACGTAATCCAAAGAACAGTCCGGTATTCACCGCGGTGGTGTGCGGCATCATCTGCACGTAGGTTGTGCCGGTGATGTTATTGGTGTGCTTTTCGGTGAGCATAGTGGCGAATTCGCTGACGGGCCCGGTACTGCCTGTGGATGAGCCATACGCGATACCCGTTTGCCCATTGGTGAGCACCGCCTCGCCAATCAGCCCCGCCTGCTCCAGCGCCAGCTCGGTGGCGCGGGTCGACATCAACGACACGCGGCCCATGGCGCGGATCCGTTTGCGGGTATAATGTTCCGGCAGCGTGAAGTCATCAATCGGCGCGCCCAGCAGGGTGTGCAGGCCATCATAGACCTGCCACTCCGGCATTTTACGCACCGCGTTTTCATACGCCAGCAGCCTGCTGGACACGGATTGCCAGTTTTCGCCAAAGGCGGTCACGCCGCCCATGCCCGTAATCACCACGCGACGCGTCATAGCATTCCTCCGTTAATGGAAATGACCTGGCGGGTGACGTAACCCGCAATATCTGACATCAGATAGCTTGCCAGCCCGGCGACCTCCTCAGCCTGGCCCATGCGTTTCATTGGAATGATGGACATCGCTTCTTTCAGCGCGGCCTCTTCCATTTCAATCATTCCGGTATCAATCAGCCCCGGCGCAATGCAGTTCACGGTGATTTTGCGTTTTGCCAGCTCAATCGCCAGCGCTTTGGTGGCACCGATAATGCCCGCTTTTGCCGCGCTGTAGTTCACCTGCCCGCGGTTACCCATCACGCCGGAAACGGACGATAGGGTGATAATGCGTCCCCCTTTACGGGTGCCAATCATCGGCATAATGCAGGGGTGAATGACGTTATAAAAACTGTCGAGATTGGTGTGGATCACGCTGTCCCAGTCGTCTTCACTCAATGCCGGAAAGGCGCCATCGCGGGTGATACCCGCGTTGCTGACCACGCCATACCATGCGCCATGGGCTTCAATGTCCTGTTCCAGCACCTCGCGGCACTGTTCGCGGTTGCCCACATCAAACGAGAGTAAACGGCCGTTGCCGCCCGCCTGCGTGATGGCGTCCAGCGTCTCCTGCGCGCCTGCGGCATCACGATGGTAATGCACGCCTACGGTAAACCCGTCGGCGGCAAGCTGGCGGGCGATGGCGCGCCCTATGCCTTTGCTGGCCCCGGTGACCAGTACGGAACGACTCATGCGTTAGATCCCTGATTAAAAAGCGAGGTTAATTCTTCTGCGCTTGGCTGGAAGGTGTTGACCCGGCCCGTGGCCAGCGTCTCTTCATTAGCGGAAATTGCGCATTCAAAACTGCCGAAGCGTTCGTCCTGCATCAGCAGCTTAACGGTGATGTCCAGCGTCAAGCCTGCGGCGAAACGCCCGCTGGCGCAGATCAGTTCACGCGCGCCGAGCACCATGCCCAGCGCAATATGCTCCTGCCCCTGCTGCTGGCGATGCCAGCCGGACCAGACGCCGACGGTCTGCGCCATCAGCTCGAGCGCGTACCAGCCCGGCAGGTCGCCATCGGCATTCAGAAATGGTGCCAGCACGCTTTGTCTGTCTATCGCGACGCGGCATACCGCCATGTCGTCCGTCACATTCTCAACGGACTCCAGCAACATCATGGGCGCATCGTGCGGCAAGTAGGCTTCGGGTGATAAGTAGCTCATGACGCTCTCCCCAGCAGAATGCTGGCGTTGTTGCCGCCAAACGCGAACGAGTTAGACAGAATGACCGGCTTTGTCAGCGCGGTGCGCTGGTGCAGCAGACCGCACGGCGCCAGCGTGTCGTCCGGTGCGTAGCGGGCGAAGTCCTGCGGCGGTAAGGGCAGATCGCGCGTCAGAATCAGCCAGCTCAGGGCCGCTTCGGTGATACCGGCAGCGCCCAGCGTATGGCCGGTAAGGTGTTTAGTAGAGCTACAGGGCACGCTTTCCCCAAAGAGATCGTGTACCACCTGCGATTCAATCTGATCGTTAAGCGGCGTGGCCGTGCCGTGCAGGTTGATGTAGCCGATATCTCCGGGCTGCATACCCGCTTCGTTGAGCGCCTGCGTGATGGCCCTGATCGCCCCTTCGCCCTGCGGATGCGGAGCGGAGATATGGTACGCATCGCTGGATTCCCCCGTACCGAGCAGCGCCACGTCCGCGGGCTCACGGCTAAGCACCATCAGCGCAGCGGCTTCACCGATGGTGATCCCCCGACGGTCGCGACCAAAAGGCTCGCAGAGCGTAGGGGAGAAGGATTCAAGGCTGTTAAACCCGTTGACGGGCATCCGGCTCAGGGTATCTGCTCCGCCAACAATCGCGATGTCCACCAGCCCGGCTTCAATCAGACGTTTGCCGCCGATCATCGCTCGCGCGCTGGAAGAGCAGGCTGTCGAGATCGTATAGGCCGGGCCTTCGAGCTGAAGCCAGTTGGCGAGGAAGCGGGACGGATCGCCGAGCTCCTGCTGCGGGTACTGCCAGTGCGTGCTCGCTTCGCCATGGGTCATGCGCTGCACGTGCTCATCGCCTTCATCCAGCCCAGAGGTGCTGGTCCCCAGCACCACGGCCACCCGATCGCGGCCGACGCGGGCGATAGCCTCGTCGACGGTCGACTGAATCTGCGCCAGCGCGGCCAGCAGAAGCTGGTTATTGCGGGTGCGGTGTGCGGACAGCGTTTCCGGGATGGGCGGCAGTTCGCCTTCCACACCGCCCAGCACGGCGTCGGGTGAACCCTGTAACCAGCCGGTTCGGGCATGCATACCCGGCGCTACGCCCGTCACCAGGTTGGCAGCGATTTCATCATGCGAGTTGCCCAGCGCGTTGACCATGCCAACAGCGGAAATATAAATCATCTCAGTCACCCAGATATTGAATGGTGATGTGGTATTTAAAAACGTGTTGCTCGATGCTGATCGGCTCGCGCTTGCCTTTACGCTGCAGGTAGACAATCTCCGTCACCAGCTTGCCGCTGGCGTTACGCAGTTCGCGCCGATCGCCCGTGTCAGTCAGCGTCCAGCCCTTCGGCAACTGCGGCTGCCAGGCGCTAATCGGCCAGTGGCTGAGCATCACGTCGGCCAGCACCTGGCTGGCGGGCGGCAACTGCGGCACAACGATCGACTGCTCGGTATGAATACCGGTCTCATCGTACGTCGCCAGGAACAGACGAATGCCCACGGAAGAGAGCCCGGCCAGCGTCACTTTATGCGCATCCGCGTTGAGCATCACCAGCAGGGACTGCGTTTGCCCGTTAAAGCTGCCGGTCAGCAGCTGCTGGGAGCTTACCGCCGGGCTAATGCCGGGCGGCGGGAGCGTAACGCGGGTTCCCGGCTGGAGCCAGGCCTGGGGACGCGTCTCTTGGGTATCGGTCGAATGGCTGCAGCCTGCCAGCAGCAGCGCCGCGGTTAGCGCGACGGCGCGGTAAAAAGCGTTCATTTACGTTTTCTCTCTTTCTTATCCGGCATCGCCAGCGGCGCCAGCAGGAAGGCGGTAAAAATACCGCTCACCAGCACGATACCAAAGCTGCTAATGGCCTGCGTGGCGCTGAAGACGAGCATGCCCAGCGTCAGCAGCGTGGTCATCATCGCCAGCGTAATCGCCAGCATCGAGGTCAGCGGCGTGCCGCGCGGGTTGCTGAAAAACAGCGTGTAGTTAATGCCAATGCCGAGCACCAGCACCAGCGCCAGCAGTGAAAACAGGTTTACCGGGTGGCCCGTTGCGGCCAGTACCGCCAGCCCGCAGCTCAGCGACAGCACGGACGGCACCAGGCTTATCAGCCCCTTACGCCAGCCGAGGCGCACCATCGCCCCGCAGGCAATCACCGCCAGCGCGGCAAACAGAAGCCCCGTCAGCAGCGCGCGGTAGAGGGCAAACAGGGTGTCAAAACTGGCTTTGCGATCGACCCAGACGACACCGTCATGGCGCGCGGCCAGCTCGCCGAGGGCCGCGCTGTTTTTTGCGCCGTCCACCGGTACGAGCACGCCGCTTTGACCGTCAGGCAGGGTCAGCCAGAGCAGACGCCAGCCTTCGCTGGCCGGGCTTTTAAGCCACGCGTCCACGCTGACCGGCATGGCGTCCAGATTCGGGGAGACGGCGTTGAGCCCTGCGCTTTTCAGCACGTTCGTTACCGCAGGCGCGGCGTTTTGCAGCAGCGTAAGATCGCTTTTCTGGCGGGCCAGCGAGTTCAGCGGCAGGGTGCGCCAGCGGGTAATTTCTCCCGCTTTCTGCGCCTCTGC
Organism: Enterobacter cloacae complex sp. 2024EL-00227; assembly: GCF_043945315.1. Taxonomy (NCBI): domain Bacteria; kingdom Pseudomonadati; phylum Pseudomonadota; class Gammaproteobacteria; order Enterobacterales; family Enterobacteriaceae; genus Enterobacter; species Enterobacter cloacae complex sp. 2024EL-00227. The sequence goes on from NZ_JBIMQP010000011.1 coordinate 69,024, forward strand.
CAGCGCCGGGGTAAAGGCTTCCAGCCGCTCCAGCGTTTGCTGAGGCGAAGCGCCATGAACCACAAACCATTTCTGATCCACGCTCTGTCCGGTCAGGGCGGTAATGGCCTTCTCCTGCGCCAGAATATCTTTCGGCAGCGCCTGCAGCTGGGCGATGTCGTCGTCCACCTTCAGCGTGCTTATTCCCACGGCGGAGAGCAGCGCCAGCGCGACGGGAAGACCAATTGACAGTTTTTTACTGCGTCGCCAGGCGGCCAGCCAGCGCAGCATCAGGACCATAAAGGGAACCGGGCGCACCGGCAAACCCCGGCACAACCACGGATGCCAGAAAATCACCGTCAGGCAGGAGGCGCTCAGCCCCACGGCAGCGAACACCGCCATCTGGCGGATCCCGGGGAAGGGGGCCAGCATCATAATCAGGTAGGCGGCGACGGTCGTCAGCAGCGCCAGCAGCAGCGCATTGCGAACTTTGGCCAGGCTTTGCCAGGGAGAATGCTCCGCGCCGTGTACCATCCGTTCGGTCAGGTAGTAAAGCGTGTAATCTGCCGAAATTCCGATGATGCTCATGCTCATCACCAGCGTCATCAGGTGCAGCTCGCCAAAGAGCAGCAGCGTCACCACCGTCCCCGCCAGCGCGCCGATGGCAATGGAGAGCACGCTCAACAGAAGCGGGCGCAGAGAGCGGAACACCGCCACGATGAGCAGGAACACGCCAAGCAGGGTGGCGATACCCAGCGTCGAAACATCACGTTTGGCCTGCTGGCTGGCGTAATCGCTGTAGAACACGGTCCCGCGGGAAAGCAGCTGTGCCTGAGGGTAGCGGGCTTTCAGCGTCTCCTGCAGCGCGTTAAGCGTCGTCACAAGCCGGTGGGTCTGCTGCATATCAAATGATGAGCCCGCCAGCTCGCCGTGGAGCAGATACCAGTAGTTTCCCGCCTCATCTTTTGCGACCAGCCAGCCGTCCATCAGCCGCAGCTTCTGGCCGTTTTGCGCCAGAGCGAGCTGCGAGCCGCGCATCAGCATCAGGGGATCGTTTTGCAGCTCTTTGCCGCTGACGCCGGAAAAGGCCGAATAGAGCTGAGATAAAATCCACTGCGCCTGCGCTTCTCCGCCGTTTTGCAGGCGGGCGCGGGTGGCGGGATCAATCAGGCCATTTCGGTGCTGCCAGAAGAACTCTCCCCAGGCCTTTTGCCCGGCGGCGTCCATCGGGCCTTTGACCTCGCTGAGCGAATCAGTGCTTTGCAGCAGCGCCAGCCACTGCTGTGCCACGCGCGGATCCGGCTCTTTGCCGGGGCTGACCAGCCAGACCAGCTGGCGGTCGAGACGCTGCATAAACCCGTCGTTGAGCGCCGGCGGGATCGCCCCCAGCGTCTGCTTCGGCAGCATGGCCAGCACGCTGCTGTTCAGTCGCGCGCCGGGCAGCAGCGACAGCAACACGCCCAGCAGAATCAGGCATAGCGTGGCCCACAGCAGCGCCGGGCGCAGGGATTTACGGTGCGGCAAAGCGTTGGCGTTCGTCATCGGTCAGGCTGGCGGGCGTCAGTTGGTGGCGAGAAAGGGCGATATCGGTACGGTCGCCCTGTTTGTCGTTGAGGCGAATCGTTTCCAGATAGGTCGCGCCGCCCAGATCGAGGGTGGCGAAAATCTTGTCCAGCGGCGTCGTTTTTGGCGTAAGCACCAGCGACCAGCGGCCCGCTCCCAGGTCTTTAAAATCGATGCGGAAGTTCTCTTCCAGCACCTTGCGGTCCGCCTGGAACAGGGCGCGCAGAAGATGGTTGAACTGGAACATCTGCGGATTATTGTCGGCAGTGATGGTTTGCGGCGGCTGGCCGTTAATCGCCTGAACCATCCGCTTGTCGTCCAGCAGGAGCGTCATCGGAAACGGCGCTTTTTGATCCCACAGCAGGCCGCTGTCGCGGGCGATCAGCATTTCGCCCTGCGAGCGCAGCGGCTGCGGCATATCTTTTATCGTGCGAACCTGTTCGAAGTGCGCGCGCACCACGGGCTGCTCGGTGAAGCGATGCTGCAGCTCATCCAGCGTCACGGCGCTGACCAGCGGGCTGACGATCAGCGCCAGTAAAGGCAACCATTTCATGGTGTTACTCCCATACGTTCAAACAGTATTGCCGGGCTCACAAAGCACATTTCGCGGGTCGCTTCTTCCACCGCCACCTGAATGGTGTAACCGGTGGTCGTGCGTTTGCCGGTCTGCGCATCGAAAATTTGATAGGCAATGCGCAGGCGGTTTTCATACTCTTCAATGTGCGCGCGGACGCGAATACGCTGCTCAAAGGTCACCGCATCGCGGTATTTCACCCGGGTGTCGACGACGGGCCAGACGTAGCCGGAGGCCTTCATCTGGCGATAGCCATAATCAAACTGATTGAGCAGCGCCTCGCGGGCGATCTCAAAGTAGCGGAAATAGTTACCGTGCCAGACCACGCCCATCATATCGACGTCGTGGAACGGAACGGTGATTTCGACTTCAGTCGTAAAGCGGGGATCGGTCAGCACCCTTTACTCCTTCTCACTGGACTCTGGCAGATGCCAGAAATCGAAAAAATTAAACCAGTCGAGCGGCGACATGAGGGCGTAATGTTCCAGCCGCTGCGCATAGCGATCGACGGTATCTTGCAGTGCCTGCTGGCGTTCACCGCGCGGCAGGCGCAGCGGGTCGGCAAACGGCTCGCAGTGCAGGACGAGCTTACCCTGCTGGCGCAGGGCGAAAATCAGAACCACCGGGCAGCGGAGGATGGAGGCCAGGATAAACGGCCCCTGTGGGAACGGTGCAGGCTGGCCCATGAATCGGCTCCAGATCACGCGCCATTCGCCGCCGCGCTGCGGATTCACCGCGATGCGATCCCCCACAATCGCGACCCATTCACCGCGCTCAAGCTTCTCTTTGATGGCAATGGCGGTGTCCGGGCCGATGTCGGTGACCGACATCAAATTCACGCCAGCTTCGGGCGCCATTTCGCTCATGATTTGCTTAAAGCGCTGGGCGTTCTCGCTGAAAACCAGGGCGTTGATGATTTTACTGCCTTCCAGCTGAGCCAGGGCCCGGCAGGCCTCTACGTCGCCAAGGTGCGAGGCCAGCAGCAGTTTGCCCTGCGGAGCCGCGATGTTTAACGCTTCGCTCGCGCCGGGGGCAAAGACAATATCGCGATGAAGCTTCAGTTCGCCGCGCCAGCTGGCGACTTTATCCAGCATCGCGTTGCCGAAGCGCATGAAATGGAAAAAGCTGTTAAGCCGTGAGGGAACAGGCATGCTCCGCTGACGCAGTTCTTGCTTCACTCTCGCCATCCACTGCCGCGAGGCCTGCCGTGCCGGACGCGCGATAAGCCAGTACACGCCGATAACCGGCCACAACAGCACGGTAAAGGCCCGCCGACCCAGCCGTTCCCAGACGCGCAGCATCAGGCGCATCCCCCACAGACCCTTGACCTCGTCCTGCTGCGCCCAGTGCTGGCGGCGTCGACGGAAAAGCAGGCCGGGCATGCGGGGCAGCATGCCGAAGAAGAGCCGGGTATGCATCAGGGAGATCCGCACGTTATCTTTTAGCGCGTCGAAGTGGGACAAACCGTCCTGCGGATAGGTCACGCGCGTGGGCAGAAAGACGCTGGTGTTGCCCTGCCAGTAGAGACGAACCATCACTTCGGTGTCAAAGTCCATCCGCTTGCCGAGCGGTTCGCGCGCGGCCAGCCGCAGCGTGGGTGAAACCGGATAGACCCGAAAGCCGCACATGCTGTCTTTAAGCTGCAGCGATAAGGTTTCAATCCACACCCAGACGTGGGTTACCCAGCGCCCGTAAAGTCGGGAGCGCGGAATAGAGTCATCGTAAATGGGCTGGCCGGAAATCAGCGCGTCCGGGTGGCGCTCCGCCAGCGCCAGCAGTTTGGGGATATCTTCGATGGCGTGTTGGCCGTCCGCATCCACCTGCACGGCGTGGGTGTAGCCCGTCCGCGCGCACTCCTCCAGCCCTCTGATGACCGCGGCACCTTTTCCGGCGTTTTGCGCCAGACGAACCAGCGTCATCTGCGGCTGCTCCGCCGCCAGGCGCTCAAGCTCCTGACGGGTGACTGCGTCGCTGCCGTCATCCACCACCAGGCACGGCAGGCCGAACGGCGCGAGACGTGACAGCACGCGGGCAATCATCGCGCCGTGGTTGTAGCACGGGATCAGCACGCAGGGACGAAAGATTACTGACATAGACGAATTTTCCCGCTGCTGGCGGTGTGGCGCTCAGCCCCGGCATGGCGTTGATAGCTGAAGGTCAGCATCTGACGTTCGGCATGCCACTCAAGCATCAGCGTCACCGTGGTTTCCGGCAGCAGTGGTGCCTGAAACTTCACGTTTTGAATGCTGTGAAAGCGATAGCCCGGTGCCAGTAACGTCGTGGCGTAGTGCATCACCCAGTCAAGCTGCGCAACGCCGGGCAGCAGCGGTTGTACGGCGAAATGGCCCTGAAACCAGAACAGCGTTGCGTCGAGATGCAAAACGATCTCCAGCTTCTCCGGCTGTGTCTGGTGGCGCTCAATTTCATGAATTTTCATGAAATAACTCCTCTAACTGCGCATAGACACGCTTGTTCATACTGTTTACCGGCATTTCATCAACGATGCGCCAGTAGCGCGGCACCGCGACAGGTTCAAGCCACGGCAGCAGGGCGCGACGCCAGGCGAACTCCTGCGCTTTTTTATCCTGCACATACCCGCGCTGACGGGCCGTTTCATCCAGAACCAGCAGGGCGCCAATCCCCTGACGACCCCCGCGCGTGACCGGCAGTGCGGCCGCTTCGCAAATACCGTCGAGCTCTAGCAGGCGGCGTTCGATCTCGTTAAGCGAGATGCGTTTTTCTTCAATTTTGACCACCCGCCCGCGGCGACCGGCGATGCTGAAAAGCCCCTCGCTGTCGAAGTGCAGGATATCGTCGAGCTGGAGCCCCTTCTGGCTCATGGATCAGTGGCGACGTAACGCGACAGGCGTCATCTTCCTGATGGAAGATCACGCCGGGGAACGGTAGCCAGGGCACGTTATCCTCCTGACGATGGCGCCAGGCGAGGATCCCGGTTTCGGTACTGCCATAAATTTCATCCGGCCAAAGGTTAAGCCAGCCGGAGGTGGTCGAGACGTCACGCCAGGGCAGCATTCCACCTGCTGAAATCAGCATCCTGACGGGCGGCGCGGCAAGCTCGGTATCCAGGCGCTTCAGGAACGCCGGGCTGCTGATGAACAGGTATTGCCTGTCAGGAGGCAGGGCGGCCAGTTGTTCTGCGTAATAGAGCATCGCGGCATGCAGCGGCAGGCCCAGCGCCATCGGCAAGACGATACGGAATGTCAGGCCATACAGATGTTGCGGTACGACCGAGGCCACAATGCTGCATCCGGCCAAACGCTCACCAAAGCGGTGAGCCAGCAGGCGGGCTTCGCGATCCAGACTTACGATGTGCTTAACCACCCGGCGCGGCGTGCCCGTGGAGCCTGAGGTGAACAGTTCAACGAAGCGGTTTTCGTCAATGGCCGGCAGAGGCACCCAGTGGCTGGCTGTCTGGTGGCTGGAGGCCACCACAATCTGTTTCCCATGAAAACCAAGCGTTCGATCGCTCAGAACGCCGCTAAACAAAGATTGCTGTTCTTCAAGCTGCGAGACGCGGCTATGGCCGGGAATGACCGGTGTTTTACCGGCGTGCAGCGAGGCCAGCAGCGCAACAATAAACAGGTAGCTGTTTTCAAAGCACAGCGCCCAGCGCTCGCCTTCCTGCTGACGCAGGGTCTCGACCAGTAAGGTTACATCGTGGCGCAACTGGCCCAGCGTCCAGGTACGATCGTCAAGCCAGGCAACAGGCGTGTCGTCAGGGCGCGGCGCATTTAACCACTGGCCCAGCGGAAGGGGGTTAGTCATTGTGCATCTCTTTTTTTATCACCCGCTGGCGCACCAGCCACTCTGCTGCCATCAGCATCCCCATCAGGATGTAAGCCACCATACCGTTCCATAGCGTCCACAGATGCATGTCGCCGTGGAGGACGGTAAACAGCGCCATCGTGCCGTTGCCGACGAAAAAACCGCACCAGACGAGGGTCACCTTACGGGTATAGCGCACGCCCTCCGGGGGCAAGTTTGGCTCGCGCAAGCGCGCCAGTCGTTCGACAAGCGGCATCGCTGTCCACAGCGAACCGCCAAACACGGCCAGCATGACAAGGTTGACGACCACCGGATAGAGCAGCAGCCACTGGTGGGCTTTCAGCAGGTAGCTTGCCGTGCAGAGGGCGATCCCCGCCAGCGCCACGCACTGCACCACATACCGCATCGGGCTTGTGTTCCGCTGCGCCTGACGCAGCCGCAGCAGTAACACCAGAGCCATCACGGGTAATAGCCACTGCAGGCTGTTATGCGCCAGCCCAAATCCAATCAGGAAGGGCCACGCCAGCAGCATCAACCCCGTCAGAAGTGGGATGATCGGGAATGTCCGTCCGCCGCGCACGACGTCTTACTCTTCGCGCAGAAGCTGTTCGACGGCGTCTACCACATCCTGAACGGTACGAACCGATTTGAAGGTTTCCGGCTTGATTTTCTTGCCCGTTTTCTTCTGCAGATGAACAATCATGTCCACCGCATCAATGCTGTCCAGCTCCAGGTCTTCGTAAAGACGGGCTTCAGGGGTAATATCCTGCGGGTCGATTTCAAACAGTCGGGTCAGAAGGCCACAGACTTCCTGATAAATGGTTTCTTGTTCGGTCATCGTGATCACATCTCAGGCGCGTTGAGCGTTGATAAAGGACGCCAGCGTGGCGACGGAAAAGAAGTGCTGGCGCATCTCTTCGCTTTCAGCAGAAAGCACCACGCCATACTGGTTTTTCACGGCCAGACCCAGTTCCAGCGCGTCGATAGAGTCGAGACCCAGCCCATCGCCAAACAGCGCGGCATCGGTATCAATATCCTCTGCGGTAAGCTCGTCCAGATTCAGCGTGGTGATAATGAGATTCTTAATTTCAAGATAAAGCGCTTGCATCATTAATTCCTGACAAAGATTGAAGGCCTGATGTTAATCGATGCTGTAGATGCCGGTTTAACTGCCTTGCCGCCAGCGCCGGTTCTTGTTCATTTGCATCGTAAAATTCGTCGATGTTCACGCGGTCGCGGACATCCACGGTGAAGACAGGTTTTTCTGGCGGCACATCATACCAGCGACTTTTTTTATCCAGCAGATGTTCGCTACAGTGGATCAGCACCACCCGCAGATCGCTGTTACAGCGCACGGCGATATTTGCTGCGCCGCGCTGGAGGGAAATAGCTTCGCCAGACCGGGTACGTGTGCCTTCCGGGAAGATTAACAGCGTGTCGCCCTGAGCCAGACGCTGCTGGCTTGCAGCCAGCAGAGGCTCGGCTTCGCTGTTAATCAGGTAATCCGCCGCGCGGATGACGCCGCTGACAAACGGATTGCGCAGCAGCGCGCTTTTCACCAGACAGTCGGTTTCTGGCATCACCGATGCCAGAATCACGTAGTCAATTAACGTGGGGTGGTTAGCCACCACCAGACAACCCCGATCGTTGCGCAGGGCGTCAAGATTGTGAATGCGATAGTCCAGTACCCCGAGGCCGCGGGCAACGGTCAGGAAGAAGCGGAAGCTGGCCGCAATGCTGCGCCGCGCAAGGCGACGGCGGTTGGTGCGGTCGCGCTGGACGATCAGCAGCAGGTTGAACCATACCAGTGACAGCAGCAGCCCGCCCACGCCAAACAGCACGAAGCAGAATCCGGTCATCACCAGACGCCATAACCAGTTAATTCGGGCAGTCAGGCGGTTCATGCGCGCGTCCATTGCCACAGCAAACGTTCGCCGGGTACCACAAACTGGCGCGCCTCGCTGAGATAGCGTTGCAGGAAGACCAGGCTTTGCGGAAGGGCGGGTTCATCCCCCGTGCTGCCGCTGCGGGTTTCACACTGCAATTCCTTGCCGGATTCAATCACCAGCGCCAGCGCGTAGGGCCAGGTGGGCATCTGGTGCGGTAACGCCGGGTGGTAAAATTCCGGCAGTGCGCCGTCAAAATCGACCAGCAAGACGCGGGAGTAGCCCGCCTGCAGCAGGCTCAGGACTTCACATAATGCCTGCTGGAAGGTGTCCAGCCCGGCAGAAATGGATGACGAGACGATTGCCTGGCGTGCGGTAATCGTGAGATTGCCCACCGCCGAGTTGTGCACGGACATGGCGAAGTCGGTAGGCGATACGGATTGCCCCGTCGCCAGAGCATGCAGAATACGGTAGTTGCGCTCCAGCTCGCCGTGGCGGCTGGAATAGACGACGGCATCAATGGCGTGGTGTTGCAGCATAGCGAGACCAATGTCCACCGCCAGCTTACTGCCTGAATTGAGGCGGCGCGCGGTCATCATGGGTAAAGCGGTCAGCCGGGGAAGCGGGGCCGCTGGATCGACGGGCAGCTGCAGGCGTGACCACGCCTGCCACTCTGTGGCATCGCTGAGTCCTGGGGCTCTCGCCTGCCAGTCGATAATGTTCAGTGAAAATTTCATCTACGCGCGTCCGCGAAAAAAAACCGTATTCAAAGGGCAGACCTGGCCACCCGGGCAGCTAAGCTGCTCTATTGTTCACGTTTGGTGCATATCAGCAGGGTATGACCGACCCCAAGGTTATCCAGACGCTGTTCAACGCTGAAACCTGCGCTCTCCAGGTAACGATAAAACGCCTCTACGCTGTAAAACCGGCTATTGCCATTCGCCATACAGGTGAAATAGAGCGAGGTGGCATTCAGGCTGAAAGAGGCCGCTTCAAACTTCTGGGCATCCCAGAAAAGCTCCATGATGCACAAACGTGCGCCTGGCTTCATGACCTGTGCGACGCGCGTCAGCATGGCGACAATCTGATCCGGAGAGAAACAATCCAGAAACTGGCTCATCCACCAGACGTCGGCCTCACCCGGCAAGGCTGCTGGGCTAAGCATATCGACAGCATGGAATCCAATACGATGAGAAAAACCTGCTTTTGCGATGTTTTCCTGCGCCAGCGCTATCTGCTGCGGCAGGTCGAGGATCGTCACGGCAACATTTTCGTCATAGCGGCAGCAGCGTAACGCCCATTTACCCGTATTTCCGCCCACATCGTACAATTTTGTCGGCGAGCTTGCGAATATATATGGCAAAGCGGCATCAAACGCGGCGTCGGAATAGTAATGATCAAAGGCGAACCAGCTCTCTTTCGCCTGAGCCGGTAATTGGGATAATGCCGGATAGATGGTTGGCCAGTTGCCAAACACCGCTAATCCCGCAGGTTTTTCTTCCTTCAGGGCGTCCGCCAGGTGAAATAGCCCTTTGTAACAAACGTCCTGAGTGAAATCCATATTTACGCGGGTCATTTCATCGTGCAGTAAAAAGTGGCCCACTTTTGCCAGAAAATAACGTCCATGCTGTTGGGTAACGATCCGCCCGCTTAATCCCATATCCAGCAGTACGCTGACGCCATAGCTGCCGAGCGTGCTGTGTTCGGTTATTTCCTCGAGGCTGGCACCCTCTTTACCTTGTTTATCGAGCCAGGCGAGAATGCCTGAGTTACGCAGACAAAGCGCGGTCTGAAATAACATCGGAGCAAAAGCGATGCGTTGCGCTTCGGTAATGGCATCCAGTGCGCTGAGCGTATCCTTTTCGTACATTGCTGCGTAACCTTTCAGGGCAAGAAATAAGGGTTATCGGGCCATATGCGGCCCGACTTTAGAAAAATATTACAGTGCGGCGCCCGCGGAGAGGTTCAGCTGAATATCGTGGTCGAGGTTATTCACCCAACGGTTATAATTTTTGTGAATTTTACCGTCAGCCGCTTTCAGGTTCATACTGCTTTCGTAGTTAATGGAATAGCTTGTTGCGGAATAAGGAATACGAACGTCGACCGAGTGGTCGCGCGCCTGCAGACGACCTTTGATAACGCCCGGACCGGCTTCCGTCATGATCCAGTCACGTTTTTGTCCTGCTTTCAAAATCGCGGTTTTTACCTGGTCGGCGGTATGACCCGCGCTCACAGTAGAGTGAACCTGAGCGATTGGGGCAGTACGCGCACAGCCTGCCAGTGCGCCAACGAATACGGCGGCAGCACACCATTTAACGATCTTTTTCATCAACAACTCCATATCAATAATAACAATTAAAGGTAGTGGTTTTTACAAATAATATTTATCCGGCGTTTCTTATGTGCCAGATGTTTTTTTAATCAATATTAAGGTTTGCATTACGTTGACGCGAAGGCGGGCATAATAACATGGAAAATAATTAACAATTTCATTTTTTTTAATTTGCGTTAAATCATGATTTGCGTTTCAACGTAATGCGACCGACGTAAACAAAAACAGAATTAATATTTCCTTAACGCAAATAAAAATACCGCGTCAGGTAATGAACGCGGTAATTTAAGGCGGATTATTGGCGGTTTAAACCTACCTATAAAGGTAGGTCAGCTACCCGGGCAACCGGCTTTTCGGCCTTCCCGGCCCGAGCAAAATGGCCAGCTTGCTGCCGCCTTTGGTGGTCTCCATCCAGATCTTACACACGCTGGTCAGGGGGACCGAGAGCAGCATACCGACCGGGCCCAGCAGCCATCCCCAAACCAGTAAGGATAAAAAGACGACCAGCGTCGACATGCCGAGCCGGTGCCCCATCATGCGTGGTTCGAGAATATTGCCCAGCACCATGTGAACGACGAGGAATAACGCGCCGACCAGCATACATTCGTAGAATCCGTTAAACAGAAACGCCTGAATCATCGGCGGCACGGCGGAAAGCACCGCGCCAATGTTGGGCACGTAGTTCAGCAGAAACGCCAGCACGCCCCACATCAGCGCGAACTGCACGTTCATCAGCATCAGCCCCAGCCAGACGATGATCCCGGTCCAGACGCTCAGCAGCGTTTTCAGCGCCAGATATTTAGAGACGCCCTTCAGCGCCCGGTGTAAGCCAGCAATGTGAATTTGTGGGTTATTCAGTGCAAAGCGCAGCTTATACGGGACGTGGCGGACTTCAAACAGCATAAACACCACCGTCATGACCAGCAGCAGAATGCTGGCCATCGCGCCGGAAAGCCCCGTCATCAAGGTGGTGGCGTAGGTCATGACCTTCTCGGAGTCCATCCTGCGCAGCATCCGTTCGGGTGAGATATGCAGATTAAGGAAAGGCACCATCTCCTGGAGTGCGACGATCTTCCGCGTCAGCTCTTTGTTGTACTGCGGCAGCATGGTGGAGAATTCACTCAGCGAGGCCGCCAGCACGCCGAAGAGCGCCGTCAGGGCAATCAGCATCACGATGACGACGATAGTGATGGCTACCGGGCGGCTAACGCCCCGGCGCAGAAACCAGGTGACCAGCGGATTAAGCACAATGGCAAAAAAGAGCGCCAGCAGGAGCTGAACTATGATGTCGGCGGCCGCATGGATACCCGCAAGGATAACCACCAGACAGGCGAGCTTTAATAAGATGTGGAGTCCTGCTTTGTCGGACGGGTTAGCGATCATGCGCGTTCCTTAGTGTGATGACCCGGTAAGTGTAGTGCCCGAGCCTCGCTTCGTCTGGCACCGTTAATCTGAAAGTCGCTGCTGATTTTCTTATTGGGGCGTGGTAATAGTGAAACACTGTTGTAAAAAATCCAGGTAGAACCCCATGCCCGAACCTGCCGCTGAACCGGCACTGAGCGGACTGCGCCTCAATCTGCGCATCGTTTCCGTTGTGATTTTTAACTTTGCCAGCTATCTCACCATCGGCCTGCCGCTGGCGGTTCTGCCGGGCTATGTCCATGACGTCATGGGCTTCAGTGCCTTCTGGGCGGGGCTGGTGATTAGCCTGCAGTATTTCGCCACGCTCCTGAGCCGCCCGCATGCCGGGCGCTACGCGGACACGTTCGGTCCAAAAAGCATCGTGGTGGTGGGATTGTGCGGCTGCTTCCTCAGTGGTCTGAGCTACCTGCTGGCTGCCTCAGCCAGCCACTGGCCGCTGGTCAGCCTGGCGCTGCTCTGCCTGGGCCGCGTCATCCTCGGCATTGGGCAAAGCCTGGCGGGAACCGGCTCGACGCTCTGGGGCGTGGGGGTTGTCGGGACGCCACACATTGGTCGGGTGATCTCCTGGAACGGGATTGTCACCTACGGCGCGATGGCGCTCGGCGCGCCGCTTGGCGTGGCCTGCTATGCGTTTGGCGGGCTGTATGGACTGTCGCTCACCATTATGGCGGTCGCGCTTGTGGCGATTCTGTTTGCGCTGCCGCGCCCGACAGTGAAGGCCAGCAAGGGCAAACCGCTGCCGTTCCGGGCGGTGCTCGGGCGGGTCTGGCCATACGGGATGGCGCTGGCGCTGGCGACCACCGGCTTCGGGGTCATCGCCACCTTCATTACCCTGTTCTATGACGCCAAAGGCTGGGACGGCGCGGCCTTTGCGTTAACCCTGTTCAGCTGTGCGTTTGTTGGTGCGCGCCTGCTTTTCCCTAACGGCATCAACCGTCTGGGCGGGCTGAACGTGGCGACGATCTGCTTTGCGGTAGAGATTGTCGGGCTGCTGTTGACCGGCGTAGCCAGCGCGCCCTGGATGGCGAAAATGGGCGTATTTCTCGCGGGAGCCGGTTTTTCACTGGTCTTCCCGGCGCTGGGCGTGGTCGCGGTAAAAGCGGTACCGCAGCAGAATCAGGGCGCAGCGCTGGCGACCTATACGGTATTTATGGATATGTCGTTAGGCATTACCGGCCCGCTGGCAGGGCTGGTAATGGCCCGGGCGGGGGTACCGGTGATCTATCTTGCCGCGGCGGGTCTGGTCATGATGGCATTGCTGCTGACGTGGCGGCTAAAAAAATGGCCCCCGGTGCAGGCACCGGAGGCCACGTCATCATCGTGAAACGTTACTGGATTACGATGGTGTTAATGATGTTTTCAGCAGCCGTCTGCGCTTTCTGCTGATCTTCCGCTGGCAGGGTGATCTGCAGGGTCAGGAGTTTGTTATCGACCTTGCCCAGCACGACAGAGGAGTACGCGGTCTGGCCTTTCGCAGAGATGATGCTGTCCAGCTGCTGCAGCTTATGGCCTTTCAGTTCGATGGATTTATTGGTCACGACCTGCAGCTGCGGGTCGCGGCCGCGCTGCTGATCTTCCAGACGTTTGGACAGGACCGCCAGATCTTCGCTGGTGTCGTCGCCCACAATCACAATGACCGCTTTCTGCCCGGTTGCGTCGGAGTAAACGTGCATGTTATTCGCCTGAGTGCCCAGCTTGCCGCTCTGGTCAGTCATATCGGCTGGCAGAGAGAAGCTGAGTTTGCCATCCATCAGATTCACCGGCTGGCCGGTCGCATTGCTTTCTGCGGATGCGCCCTGAGCAGGCGTTTTCGTGTCGCTGTTATCACAGGCTGCAAGACCCACAACCAGCAGGCCAATCCCGACATATTTAACCAGATTGCGCATTGACTTCTTCCTTTCGATAAACGGCCATAACGGCTCATTCGCTCATCTTATCACAACTGATAAAGCGAACCCTTAACCAGCCTGCAATGCCGTGATTTCAGATTTATCTGCCAGCCTTTTCAGCAGCATATTCAGCAGCACGCCGTACATGGGCAGGAAGAACACAATGCTGATGAGCACCTTGAAGCAGTAGTCCACCAGCGCGATTTCCATCCAGTGTTCGGCCATGAACGCATCCGGGCTACGCCAGAAGGCGATGAAGAAGAAGGCCAGCGTATCGCTCACGTTACCGAACAGCGTGGAGGCGGTGGGTGCCATCCACCAGCGATGATTCTGACGCAGGCGGTTAAACACGTGCACGTCCAGAATCTGCCCCAGCGCGTAGGCCATAAAGCTTGCTGCGGCGATACGGGCGACAAACAGGTTGAAGTGGGTTAACGCCTCAAAGCCCTGCCAGCTTCCCATATAAAACAGGGACGAAACCCCGTACGAGATGAACAGCGCCGGGAGCATGACCGCAAAAATAATGCGGCGAGCCAGCGGTGCGCCAAAAATACGCACGGTCAGATCGGTGGCGAGGAAAATAAACGGAAAACTGAACGCGCCCCAGGTGGTATGAAAACCAAAGATGGAGATAGGGAGCTGCACCAGATAGTTGCTGGAGGTGATCACCAGCAAATGGAAAAGCGAAAGCCAGAACAACGCTTTTACGCGCTGTGATTCAGAAAACTGCGTCATATTGTGACCTTTTTATACGTTGGGGTGAGGGAACCCAATAAAAACCGCAGCATGATACTGCTTTGGCGGGACATTGCAATGGTTAGTTTTTACGCAATCGTTAACCTGGTTTGCATTGACCGCAACGGGGCGTAAACTACAGCCGTTTTTACCTGACCGAGAAGATCATGACCGACCTGTTTTCCAGCCCAGACCACACTCTTGATGCCCAGGGCCTTCGCTGCCCGGAACCGGTAATGATGGTACGTAAAACCGTGCGCAACATGCAGACCGGTGAAACGCTGCTGATCGTTGCCGACGACCCTGCCACCACGCGCGACATTCCCGGTTTTTGTACCTTTATGGAGCATGAGCTGGTGGCGCAGCAGACGGAGACGCTGCCGTACCGGTATTTGATTCGTAAGGGGTAGCCCTCACTTATTTGGGGGGAGGTTGAGGGTATCAGGCCGCACCCATGCTTGAACCTGTTCCTGAATATTTAAAAGCGAGTTTAACGGTAGATGACCTGCCTCTGGACGTCCCTGCCTTCGAGCCGGAAGTTGATCAGTTGGAAAGCTATTGCAAGCTATTAACACAGTTGCTGTTGGCTCGTTCACTTTCAGAGAGTGATGAAAGAGTGGCTGGAGATTTGTTGCAAGGCTTAGTTGGGCTGTATAGCGGTATGTTGAAAGCACCGCGCTGGTTGCGTACAAATGAAGGCATCTTGCCACTGTGAAAAAAGTCGGGTGGCGCTAACGCTTACCCGACCTACGGGACTAGAGCCGTTGTAGGCCGGGTAAGGCGAAGCCGCCACCCGGCAAGAATACGGCGCCTGATGCCCTCTCCCACAGGGAGAGGGAGAACGTCATCCCTTCATCCACGCCCTGATCCCATCCAGGAACATCTGCGTTGCCATCATCACCAGAATGAGCCCCATCAGGCGCTCCAGCGCGTTTACCCCTTTTTCGCCCAGCAGGCGCAGGAACAGGGACGACTGCAGCAGGATGATAAACGTTCCGCCCCAGGCAATCAGCAGGGCAATCACCAGATGGCTCATCTGGTTCGGATACTGATGCGACAGCAGCATCAGCGTCGCCAGAATGGTCGGGCCCGCGACGAGGGGGATCGCCAGCGGCACAATAAACGGCTCTTCACCCGCAGGCAGGCCGCTGCTGCTGCCTTCCGCGCTCGGGAAAATCATCTTAATCGCAATCAGGAACAGAATAATCCCACCGGAAATCGACACGGTTTCAGCGCGCAGGTTCAGGAAGGCGAGAATTTTTTCACCCGCAAACAGGAAGATAAACATCACCAGCAGGGCGATGAGCAGCTCGCGGATCATGATCGCCCGGCGGCGCTTCGGCTCGGTGTGCTTCAACACCGACATGAAGATCGGCAGGTTACCCAGGGGATCCATTATCAGGATCAATAAAACCGCGGCGGAAATGATTTCACTCATGTAAATTATCCCTGAATTTCTCTAAGGTTATTATGATAATTAGCTGTATTTCTGATTGCCGGGCAATCATCGATTAATTTCGCTTGCGACTTTGGCAGCATTTTGTAATGTGAAGCATATCCCAGTTCAATACTGGCTTGCACAATCAGCACACACCCTCAGCAGGAAAAAAATGCTATGAAAAACGTTGGTTTTATCGGCTGGCGCGGTATGGTCGGCTCTGTACTCATGCAACGCATGGTTGAAGAGCGCGATTTCGACGCTATCCGCCCGGTCTTCTTCTCCACTTCCCAGCTCGGCCAGGCTGCTCCGTCCTTTGGTGGTACCACAGGCACGTTGCAGGATGCTTACGATCTGGAAGCGCTGAAGGCACTCGACATTATTGTGACCTGCCAGGGCGGCGATTATACCAACGAAATCTATCCAAAGCTGCGTGAAAGCGGCTGGCAGGGCTACTGGATTGACGCGGCCTCTTCGCTGCGCATGAAAGACGATGCCATCATCATTCTCGACCCGGTTAACCAGGGCGTGATCGCCGATGGCCTGAACAACGGCGTAAAAACCTTTGTTGGCGGTAACTGCACCGTCAGCCTGATGCTGATGTCCCTCGGCGGCCTGTTCGCGCAGGATCTGGTGGAGTGGGTCTCCGTGGCGACCTACCAGGCGGCGTCCGGCGGCGGCGCGCGTCATATGCGCGAACTGCTGACCCAGATGGGCCAGCTGCATCAGAGCGTTGCGACCGAGCTGGCAAACCCGGCGTCGGCTATTCTCGATATCGAGCGTAAAGTGACCGAGCTGACCCGCAGCGGCGAGCTGCCGGTGGATAACTTTGGCGTACCGCTGGCCGGCGGCCTGATCCCGTGGATCGACAAGCAGCTGGATAACGGCCAGACCCGCGAAGAGTGGAAAGGCCAGGCCGAGACCAACAAAATCCTCAATACCGCGAACACCATTCCGGTTGACGGTCTGTGCGTGCGTATCGGCGCGCTGCGCTGCCACAGCCAGGCTTTCACTATTAAACTGAAAAAAGATGTGTCTATTCCGACCGTGGAAGAGCTGCTGGCCGCGCACAACCCGTGGGCGAAAGTGGTGCCAAACGATCGCGATATCACCATGCGCGAGCTGACCCCTGCAGCGGTGACCGGCACGCTGACCACGCCGGTTGGCCGTCTGCGTAAGCTGAACATGGGGCCGGAGTATCTCTCCGCGTTCACCGTTGGTGACCAGCTCCTGTGGGGCGCCGCTGAGCCGCTGCGCCGCATGCTGCGCCAGCTGGCGTAATAATTTGTTAAATACCGGGGGTGATTTTCACCCCTTTTTTTTGCGTACTACATGGAGTAACACGCGTATGTCTTATTTTTTATCAGGAGTCATTTAGAGCGTTGGCTATGCTTTAAGGAAGAGTCATTTCTTACCTGAGGTTCGAACGGAGCAGAATGGATGCACATTTTTGTGCTGTCCCGTTCAGGTCACATTAAAAGTCGTCCCGGAGCGCTTAAAAAGGACGACATAAAAACAGGATGAATACCATGTCCGATCGTGTGGATAGAGACGTGATTAATGCGCTTATTGCGGGTCATTTCGCTGACCCCTTTTCTGTGCTTGGGATGCACCGTACTGAGGCAGGCCTGGAAGTTCGTGCCCTGTTGCCGGATGCCACAGAAGTCTGGGTGATTGAACCCAAAACCGGCCGCAAAGTCGGTAACCTTGAATGCCTCGATTCCCGTGGCTTCTTCTCGGGCGTGATGCCCCGTCGTAAAAACCCTTTTCGCTATCAGCTCGCCGTTCTCTGGCACGGCCAGCAGAACCTGATTGACGATCCCTACAGCTTTGGCCCTCTGCTTAAAGAGATGGATGCCTGGCTGCTCTCCGAGGGGACCCATCTGCGTCCTTATGAAACGCTGGGCGCCCATGCCGATACCATGGACGGCATCACCGGCACGCGGTTCTCCGTGTGGGCGCCCAATGCCCAGCGCGTCTCCGTTGTCGGCCAGTTCAACTACTGGGACGGCCGCCGTCACCCGATGCGCCTGCGTCGGGAAACCGGTATCTGGGAGCTGTTTATCCCCGGGGCACACCACGGGCAGCTTTATAAATTCGAGATGATCGACGCCCACGGCAAGCTGCGCATTAAAGCCGACCCGTATGCCTTCGAAGCGCAGATGCGCCCGGATACCGCGTCGCTGATCTGCGGCCTGCCGGAGAAGGTCGTCCAGACGGAGGAGCGTAAACAGGCCAACCGTTTTGATGCGCCAATATCCGTTTATGAAGTCCATCTCGGCTCCTGGCGCCGCCATACCGATAACAACTTCTGGCTGAGTTACCGGGAGCTTGCCGACCAGCTGGTGCCATACGCCAAATGGATGGGCTTTACCCACCTTGAGCTGCTGCCGGTCAACGAGCATCCGTTCGACGGCAGCTGGGGCTATCAGCCCACCGGGCTGTATGCGCCGACCCGCCGCTTCGGCACCCGCGACGACTTCCGCTATTTCATTGATGCCGCGCACGCCGCCGGGCTGAACGTGATCCTCGACTGGGTGCCGGGCCATTTCCCGGCGGATGATTTTGCGCTGGCAGAGTTTGACGGCACGAAGCTGTACGAGCACAGCGATCCGCGCGAAGGCTATCACCAGGACTGGAACACGCTGATCTACAACTACGGTCGCCGTGAGGTCTCAAACTACCTGGTCGGGAATGCCCTGTACTGGATCGAGCGGTTTGGCATCGATGCCCTGCGCGTGGATGCGGTGGCGTCGATGATCTACCGCGACTACAGCCGCAAAGAGGGGGAGTGGATCCCGAACGAGTTTGGTGGCCGCGAAAACCTGGAAGCGATTGAATTCCTGCGTAATACCAACCGCATTATCGGCGAGCAGGTGGATGGTGCCGTGACCATGGCGGAAGAGTCCACCGACTTTGCGGGCGTCTCCCGTCCGCCGTCATTGGGCGGCCTGGGGTTCTGGTATAAGTGGAACCTGGGCTGGATGCACGACACGCTCGACTACATGAAGCTGGATCCGGTTTACCGTAAGTATCATCACGACAAGCTGACGTTCGGGATGCTCTACAACTACACCGAAAACTTCATGTTGCCGCTGTCGCACGATGAGGTGGTACACGGTAAAAAATCGATTCTCGACCGCATGCCGGGCGACGCGTGGCAGAAGTTTGCCAACCTGCGCGCCTATTACGGCTGGATGTTTGCCTTCCCGGGCAAGAAACTGCTGTTCATGGGCAATGAGTTCGCCCAGGGGCGCGAGTGGAACCACGACGCCAGCCTCGACTGGCATCTGCTGGAAGGCGGCGACAACTGGCACCACGGCGTGCAGCGTCTGGTGCGCGATCTGAACCTGACCTACCGCCACCACAAAGCGCTGCACGAACTCGACTTCGATCCGTACGGCTTTGAATGGCTGGTGGTGGACGACCACGAGCGCTCGGTGTTTGTCTTTGTGCGTCGTGACAAAGCGGGTAACGAGATCATCGTCGCCAGCAACTTTACGCCGGTGCCGCGCGAACATTACCGCTTCGGCATTAACCAGCCGGGCAAATGGCGCGAAATTCTGAATACCGACTCGATGCACTACCACGGCAGCAACGCCGGTAACGGTGGGCTGGTACAGAGCGACGCCATTGAAAGCCACGGGCGACCCAACTCCCTGAGCCTGACGCTGCCGCCGCTTGGCACCATCTGGCTAATGCGGGAGGGCGAATGACGCAGCTTACGGCAGGTAAACCCGAACCGCTCGGGGCGCATTTTGACGGAAAAGGGGTGAACTTCACCCTCTTTTCCGCTCACGCCGAGCGGGTTGAACTGTGCGTGTTTGACGGGGAAGGTAACGAGCACCGTTACGATTTACCCGCGCGCACGGGGGATACCTGGCACGGCTACCTGGCCGGAGGACGGCCCGGTATGCACTATGGCTTTCGCGTTCACGGTCCGTGGGATCCCGCGCAGGGGCACTGGTTCAACCCGGCGAAGCTGCTGATTGATCCGTGCGCGCACCGCGTGGACGGCGAATTTAAAGATGATCCGCTCTTCCACGTGGGCTACGGCGAGCCCGACCACCGCGACAGCGCGCCCGTCGCGCCAAAAAGCGTGGTGGTGAACGATCTTTATGACTGGGAAAACGATGCCCCGCCGCAGACGCCGTGGGGCAAGACCGTCATTTATGAAGCCCACGTCAAAGGGCTGACGAACCTGCATCCGTCGATCCCCAAAGAGATGCGCGGCACTTACAAGGCGCTCGGGCATCCCACCATGATCGCCTACCTGAAACACCTCGGCATCACCGCCCTGGAACTGCTCCCCGTCGCCCATTTTGCCAGCGAGCCGCGTCTGCAGCGGCTGGGGCTGAGCAACTACTGGGGCTATAACCCGCTGGCGATGTTCGCGCTCGAGCCGCGCTATGCCGTCCATCCGGAAAAGGCGCGGGACGAGTTCCGCGATGCGGTGAAGGCGCTCCACGCGGCGGGCATTGAGGTCATTCTGGACGTGGTGCTGAACCACAGCGCAGAAAGCGATCTCGACGGCCCGACGCTCTCCATGCGCGGAATTGATAACCGTAGCTATTATTGGATCAGGCACGATGGCGATTATGAGAACTGGACCGGCTGCGGTAACACGCTCAATCTCAGCCACTCGGCGGTCACGCACTTTGCGTATGAATGCCTGAAATACTGGGTGCAGACGTTCCACGTCGACGGTTTTCGTTTCGACCTGGCGCCGGTGATGGGACGCACGCCGGCGTTCAGCCAGCAGGCGCCATTGTTTGAGGCGATAAAAAACTGTCCGGTGCTCTCGCAGGTGAAGCTGATTGCCGAGCCGTGGGACATCGGTGAAGGCGGTTATCAGGTCGGGAATTTCCCGCCGCTGTTTGCCGAGTGGAACGACCACTACCGCGACGCCGTACGCCGCTTCTGGCTGGAGCGGAACCTGTCGCTGGGGGAATTTGCCGGGCGCTTTGCCGCGTCGAGCGATCTCTTTAAGCGCGACGGCAAACGCCCGTCGGCCACCGTTAATCTGTTGACGGCGCACGACGGTTTTACGCTCAGGGACTGCGTTTGTTTCAATCAGAAACACAATGAGGCGAACGGCGAAGAGAATCGCGATGGCACTAACAATAACCATAGCTTTAATCATGGTATAGAAGGGTTAGGCGGAAGTCTGGATGTGATAGAGCGGCGACGCGCCAGCGTTCATGCGCTGCTGACAACGCTTTTACTGTCGCAGGGCACGCCGATGCTGCTGGCAGGCGACGAGCATGGTCACAGCCAGCACGGTAACAACAACGCCTATTGCCAGGACAACACCTTAACCTGGCTCGACTGGGGTGAAGCCAACAGCGGGCTGATTCATTTTACCGCTGCGCTGATCCATCTTCGCCAGCAGATCCCCGCGCTGACCGCCAACAGCTGGTGGGAAGAGGGTGACGGCAACGTTCGCTGGCTGAATAAAGACGCGCAACCGTTAAGCGCGCAAGAGTGGCAACACGGCGTACCACGCCTGCAAATCCTGCTGTCGGATAAATGGCTGGTCACGCTGAACGCGACGGATGACGTCGCAGAGATTGTTTTACCTGACGGGGAGTGGCGAGCCGTTCCCCCCTTTGCCGGAGCGGATAATCCGGTAGTAATGGCTGTCTGGCACGGGCCTGCGCACGGAGTGTGCGTATTCCAAAGATGATAAAAAAGGAGTTAGTCATGGTTAGATTAGAGAAGAACGATCCCTTAATGTTGGCACGCCAGCTACCATTAAAAACGGTTGCCCTGATACTTGCGGGCGGGCGTGGTACCCGTCTGAAAGATTTGACCATCAAGCGCGCCAAGCCGGCCGTTCACTTTGGTGGTAAGTTCCGTATTATCGACTTTGCGCTCTCCAACTGCCTGAACTCGGGCATTCGCCGCATTGGCGTCATCACGCAGTATCAGTCGCACACCCTGGTGCAGCATATTCAGCGCGGCTGGTCATTCTTCAGCGAAGAGATGAACGAATTTGTCGATCTCCTTCCTGCGCAGCAGCGCGTTCACGGCGAGAACTGGTATCGCGGGACAGCGGATGCGGTGACCCAGAACCTCGACATCATTCGTCGCTATAACGCGGAATACATTGTGATCCTCGCCGGGGACCACATTTACAAGCAAGATTACTCCCACATGCTGATCGACCACGTCGAAAAAGGGGCCCGCTGCACCGTGGCGTGTCTGCCCGTGCCCGTTGCTGAAGCGACGGCGTTTGGCGTCATGCACGTGGATGCCGACGACAAAATTATCGACTTCGTTGAAAAACCGGCGAACCCGCCAACCATGCCGGGCGATGACACCAAATCGCTCGCCAGCATGGGGATCTATGTCTTTGACGCAGATTATCTTTATGAGCTGCTGGAAGAAGACGACAAAGACGAAAACTCAAGCCACGACTTCGGTAAAGACATCATTCCGAAAATCACGAAAGCTGGCATGGCGTATGCACATCCTTTCCCGCTGTCCTGCGTGCAGTCCGACCCGAATGCGGAACCGTACTGGCGCGATGTGGGCACGCTGGAAGCGTACTGGAAAGCGAACCTCGATCTGGCATCGGTCACGCCTGAACTGGATATGTACGACCAGAACTGGCCGATTCGTACCCATATGGAGTCGCTGCCGCCAGCCAAATTCGTGCAGGACCGCTCCGGCAGCCACGGCATGACGCTGAACTCGCTGGTGTCCGGCGGGTGCATCATCTCCGGTTCGGTCGTGGTGCAGTCGGTGCTGTTCCCGCGCGTGCGGATAAATTCATTCTGTAATATCGATTCGGCAGTCTTATTGCCGGACGTCTGGGTAGGGCGCTCGTGTCGTCTGCGTCGTTGCGTGATCGACCGTGCCTGCGTCATCCCTGAAGGGATGGTCATTGGGGAGAATGCGGAAGAAGACGCGCGTCGTTTCTACCGTTCGGAAGAGGGGATCGTGTTAGTCACACGGGAAATGTTGCGGAAGCTGCAAATCAAACAGGAGCGATGATGCAGGTTTTACACGTATGTTCTGAGATGTTCCCGTTATTAAAAACGGGCGGTCTGGCAGATGTGCTTGGCGCATTACCGGCGGCGCAAATCGCCGGAGGCGTGGATACCCGAGTCCTGCTGCCCGCCTTTCCGGATATCCGGCGCGGTATACCTGATGCAAAAGTGGTGACCCGCCGTGAAACGTTTGCCGGACGCATTACCCTGCTGTTTGGACATTACAATGGCGTAGGGATTTACCTGATCGACGCGCCGCATTTATACGATCGCCCGGGTAGCCCGTATCACGATACGAACCTGTTCGCCTATACCGACAACGTGCTGCGCTTTGCGCTCCTCGGCTGGGTTGGAGCAGAAATGGCGACGGGGCTGGATCCGTTCTGGCGTCCGGATGTGGTGCATGCGCACGACTGGCACGCCGGGCTTGCCCCGGCGTATCTCGCCGCGCGCGGCCACCCGGCGAAATCGGTCTTTACCGTGCATAACCTGGCCTATCAGGGGATGTACTACGCCCATCACATGAATGACATCGATCTGCCATGGTCTTTCTTTAACATGCACGGTCTGGAGTTTAACGGGCAGATCTCGTTCCTGAAGGCGGGGCTGTACTACGCCGATCACATCACGGCGGTGAGCCCAACCTACGCGCGTGAGATCACCCAGCCGGCGTTTGGCTACGGCATGGAAGGGTTGCTGCAGCAGCGCCACCGCGAAGGCCGCCTGTCGGGCATTCTGAACGGCGTGGATGAACAGATCTGGAGCCCGGAGACCGATCTCCTGCTGGCGGCGCGCTATGGCCGTGATTCCGTGGAAGACAAAGCGGAAAACAAACGCCAGCTGCAGATTGCGATGGGCCTGAAGGTTAACGACAAAGTGCCGCTGTTCGCCGTCGTAAGCCGCCTGACCAGCCAGAAAGGGCTGGATCTGGTGCTGGAGGCGCTGCCCGGTTTACTGGAGCAGGGCGGGCAGCTGGCGCTGCTCGGCGCGGGCGACCCGGTATTGCAGGAAGGTTTCCTTGCCGCCGCCGCGGAACATCCGGGGCAGGTGGGCGTACAGATTGGCTACCACGAGGCGTTTTCGCACCGCATTATGGGCGGCGCGGACGTCATCCTGGTGCCGAGCCGTTTCGAACCCTGCGGCCTGACGCAGCTTTACGGCCTGAAATACGGCACCCTGCCGCTGGTGCGCCGCACGGGCGGACTGGCGGATACGGTATCGGATAGCTCACTGGAAAACCTGGCGGACGGTATCGCCAGCGGGTTTGTCTTTGAGGACAGTAATGCCTGGTCGCTGCTTCGGGCGATTCGGCGTGCTTTCGTCTTGTGGTCCCGTCCATCGCTGTGGCGCTACGTCCAACGCCAGGCGATGTCCATGGACTTTAGCTGGCACGTTGCGGCGCAGTCATACCGCGATCTCTATCAACGCTTGATGTAACGAGGCGAAGTTACTGATATGAACGCTCCATTTAGCTACTCTTCACCCACGCTCAGCGTTGAGGCGTTAAAGCACTCCATCGCCTACAAGCTGATGTTCACCATCGGGAAAGATCCGGTTATTGCCAACAAGCACGAGTGGCTGAACGCCACCCTGTTTGCGGTGCGCGACCGCTTAGTTGAACGCTGGCTGCGCTCAAACCGCGCCCAGCTCTCGCAGGAGACGCGTCAGGTTTACTATCTGTCGATGGAATTTTTGATTGGCCGCACGCTGTCCAATGCGCTGTTGTCGCTCGGTATTTATGACGACGTCAAAACCGCACTGGAAGAGATGGGGTTAGATTTAGAAGAACTGATCGACGAAGAGAACGACCCGGGCCTCGGTAACGGCGGTCTGGGACGTCTTGCCGCCTGCTTCCTCGACTCGCTGGCGACGCTGGCGCTGCCGGGCCGCGGCTACGGTATTCGCTACGATTACGGTATGTTCAAACAGAACATCGTCGACGGGCGTCAGAAAGAGTCCCCGGACTACTGGCTGGAGTACGGCAACCCGTGGGAGTTCAAGCGCCACAACACGCGCTACAAGGTGCGCTTTGGCGGGCGTATTCAGCAGGAAGGAAAAAAATCCCGCTGGGTGGAAACGGAAGAGATCCTGGCCGTGGCCTACGACCAGATTATCCCCGGCTACGACACCGATGCCACCAACACGCTGCGCCTGTGGAGCGCTCAGGCCAGTAGCGAAATTAACCTCGGTAAATTTAACCAGGGTGACTACTTCGCGGCGGTGGAGGATAAAAACCACTCCGAGAACGTATCCCGCGTGCTGTACCCGGATGACTCGACCTACTCAGGCCGCGAGCTGCGCCTGCGTCAGGAGTATTTCCTCGTTTCGGCGACCATTCAGGACATCCTCAGCCGCCACCATCAGCTGCACAAAACCTACGCCAACCTGGCGGAGAAAACCGCGATCCACCTTAATGACACCCACCCGGTGCTCTCCATTCCGGAGCTGATGCGCCTGCTGATCGACGAGCATAAGTTCAGCTGGGACGACGCCTTTGAGGTGACCTGCCAGGTGTTCTCGTACACCAACCACACGCTGATGAGCGAAGCGCTGGAGACGTGGCCGGTGGACATGCTTGGCAAAATCCTGCCGCGCCATCTGCAGATTATCTTTGAGATTAACGACTACTTCCTCAAGACGCTGCAGGAGCAGTATCCGAACGATACCGGCCTGCTGAGCCGCGCGTCCATCATTGATGAGTCGAACGGCCGCCGCGTGCGCATGGCCTGGCTGGCGGTTGTCATCAGCCACAAGGTCAACGGCGTGTCCGAGCTCCACTCGAACCTGATGGTGCAGTCGCTGTTTGCGGACTTCGCGAAGATCTTCCCGACGCGGTTCTGCAACGTGACCAACGGCGTCACCCCGCGCCGCTGGCTGGCGCTGGCTAACCAGCCGCTCTCGGAGGTGCTGGACGAGAATATCGGCCGCACCTGGCGTACCGATTTGAGCCAGCTGAGCGAGCTGGAACAGCATATTGATTTCCCGACGGTGAACAAAGCCGTGCGCGAAGCCAAGCTGCTGAACAAAAAGCGTCTGGCGGTCTGGCTGGCGATGCACCTGAACGTGGTGGCAAACCCGAAAGCGCTGTTCGACGTTCAGATCAAACGCATCCACGAATACAAGCGTCAGCTGATGAACGTGCTGCACGTGATCACCCATTACAACCGCATTAAGGCCGACCCGACGGCCGAATGGGTGCCGCGCGTGAAGATCTTCGCCGGTAAGGCGGCGTCGGCCTACTACATGGCGAAGCATATTATTCATCTCATCAACGACGTGGCGAAGGTGGTTAACCAGGATCCGGACATTGGCGACAAGCTGAAGGTGGTGTTCATTCCGAACTACAGCGTCAGCCTGGCGCAGCTGATCATCCCGGCGGCGGATCTCTCTGAGCAGATTTCTACGGCGGGCACGGAGGCATCCGGCACCAGTAACATGAAGTTTGCCCTTAACGGCGCGCTGACCATCGGCACGCTGGACGGGGCGAACGTCGAGATGCTGGAGCACGTGGGCGAAGAGAATATCTTTATCTTCGGTAATACGACGGAAGAGGTAGAGGCGCTGCGCAGGAAAGGCTACTCGCCGCGTCAGTATTACGAAGAGGATGAAGAGTTGCGTCAGGTGCTGACGCAGATTGCAACCGGCGTGTTTAGCCCTGATGAACCGAGCCGCTACCGCGATCTGGTAGATTCGCTGATTAACTTTGGCGATCACTATCAGGTGCTGGCGGATTACCGCAGCTACGTCGACTGTCAGGATAAGGTGGACGAACTGTATCGCCAGCCTGAGAAGTGGACCAGCGCCGCGATGTACAACATCGCCAATATGGGCTATTTCTCGTCAGACAGGACCATCAAGGAGTATGCCGAGACGATCTGGCATATTGATCCGGTGAGGTTGTAAAAACAAAGCCCGGTGGCGCTGCGCTTACCGGGCCTACGGGATCGAGTAGGCCGGGTAAGGCGGAGCCGCCACCCGGCTTTTTTGTATTAGGACGCCAGCGACAGCTCACGTTTCGCCGCATGTTGCAGCAACCACTGCGCCACGCGAGACTGCTGTTCGGCGTTGAGCCACATCCCTTCTTTGGTACGGCGCCAGATAGCATCATCCAGACGACGCACCCACTCGTGCTCAACCAGATAACGCAGCTCGGCTTCGTACAGCTCGTGACCGAAATGCTCGCCCAGATCGGCAATCTCTTTTGCATCACCCAGGATCAGCTCGGTATTGCTGCCGTAGGTGCGGGCATAGTGGCGCGCCATCCCTTCGGTGATGAACGGGAAGCGACGGCGCAGCTTCGCGGCGTAATCATCGCGGTTATCGCCGATATCACCGCCAGGCAGTACCGCGCCCTTGGTCCATGCCGGGCCAATGCCTTTATAGTACGGCGCCAGTTTTTCCAGCGCGTGCTCGGCCAGCTTGCGGTAGGTGGTGAGCTTGCCGCCAAACACGGACAGCAGCGGCGCCTGACCGTCTACGTCGTGAATATCGAGCGTATAGTCGCGGGTAATGGCCTGCGGTGAATCAGACTCGTCATCGCACAGCGGACGCACGCCGGAGTAGGTCCAGACCACGTCGTCGCGCGACAGCTGTTTCTTAAAGTGCGCGTTATACACTTTAAGCAGGTAGTTCACTTCGCTCTCGTCGATCTCGACGTTCTTCGGATCGCCTTTGTACTCCACGTCGGTGGTACCGATGATCGAGAATTCGTCCATCCACGGGATGACGAACACGATGCGCTTGTCTTCGTTCTGCAGAATGTACGCCTGCTTCTGGGTATGCACGCGCGGCACCACAATGTGGCTGCCTTTGATCAGGCGGATGCCGTACGGGGAAGGCAGATGCATGCCCTCGTCAAAGAACTGTTTCACCCACGGGCCGGTGGCGTTCACCAGGCCGCGCGCTTTCCAGCTGAACTTCTCGCCGGTATCGATATCTTCCGCCTCGACAATCCACAGGCCGTTTTCACGGCGGGCAGAGGTCGCGCGAGTGCGGGTTTTCACCTCGCCGCCTTTCTTCTCAACCATCTGCGCGTTCGCCAGCACCAGGCGGGCATCGTCCACCCAGCAGTCGGAATATTCGAATCCGCGCACGATTTCCGGCTTAAGGACCGATTCTGAGCCAAAACGCAACCCTTTCGAACCCGGGAGGCTGGTGCGTTTACCCAGATGATCGTACATAAACAGACCAATTCGGATCATCCACGCCGGACGCAGATGCGGGCGATGGGGCAGGCGGAAGCGCATCGGAATCGCCAGATGCGGGGCCATTTTCAGCAGCACTTCACGTTCGGCCAGCGCTTCGCTGACCAGGCGGAATTCGTAGTGTTCCAGGTAGCGCAGGCCACCGTGAATCAGTTTGGAGCTGGCGGACGACGTCGCGCAGGCGAGATCGTTAGCTTCCAGCATCAGTACGGATAAACCGCGTCCTGCGGCATCGACCGCAATACCGGCACCGTTGATGCCACCGCCTATCACAATCAGATCTTTGGTTTCCATAACACCCTCATGCACTTTCGTTAAAGCTCAGAAATGTTCGATATCGCTCATAATAGCAAAAGAACGCGCTTTTGGTAACATCAAAAAAACAATTTAGAGTGATATGGATAACATAATGGCGTTTACCCGCCGCCAGGACGTACACTACGGGGTAAAATCTTGTCGTTGACCACTGTTAAGAGAACACCATGGATCAGTTTGAATGTATTAACGTAGAAGAAGCCCACCAGAAGATGCACCAGGGAAAAGCGGTGCTGGTGGACATCCGCGATCCGCAGAGTTTTGCGATGGGCCATACGCCGGGCGCGTTTCATCTCACCAACGACACGCTGGGCGCGTTTATGCGCGATAACGACTTCGACACGCCGGTGATGGTCATGTGCTACCACGGCAACAGCAGCAAAGGCGCGGCGCAGTATCTGCTTCAGCAGGGTTACGACGCGGTTTACAGCGTCGACGGCGGTTTCGATGCCTGGCATCGTCATTTCCCGGCGGAAGTGGAATACGCGTTTGAGCGCTGATCCCGCTATACTGTCCCCTTTTGTGTGGAAATAAGCGACCGCTGCCCATGTTGATGATCACCTCTTTTACCAACCCGCGCGTCGCCCAGGCGTTTGTCGACTATATGGCGACGCAGGGCGTTATTCTGACTATTCAGCAACATACGCAAACCGACGTCTGGCTGGCCGATGAGAGCCAGGCCGGGCGGGTAAACGAGGAGCTGGCGCGTTTTCTTGAGAACCCTGGCGACCCGCGCTATCTCGCGGCCAGCTGGCAATCCGGCCAGACCGGCAGCGGATTGCACTACAGCCGCTTTCCCTTCCTTGCCACCCTTCGCGAGCGCGCGGGCCCGTTTACGCTGCTGCTGATGGCGGCCTGCATCATTGTCTTCATTATCATGAACGTGGTCGGCGACCAGAGCGTGATGATTGCCCTGGCGTGGCCCTATGATCCGTCGCTTGAGTTTGACGTATGGCGCTACTTTAGCCACGCGCTGATGCACTTCTCGGTGATGCATATCCTCTTCAACCTGCTCTGGTGGTGGTATCTCGGCGGTGCCGTTGAAAAGCGTCTGGGCAGCGGCAAGCTGATCGTTATCACCATCATCAGCGCGCTGTTGAGCGGCTACGTACAGCACAAGTTCAGCGGCCCGTGGTTTGGCGGGCTGTCGGGTGTCGTCTATGCCCTGATGGGCTACGTCTGGCTTCGCGGGGAGCGCGATCCGCAAAGCGGCATCTATCTGCAACGCGGATTGATAACCTTTGCGTTAATATGGCTAATTGCCGGATGGTTTGATCTGTTTGGTATGTCTATCGCCAACGGTGCGCACGTCGCCGGGCTGGCCGTGGGGCTGGCGATGGCCTTTGCCGACACGCTCCATGCGCGAAAACGAACATAATTCTCAGGGATAATTGATGAAACAAACACAACGTCATGACGCCATTATCGAACTGGTAAAAAAACAGGGATACGTCAGCACTGAAGAGCTGGTGGAGCAGTTTGCCGTCAGCCCACAAACCATCCGTCGTGACCTGAACGACCTGGCCGATCAGAACCGTATCCTTCGCCACCACGGCGGCGCGGCGCTGCCGTCCAGCTCGGTCAACACCTCCTGGCACGACCGAAAAGCGACGCAGACGGCGGAGAAAGAGCGCATTGCCCGCAAGGTCGCCAGCCAGATCCCGAACGGGGCGACGCTGTTTATTGATATCGGCACCACGCCGGAAGCGGTCGCCCATGCGCTGCTGGATCACGAGAACCTGCGCGTGGTCACCAACAACCTGAACGTCGCCAATACCCTGATGCAAAAAGACGATTTCCGCATCATCCTCGCGGGCGGCGAGCTGCGCAGCCGCGACGGCGGGATTATCGGTGAAGCGACCCTCGACTTTATCTCTCAGTTCCGCCTCGACTTCGGCATTCTGGGCATCAGCGGCATCGACAGCGACGGTTCGCTGCTGGAGTTTGATTACCACGAGGTACGCACCAAGCGCGCGATCATTGAAAACTCACGCCACGTGATGCTGGTGGTGGATCACTCGAAGTTTGGCCGTAACGCGATGGTGAACATGGGCAGCATCAGCATGGTGGATGCGGTCTATACCGACGTGATGCCGCCAGCGGGCGTGATGCAGGTGATTAAAGATAATAATTTGCAGCTGGAACTGTGCTAACGGTTGTGTCGGGTGGCGCTGCGCTTACCCGACCTACAAATTGTTTTCCCTCTCCCTGTGGGAGAGGGCATCAGACCGCACAAAACTAAACGCCGTACCCCATCATCTTCAACAGCTGCTGCGCATGCTGCACTGCATCCTGTCGATGCGCCACGCCCAGCTTCTGGTACAGGTTGCGGATATGCGTTTTGATGGTGGTCGCCGCCACCGCCAGCTCGCCGGCAATCTGCTCGTTGCTGTAGCCTGAATAGATGAGCCCCAGAACCTGCCATTCGCGCTGGGTAAGCGGACTGGTGCGGATAAGCTCCGGCACTTCCGGGTGGTTCAGCAGACGTTCAACGAAGTTCTCATCGAAATGCGCAAACTTGTGGCGATGATGCTGGTTAATCTCGCGCAGAATGCGCTGGGCGCGATGCTGATCCAGCTCCGGCAGCGTGTTGAGCTGAATCAGCTGACGCAGCTGCTGGGCCATCACTTCCCCTTCAATCACAAAGTGGCTGATAAACCCGGTGCGGTTAGCCAGCTGTAGCGCCTCCAGCAGCACGCGCTGGGCATCGTTTTTACGGCCCGCCTGCCAGTAGAGCTGATTTTGCAGCAGCAGGTTGCGGTTCAGGTCGCTCATCAGGCGCAGGCTGCGCGCGTTCTCGTTCAGCTCTTCCAGCACAATCTCTGCGGGCTCTAATTCACCGAGCAGGATCTGCGCGCGGGCAATGTTGCGCCACTGGCTCTGCAGGAAGTGGTTGTTGGCAAATTCCGGTTTTGGCGTCTGACGCAGCCAGTTGGCGGCGGATTTTTTATCGCCGGTCATCTGCCAGTAAATCACCCGGACCTTGTCGGCGTTTGACACCCAGTCGCTATGGTACTGGCCGTTGCCGAGCAGGTTTTCCAGGCGGTTAAGATGGTTGCGGGCGTTATCGAGAT
This sequence comes from Enterobacter cloacae complex sp. 2024EL-00227, assembly GCF_043945315.1. Lineage (NCBI taxonomy): Bacteria > Pseudomonadati > Pseudomonadota > Gammaproteobacteria > Enterobacterales > Enterobacteriaceae > Enterobacter > Enterobacter cloacae complex sp. 2024EL-00227. Next base: position 100,216 of record NZ_JBIMQP010000011.1, read on the forward strand.
CGCCGCGCGCCAGCGAGCACTGCACCAGCAGCGCCAGGCACTGCAGCTGCTGCTGAGGCTGGAAACTGGAAAGAACATCCACACCCTGGCGGGCGCAGCTTTCTGCTTCATCCAGACGCGACCATGCCCACAGTAATTGAGCGCGAATACGCAACAGGAACTCGTGCATCGGCAGCTGTTCCAGATGCTGCTCGCGAATCAGCTGGAACGCTTTCTCCTGGTTTTCCCAGGCGGCCTGCAGGAACCCCTGCGCGAATAAAATCTCGCTCTGCTGGATCAGGCTCCACAGCGCGTAGTGCCAGACATCATGACGACGCGCCATCTGTTCGGTTTGCTGCATCAGTGAAAGCGAGCGCGTGAGATCGCCTTTGCAGTGCAGCACTTCGCCGTGTACGGAGGTCGCCACGATGCGGCTGTAGAAGTTGGCCAGCGGCAGTTCATCCAGCGCGACCATCGCCAGCCGTTCCGCTTCGTCCGGGTCGCCGTCGTTAATGGCCACCTGAGCGCGCAGCGCGTTGAACTCGCCGTGCAGGGTAGTATCCATCTCGCTTTCCATCTCCTGCTCGGCGCGCGCCAGCAGGGTGTTCACTTCGCTGTAGCGATGCTGGCTCTGCATCAGCCAGGCCTGCAGCAGCACCAGACGCGGATTCTCCAGCAGGCTTTCCCACGGCAGGGCTTTCAGGGACTCTTCCAGCAGGGTCAGCTCGCTGTGGTTAAACAGGCCCCACGCGTGATTGAGGAGGATATCGCGCAGCATGCTGGCGTCACCGGCGGCGAGCGCGTGGTGGATGGCCTCGCTCGGGAAGCCCTGTGCCATCCAGCTTTCGGCAGCGGCGCGGTGGATCTCCGGCAGTTCAACCGCCAGCTCCCATTGACAGCGCTGGCGCAGGAAGCTACCAAACAGCGGATGATAGCTAAACCACTCGCCGGGATCGTCCATGCGCGTCAGGAAAAGGCCCTGACGTTCAATCTCTTCGAGCTGAAGCTGACCGTTTTCACAGCCCGTCACCCGCACGATCAGCGCATCGTTCATGGAGCGCAGCAGCGAGCTTTTCAGCAGGAAATTACGCGTCGAGGGATCGACGCTGTCCAGCACCTCATCCACCAGATAATCAGAGAGGTGGCTGGCGTTGATGCCGGCCAGACGGCGCGCTGACTGGTGCGCCGGGCTGTTGTTTTGCCGGGCAGAGAGGGCAATCAGCTGCAGCGCCGTGGCCCAGCCTGCGACGTCATCACACAGACGGCTGCTTTCGGCGGCCTCAATCGGTGAGTTCAGGCGGCAGTCGAAGAACTGTTTCGCTTCCTGGTGGGTAAAAGCAAGCTGTTGGCTACCCACTTCCAGAAGCTGATCGCGCACGCGCAGGTTGGCAATACCCAACTGCGGCAGGTTGCGTGACAGCACCACTAACGTCAGGTTTTCCGGCTGATGGCGCAGGAAGAAACGCATCGATTCATGAATCACCGGGTTAGTGATGAGATGGTAATCATCAATCACCACGTAAAGCGGGCGATGCCATTCAGCCAGTTCGATAAATAGCTGAGAGAAAAGGGAGGACAGGCTGGCGTACTGGCGCTTTTGCACCATCACCTCACTGGCGACGCAGTGTCCATGGGTGGCTTGCTGTATGGCGGCAATCAGATAGCTGGCAAAACGTTCTTGCTGGTTATCGCCCTCATCAAGGGAGTACCAGCCAAGATCGCTCTTACCTGCGGCCCATTGCGAGATGAGCGTTGTTTTTCCATAACCTGCAGGGCTCGTAACCAGCGCCAGTCGGAAATTATGCGCGCCGGAAAGTTTAGCCAACAGACGCTCGCGGACCACTGTATGGTCAAGACGAACCGGGCGACTTAATTTAGACGGAATCAACATAGGTTTCACTTCACTGTGGGGAACGAGAGATTTTATTTTTTTTGCGCTTCGTAATTAATACGATATAAGGTCGGTCAGAAAGAGAACTATTGCAAGTTATGTCTGGATTTGGTGGCTCTGAATTTGCACTCTGTCACAAAACATTCAGGCAGATGATGGAACTTTCTGGAAAGGGCTTTAATGCCGCGTCAATGCTGGCTTGTATGGTTGTGCTGCGGCTGCGCTGAAACTGGTTTCAGGAAGGGATAGTGACGTCAAATTTAATAAAGTGTGGGTAAAGTTCAGCGAGAATAATACCTTTCCTGGTCATGACATCCTGTTGCAAAAATATTATTCCAGGTAAGTAATTATTTCGGCAGGGTTTAATTTCATCCGAAACTGCATTTCATTTCTTTGACATTCTCCTCGGTTACTTTTTTATCTTCCGGGCACACTCGAACTATGCTCTGAGAGTGGCCTTGATCACACTTTTCTGCTCATCCCCGCTACTCCTCCCTGTCTAATCCCCTACGGGAGGAGGAAGAGGTGAAATGAGCCAGGCACACTAGCGCCAACTTGTGTTTTCTTTCTAAAGGATGCCGATCCCCTATGTCACAGCCTACCTTCAACAAAGCTCAATTCCAGGCTGCCCTGACGCGTCAGTGGCAGCGTTTTGGCCTTCATGCTGCAAACGAGATGACGCCTCACCAGTGGTGGCAGGCAGTGAGCGGTGCGCTCGCAGAGCAGCTGGATGCTCATCCTCTGGCAAAACCGGCAAACGGGCAGCGCCATGTAAACTACATTTCAATGGAGTTCCTGATTGGCCGTCTGACGGGCAACAACCTGTTGAACCTCGGCTGGTATCAGGAGGTTGGTGACGTTCTTAAAGAACACGACATTAACCTGACCGATCTGCTGGAAGAAGAGATTGACCCGGCGCTGGGCAACGGTGGCCTGGGGCGTCTGGCGGCCTGTTTCCTGGATTCCATGGCGACCGTCGGCCAGTCGGCGATTGGTTACGGTCTGAACTACCAGTACGGCCTGTTCCGTCAGTCCTTCGCTGACGGCCATCAGATGGAAGCGCCGGACGACTGGCATCGCAATACCTACCCGTGGTTCCGCCATAACGCGCAGCTGGACGTGCAGGTTGGCATTGGCGGGAAAGTGACGAAACAAGGCCTCTGGGAACCTGCGTTCACCATTACCGGCGAAGCCTGGGATCTGCCGGTGCTTGGCTACCGTAACGGCGTGGCGCAGCCGCTGCGTCTGTGGCAGGCGAAGCACGCCCATCCGTTTAACCTGACCAAATTTAACGACGGCGATTTCCTGCGTGCCGAGCAGCAGGGCATCGACGCCGAGAAGCTCACCAAAGTCCTCTACCCGAACGACAACCACCTGGCCGGTAAAAAGCTGCGCCTGATGCAGCAGTACTTCCAGTGCGCCTGCTCCGTGGCGGACATTCTGCGTCGCCATCACCTGGCGGGCCGCAAGCTGGCGCAGCTGCCGGACTTCGAAGTCATTCAGCTCAACGACACGCACCCGACCATTGCCATCCCGGAACTGCTGCGCGTGCTGATTGACGAGCATCAGCTGAGCTGGGACGACGCCTGGGCCATCACCAGCCGTACCTTTGCCTACACCAACCACACCCTGATGCCAGAAGCGCTTGAGTGCTGGGATGAGAAGCTGGTGAAAGCGCTGCTGCCGCGCCACATGCAGATCATCAACAAGATTAACGACCAGTTTAAAACCCTGGTGGATAAAACCTGGCCGGGCAACAAAGCGGTCTGGGCGAAGCTGGCGGTGGTTCACGATAAGCAGGTACGCATGGCGAACATGTGCGTAGTGAGCGGCTTTGCGGTGAACGGCGTGGCGGCGCTGCACTCGGATCTGGTGGTTAAAGATCTGTTCCCGGAATACCACCAGCTGTGGCCGACCAAATTCCACAACGTGACCAACGGCATTACGCCGCGTCGCTGGATCAAGCAGTGCAACCCCCTGCTGGCTGGCCTGCTGGACAAGACCCTGAAGAAAGAGTGGGCCAACGATCTGGACCAGCTCATCAACCTGGAAAAATACGCTGACGACGCGAAATTCCGCGAACAGTACCGCGCGATTAAGCTGGAGAACAAAGTTCGCCTGGCGGCGTTCGTGAAAGCGCGTACCGGGATTGAGATCAACCCGAATGCGATTTTCGATATCCAGATCAAACGCCTGCACGAGTACAAACGTCAGCACCTGAACCTGCTGCACATTCTGGCGCTGTACAAAGAGATCCGCGAGAACCCGCAGGCTGACCGCGTGCCGCGCGTGTTCCTGTTCGGCGCGAAGGCGGCGCCGGGCTACTACCTGGCGAAAAACATTATCCTCGCCATCAATAAAGTGGCGGAGGCTATCAACAGCGATCCGAACGTGGGCGACAAGCTGAAAGTGGTATTCCTGCCGGATTACTGCGTCTCGGCGGCTGAAATGCTGATCCCGGCGGCGGATATCTCCGAGCAGATCTCAACCGCAGGAAAAGAAGCCTCCGGTACCGGCAACATGAAGCTGGCGCTGAACGGCGCGCTGACCGTCGGCACGCTGGACGGGGCGAACGTCGAAATCGCCGAGAAGGTGGGCGAAGAGAATATCTTTATCTTCGGCCACACCGTGGAAGAGGTGAAAGCCATCAAGGCCAAAGGCTACGACCCGGTGAAATGGCGTAAGAAAGACAAAGTGCTGGACGCGGTGCTGAAGGAGCTGGAGAACGGCAAATACAGCGACGGCGACAAGCACGCGTTTGACCAGATGCTGCACAGCATGGACAAACACGGCGGTGACCCGTATCTGGTGATGGCGGACTTCACGGCCTACGTTGAAGCGCAAAAACAGGTCGACGTGCTGTATCGCGACCAGGAAGCGTGGACCCGCGCGTGCATCCTGAACACCGCCCGCTGCGGCATGTTCAGCTCTGACCGCTCAATCCGTGATTATCAGGCCCGTATCTGGCAGGCAAAACGCTAAGGAAGCGCGATGGAGAGTAAACGTCTAGACAGTGCCGCGCAGGCGGCGGGAATTAGCCTCAGTTACATTAATGCTCACGGCAAACCACAGTCTATTGGCGCCGACACCAAAAGACGTTTGCTGGATGCCATGCACAAAACCGACGCGAAAGCGTCGGCTGCGCCGGTGCCGAACGTGAAGGTATTCACCGCAGGTAAAAAGATGCCGCTCGCGGTGGAAGGGCGCGGCGAGTTTAGCTGGCTGCTCACGACCGAAGAGGGGCATCAGCACAAAGGCCACGCCACCGGCGGCAAAACCCTTAACCTTCCGGCGAAGCTGCCGGAGGGCTACCACACCCTGACGCTCACCCAGGACGATCGGCGTTTCCACTGCCGGGTGATCGTCGCGCCAAAACGCTGCTACGAGCCGCAGGCGCTGCTCGAAGGGAAAAAGCTGTGGGGTGCCTGCGTGCAGCTCTACACGCTGCGCTCCGACAGCAACTGGGGGATCGGTGATTTTGGCGATCTAAAGAACATGCTGGCATCCGTGGGCGAGCGCGGCGGCGCGTTTATCGGCCTCAACCCGATCCACGCCCTCTATCCGGCCAACCCGGAGAGCGCCAGCCCGTACAGCCCGTCCTCCCGTCGCTGGCTGAACGTGATTTATATCGACGTTAACGCCTTAGATGACTTCAAAAACAGCAAAGAGGCGCAGGCCTGGTGGAAACTCAGTACCACGCAGCAGGCGCTGAAGCAGGCGCGCGAAGCCGACTGGGTGGATTACTCCACCGTCACGGCGCTGAAAATGGCCGCGCTGCGTCTGGCGTGGAAAGGCTTTTCGCAGCGCGATGACGAGCAGATGGCGGCGTTCCGCCAGTTCGTGACGCAGGAGGGCGAGAGCCTGTACTGGCAGGCGGCGTTCGATGCGCTGCACGCGTATCAGGTGAAAGAGGACGAAATGCGCTGGGGCTGGCCGGTCTGGCCTGAAGCGTATCAATCCGTCGACACGCCGGAAGTGAAAGCGTTCTGTAAAAAATATGCTGATGAAGTGGACTTCTACCTGTGGCTGCAGTGGCTGGCGTACAGCCAGTTTGCCGCCTGCTGGCAGGTGAGCCAGGGCTACAAGATGCCGATTGGCCTGTATCGTGACCTGGCCGTCGGCGTGGCAGAGGGCGGCGCGGAAACCTGGTGTGACCGCGAGCTTTACTGTCTGAAAGCCTCCGTCGGCGCGCCGCCGGATATCCTTGGCCCGCTCGGCCAGAACTGGGGCTTGCCGCCGATGGACCCGCACGTCATGGCGGCGCGCGCCTACGAGCCGTTTATCGACCTGCTGCGCGCCAACATGCAGAACTGCGGGGCGCTGCGTATCGACCACGTGATGTCCGTGCTGCGCCTGTGGTGGATCCCGTACGGTGAAACGGCGGATCACGGGGCGTACGTGCAGTATCCGGTTGACGATCTGCTGTCGATCCTGGCCCTGGAAAGCAAGCGTCACCAGTGCATGGTGATCGGTGAGGATCTCGGTACCGTGCCGGTGGAGATTGTCAGCAAGCTCCGCGACAGCGGCGTCTACTCCTATAAAGTGCTCTATTTTGAAAACGACCATGAGAAAACCTTCCGCGCGCCGCAAGCGTACCCTGAACAGTCAATGGCAGTCGCGACGACGCATGACCTTCCTACGCTTCGTGGCTATTGGGAAAGCGGCGATCTGACCCTTGGCAAAACGCTGGGCCTGTATCCTGATGAAGAGGTGTTACGCGGCCTGTATCAGGATCGCGAGCTCTCCAAGCAGGGGCTGCTGGATGCGCTGCATAAGCATGGCTGTCTGCCGAAGCGCGCCGGGCATAAAGCGTCGCTGATGGCGATGACTGCGACACTCAACCGCGGTTTGCAGCGCTATATTGCCGACAGCAACAGCGCCCTGCTGGGCCTGCAGCCGGAAGACTGGATTGATATGGCGGAGCCGGTGAACATTCCGGGTACCAGCTATCAGTACAAGAACTGGCGTCGCAAGCTGTCCACCACGCTTGAGGCGATGTTTGCCGATGACGGGGTGAACAGGCTGATTAAGGATTTGGATAAGCGGCGAAAAGCTGCTGGTAAGAAGTAATAAAAACCCCGCCAGTGGCGGGTTTTTTATTATCAGGTGGTGCTCATGTAGGTCGGGTAAGGCGTAGCCGCCACCCGACTTAGGGCATCAGACCACCATATTCAGCAGCAGCACCCCGACCAGACCGCACACCGAAATAATGGTTTCCAGCGCGGACCAGGACTTGATGGTTTCACCGATCGTCAGGTTGAAGTACTCCTTGAACAGCCAGAAGCCCGGATCGTTTACGTGAGAGAAAATCACGCTACCGGAACCGACAGCGATAACCATCAGCTCAGGGCTCACGCCCGTGGTGGCAATCAGCGGCGCAACGATGCCGCCTGCGGTGATCGCTGCAACGGTCGCAGAACCCAGCGCAATACGCAGAACCGCGGCAATAGACCAGGCCATCAGGAGCGGCGACACGTTGGTTTCATGCATCATGGCAGCGATGTATTTGTCCACGCCGCTGTCGACCAGAACCTGTTTGAACGCACCGCCACCGCCGATGATCAGCAGCATCATGGCAATGATTTTGATGGAAGAGGTCAGCGTGTCGTTGATCTGATCCATGGAGCGGCCGCGGTTCAGACCGAAAGTGAACATCGCGATCAGCACGGCAATCAGCGTTGCCATCACCGGGTCACCCAGGAATTCTGCAACGGACAGGAACGCATGACCTTTTGGCAGAACCATCTCTGCCACGGCGCGCATCGCCATCAGGATCACCGGTACCAGAGAGGTCCAGACGCTGACGCCAAAGCCAGGCATCTCTTCTTCGGTGAAGGTTTTGGCGCTGTACAGACCTTCCGGAATCGGCTTATCAATGCCTTTCAGGAAGCGGGCATAAACCGGGCCTGCCAGAATCACCGTTGGGATCGCCAGAATCGTACCGAACAGCAGGGTTTTACCCATGTCGGCGTGGAAGATGGTCGCGATAGCGGTTGGGCCCGGGTGCGGCGGCAGGAAGCCGTGGGTCACGGACAGCGCCGCGGCCATTGGCACACCGACATACAGCAGCGGGATGCTCGCGGCAGCCGCAATGGTGAACACCAGCGGCAGCATCAGCACGAAGCCTACTTCATAGAACAGCGCGAAACCAACGGTAAAGCCGGTTAACACCACTGCCCACTGAATGTTCTTCTTACCAAATTTGTCGATAAGCGTGGTGGCAATACGCTGGGCGCCACCGCAGTCCGCCAGCATTTTACCGAGCATGGCGCCGAAGCCCATGATCAGCGCCAGGCTGCCGAGCGTGCCGCCGACACCGGCTTTAATCGAGCTGATAACTTTTACCAGCGGCATCCCCTGCATCAGACCGACTGCAAGTGCCACCAGAACCAGAGCGATAAATCCGTTCATTTTGAAGCGGATCATCAAGAGCAGTAATAACACAACACCGATAGCAACGATGACTAATGGCATGATTTACCTGGCCTTTGAATTGTTATGGGTAACGTCATTGTTTCAACGACAAATTCCGGTTGTCCCAACTGGGAACAGAGAAGTAACGGCACTAATACTGATGCCTTTTAAACGATTAAGTTTAGTCGGCTGTTATGAGTGTGCTTAGTGCCCATGAGAATGATACGGGTAACATGGCGTGATTGAGAATCACCCTGGAAGGCAAAATGTGAATTATGAGACGCAGGTCAACATATAAAGGGGAGCGAAGAGGGGGAGCAGGGTTTTGTAGGCCCGGTAAGCGCAGCGCCACCGGGCAATACAGACGGGCAATGAATCAGTAGTAAGAGTGCTCGCCGCGCTGGTGTTCGGTCAGGTCACGCACGCCTTTCAGTTCCGGGAACTCGTTCAGCAGCTGCTTCTCGATCCCTTCTTTCAGGGTGACATCGACCATTGAACAGCCGTTACAGCCGCCGCCAAACTGCAGAATGGCAAAACCTTCGTCGGTGATTTCCATCAGGGAAACACGACCGCCATGGCCAGCCAGCTGCGGGTTAATCTGGGATTGCAGCAGATACTCAACGCGCTCCATCAGCGGGGCATCGTCAGACACTTTACGCATTTTCGCGTTCGGCGCTTTCAGGGTCAGCTGAGAACCCAGCTGATCGGTGACGAAGTCGATCTCCGCATCTTCAAGATACGGTGCGCTCAGCTCATCAACATAGGCGGTGAGCTGTTCAAATTTAAGGGCAGTGTCGGTGGCTTCCACGGCGTCCGGAGGACAATAAGAAACACCACATTCTGCATTCGGCGTGCCTGGATTGATCACAAACACACGGATCTGCGTCCCTTCTTCCTGATTTGCCAGCAGTTTGGCAAAGTGCGCTTGTGCAGAATCGGAAATACGGATCATAGCTTTGGCCTAATAGTTGACTAAATTACCTGGGTATAATCATACGCCCATTGAAGAAGGGCTACAAGGTACGGCACAGACACCATACCTGAACCGACGCGGCGCCGCTTTGCAAAAGCAGTCGGGAAAGTTCAGCAACGGTACTGCCTGTGGTGACGACATCATCCACAATCGCGATATGGAGACCGTCGACCGGCAATTCAAGGCGAAAGGCATTTTTGAGGTTTCTTTTGCGAAGCCGGGCGCTGAGCTGATGCTGGATGGCGGTGGCATGAACACGCGTCAGCGCGCGGGCATCATACTGACAGCCAAGCCACCGGGCGAGGGGACGGCAGATCAGGTCGCTCTGATTGTAACCGCGTCGCCAGTGGCGGCGTCGGTAGAGGGGGACATTCACCAACCTGTCGATTTTCGGCAATGCGCGGTGGCGCCGCGCCTGCAAAACCGCCAGCAGTAGCAGTCGCGCAAGGGGCTGTGCCAGGGAACTTTGACCGGAAAACTTCAGCGCGTGAATCAGCCTGCTCAGCGGCGGAACATAATCATCCACCGCCACCAGCGCGCTCCACGGCGGGGATTTTTTCAGGCACCGGCCACAGGGCAAAGAGGGATTTGTGGCCGGTAAACCACATTGTGGACAGCTCCCGATACGCCATTGCAGCGATCGCGTACAGACGGAGCAGATGCCCCACCTGCTGAGTGCCAGCGGCATTCGGCATAGCCAGCACAACCCAGGTACTGTTAGCATGTGCAACCTCCATGTGAAAAAGAGAACAGTAACTGATGAAGACGCTGTGGTGGCAGACCGTCGGAACGGGAAATTGCCATCTTGTGCTGCTGCACGGATGGGGACTGAATGCTGAAGTGTGGCGTTGCGTAAGCGAGGAACTTGCCTCGCAATTTACGCTGCATCTGGTGGATTTGCCGGGTTATGGCCGCAGTCGCGGCTTTGGCGCGATGTCGCTTGATGAGATGGCGCAGCAGGTTCTGGACGCCGCGCCGCAAAACGCTGTCTGGCTGGGCTGGAGCCTGGGCGGGCTGGTGGCAAGCAAGATTGCGCTGGATAACCCCGGGCGCGTGAGCGCGCTGGTCACCGTTGCCTCGTCACCCTGTTTTAGCGCACAGGACGCGTGGCCGGGGATCAAGCCTGAAGTGCTGGCAGGGTTCCAGCAGCAGCTAAGCGACGATTTCCAGCGGACGGTGGAGCGTTTTCTCGCGCTGCAGACGATGGGTACAGAAACCGCGCGTCAGGACGCGCGCACGCTGAAGCAGACCGTGCTGTCGCTGCCGATGCCTGACGTTGAGGTGCTTAACGGGGGGCTTGAGATACTCAAGACGATCGATCTGCGTGAACCGCTGGCGTCGCTGGCGCTTCCGCACCTGCGTATGTATGGCTATCTGGACGGACTGGTTCCGCGTAAGGTGGTTCCACTGCTGGATAACCTGTGGCCGGAAAGCCAATCAATGGTGGTTGCTAAAGCGGCACACGCGCCATTTATTTCACATCCTGGCGAGTTTTGTTCGGCGCTGTCCGCCTTTATTCGCGCAGTGCCCACCACTCCCTGAGGCAGGCTTTTCCTTCCGGGCAATGTTTACAGCTGCCGGACAGACAACCGTCCGGCTCTTCCTGAATGCGCACCGCTTTCCCCATGGCTTCCAGTCTTTCCAGCATGGCGTCGATCATCGGCTGCGGCGTATGCAGGCTGAGGCTCAGCTGTTTCGCCTCCATTCGCCCCTGCAGTGCCAGCAGGTCACGAACCTGAATCAACGATGCCATGGGGTGTGCTCCTTAGTGACAGTCGCCTGCCGGGCTGTTGCAGCAGGTTGCGGCGGTTTTACGGTTTGCCAGCAGGTCGATGTCGACGCGGCTGCGTGCCCGCCGCAGCAGGCCGAGAACGATCACGTTAAACAGCACAACCGCGAGAATGCAGACCAGGCTGTAGCGCGGGTGCTGGCTGAAATTAACGGTTTGATAAAACAGCGTCGCCAGCGAATACGCGATGTTTAATCCCCACAGGATGGAGAAGCCCATCCAGCCGCGGCTGGACTCGCGGGCAATCGCCCCCATCACGGAGATGCATGGAATATAGAGCAGAACGAAGATGAGGTAGCTGTAGGCCGCGGACGCGCTGCCAAACTTCTCGCCCATCACGCCCATGGCACCGGTCGCCATCTCGCCGTCGCCTTTGCTCGCCTCAATCGGGTTCGCCAGCACGCTCAGGCTGAAGGTGTCCTTCAGGCTCTGCCAGGTTTCCTCTACGGCACCCAGCAGTTCGTCACCGAGGTGAAACTCCGCCGGGTTAAATTCCTGCTCCTGAATGTTCTCGGCGGTGTAGAGCGTGTTCAGGGTACCGACAACCACCTCTTTTGCCATCGCGCCGGTAAACAGCCCGACGGTTGCCTGCCAGTTATCCTCATGCACGCCAATCGGTTTGAAGACCGGCGTGATGACGCGGCTGACGGAGGCGAGGGCAGAGTCGTTAATGTTATCCGCTGCCTGTCCACTCAGGGTAAAGCTGTTCAGCGCGCTCAGGAAAACGCTGACGATGACAATCACCTTACCGGCGCGCAGGACGAAGCCTTTCAGACGCTGCCAGGTCTGGATCGCCAGGCTTTTCAGATGGGGGACGTGGTACACCGGCAGCTCCATCACGAACGGCGACGCTTCACCGCGCATGATGGTGTGTTTCAGCATTAAGCCGGTCAGGATCGCCATCACGATGCCCAGGACGTACAGCGAGAAGACCGCCAGCGCGCCCTGCTGGCCAAAGAAGGCTGCCGCAAAGACCGCAAAGATCGCCAGTCGGGCACCGCAGGACATAAACGGCGCCATCATGATGGTCATCAGACGCTCGCGCGGTGCATCCAGCGTGCGCGCGCCCATCACCGACGGCACGTTACAGCCGAAGCCGACGATCAGCGGGACGAAGGATTTGCCCGGCAGGCCCAGCGCCTGCATCAGACGATCCATCACGAACGCCGCGCGCGCCATGTAGCCGGAATCTTCCAGGAACGAGAGGAACAGGTACATCATGCCGATCTGCGGCACCAGCGGCAGAACGGTATTGATACCGCCGCCGATCCCCTGCGCGAGGAAGATGGTGAGCCATTCCGGGAAGTGCAGGGTGTAGCCCACCCACTGAATGCCGTGCACGAAGACCGCGACGGAACCGGCGTCAAAAATCGGCTGCAGTGCGCCACCAATGTTAATGGCGAGCAGGAACATCACGTACATCACCAGCAGGAAGATCGGCAAACCGAGGAAGCGGTTGAGCACAATCTTATCCACCGCCGCCGTAAAGCGGCTGGGTTCCGCCGTCAGTGCGTTACTGACCACGTCGCAGATCGAGGCGATAGCCTGGTAACGGGCATCGGCGATGTGCAGCGCCGGGTCGTCCAGCTCGTCGCTAAGACGGGCCACCGTCACGTCCAGCTTATCGGCCGCATGACCGGCATAAGCGCGGCTGTAAATATCCCCTTCCAGCATCTGCAGGCCAAGCCACAGGCGCTGTTTCGCAGGCATGGCTTTGTCCATCTCCTGCGCCAGCACGTTGGCTTCGCGCAGGAGAGGCTGGGCGTAATGCACCAGCTCAACGTCGCGATTTCCCGCGTGACGGTCAATCGCCAGCTTCAGCGCATCAATACCGCGCGCGCGCGTCGAGACCAGCGGAACGACCGGGCACCCGAGGCGTGCGGAGAGGGCATCAACGTCGATGCGTAGCTTTTGTTTCTCTGCGATGTCGAGCATGTTGAGCGCCACGATGCAGGGAATACCCAGCTCCAGCAGCTGCAGCGTCAGATAGAGGTTACGCTCGAGGTTTGAGGCATCGACCACGTTGATCAGCAGATCCGCGTCGCCGCCAAGAATGTAGTGACAGGCGATTTGCTCATCGAGCGAAGTTTGCGACGAAATGGTGGTTAAGGAGTAGGTACCGGGAAGGTCAACCAGCGTCACCTGGTTGTCTGTCGTCGTGAACTGGCCCTCTTTACGTTCAACCGTTACGCCCGCCCAGTTGCCCACGCGCTGGCGAGCCCCGGTCAGCTGGTTAAAAAGCGTAGTCTTGCCGGAATTAGGATTGCCAATTAAGCCAATAGTTAACTTTTTCATTTTTCTGGACTCACTGAAACCGCTGGCTTGTTATCGGGATAAGGCTTCGACTTCTATTAACGCGAGGTCTTTTTTACGCAGGACCAGATTCACGCGTCGGGTTTCGATATGAACCGGATCGCCTAACGGCGCCACGCGTACGACCTGGAATGACGAGCCGGGCAGCATGCCAAGCGACAGCAGCTTTTGCCGATAGGCCGGGCTAATTTCGCGGGTAAAACCGGTAATCTTCCATGCACTGTCTGGAGTGAATTGCATAACGCCTGATTCCACGAAAGGTTAAATTATCTACTATGCGATGATAATGAGAATAGTTTTTATCAGCAATATTAAAACTGTGACGGAATGTTGTTTACGGTATTAATTTACGGCCTGTTTGACCTTGCTCAATATTTGCTGAAATGCCGGGAAAACGAAAAGAGAGGTATTTGTTAACGGGGTGATAATTCGTGGTTTAAATATGGCTACACGCTATTTATTTTAATTCCCTGCGGCCTGCTTGCCGGGCGGCACTGCGTTTGCCCGGCCTACAAAACCGTAGGCCCGGTAAGCGTAGCGCCACCGGGCATGTACAACCTTAGCGTTTTTTACCCATCGCGGCCGCCAGTGCATCCATCATCGCGCTGTTGCCTGCAGGCTGGGCGTCACGTCCACGCGGTTTTGCCGCTTTCGCGGCCGGACGCTGCTGCTCGCGGCCCCCGCCGTTGCCGCCGCGGCGCGCGCTGGTGTCACCCGGCTGCTCGTCCAGACGCATGGTCAGGGCGATACGCTTGCGCTGCAGATCCACTTCCAGCACTTTGACCTTCACGATGTCGCCCGCTTTGACCACGGTGTGCGGGTCTTCAACGAACTTGTCGGCAAGGGATGAGATATGGACCAGGCCATCCTGATGCACGCCGATATCCACAAACGCGCCAAAGTTGGTGACGTTGGTCACCGCACCTTCCAGCACCATCCCTGGCAGCAGGTCGTTCATGGTCTCGATACCGTCAGCAAAGGTCGCCGTTTTGAACTCAGGACGCGGATCGCGGCCCGGTTTTTCCAGCTCTTTAATAATGTCGGTAACGGTTGGCACACCAAATTTGTCGTCAGTGAAATCAACGGCTTTCAGGTTGCGCAGGGCGCTGCTGTCGCCCATGAGATCCTTCAGCGCCTGCTGGGTGGCGGCCAGGATGCGTTCCACCACCGGGTACGCTTCCGGGTGAACGGTGGAGGCATCGAGCGGGTTATCGCCGTGGTTGATGCGCAGGAAGCCCGCGCACTGCTCAAACGCTTTTGGCCCCAGACGGCTTACCTTCAGCAGCTGCTGACGGTTCTGGAACTGGCCGTTCTCATCGCGCCAGGCGACGATGTTTTGCGCCATCATGCGGGTTAAGCCCGCTACGCGGGTCAGCAGAGGGACGGAGGCGGTGTTCAGGTCAACGCCAACGGCGTTTACGCAGTCTTCCACCACCGCATCCAGCTTGCGCGCCAGCTGAGTCTGGCTCACGTCATGCTGATACTGGCCCACGCCAATCGATTTCGGGTCGATCTTCACCAGTTCCGCCAGCGGATCCTGCAGGCGGCGAGCGATCGAGACCGCACCGCGCAGGGAAACGTCCAGATCCGGAAACTCCTGGGCCGCCAGCTCGGACGCGGAGTAGACGGATGCCCCGGCCTCGCTGACGATCACTTTCTGTGCTGTTACTTTCGGGAACTGCTTCTGCACGTCGAGATAGAAACGCTCGGTTTCGCGGGACGCCGTACCGTTGCCGATGGCGACAAGTTCGACGTTGTATTTTTCGCACAGCGCCGCCACCACGACGGCCGCTTTCGCTGCCTGGCCGGTGTGCGGATAGATGGTGTCGGTGGCGACCAGCTTGCCGGTGCCGTCAACGACAGCGACTTTTACACCGGTACGCAGACCCGGATCGAGGCCCATGGTCGCGCGCAGACCAGCAGGGGCGGCCATCAGCAGGTCGTGCAGGTTGCGGGCGAAGACGTTGATGGCTTCATCTTCGGCGCGCTCGCGCACGGTGCCCATCAGCTCGGTTTCGAGGTGCATCAGCACCTTGATGCGCCAGGTCCAGCTCACCACGCCTTTGCGCCAGCTGTCAGCCGGGGCGTTGTTCAGGCGCAGGCCGAGATGGTCGATGATGATCTGCTCGCAGTGGCTCTCTTTCGGCGGCTCGTCAAACTGCGGGTCGGCGTTCAGGGAGAGCTGCAGCACGCCTTCGTTGCGGCCGCGGAACATTGCCAGCGCGCGGTGGGAAGGGGTGGTGGAAATCGGTTCGTGGTGATCGAAGTAGTCGCGGAATTTCGCGCCTTCTTCCTCTTTACCCGCGACGACGGTAGAGACGATGTGGGCGTTCTTCCACAGGTAATCACGCACTTTAGCGAGGAGGGCGGCATCTTCAGCGAAGCGCTCCATCAGAATGTAGCGTGCGCCGTCGAGGGCGGCCTTGGTGTCCGCTACGCCTTTGTCGGCGTCGATGAATTTCGCCGCTTCGGTATCCGGATCGTGGGACGGCTCGTTCCACAACAGGTCGGCCAGCGGCTCAAGACCCGCTTCAATTGCAATCTGTCCGCGCGTGCGGCGCTTCGGCTTGTACGGCAGATAGAGGTCTTCGAGTTCGGTTTTGCTCAGGGTGCCGTTAATGGCGCTTTCCAGCTCGCTGGTCAGCTTGCCCTGTTCGCCGATAGATTTGAGGATCGCCTGACGACGTTCTTCCAGTTCGCGCAGATAACCGAGACGGGTCTCCAGGTTACGCAGCTGCGTGTCGTCCAGACCGCCGGTGACTTCCTTACGATAGCGTGCAATAAACGGCACGGTGTTCCCTTCATCAAGCAGGCGAACGGCAGCTTCTACCTGTTCGGCTCTGGCCTGAAGTTCACCCGCAATAATGCGGCAGAGCGAATCTTTCATCATGGCTTTATCATCTGTTGAGTCGAAAAAATCAGGGGATAGTTATACGGGCTGACACGGCAAAATGCCAGCCGGGGAGGGCGCTCTCGGACTATTTTACGTAGACGATCTCATTAACGTACCAGCTGGCTTCACCGGCTGGGGTTTGCACGACGGCCAGATCGCCCACTTCCTTTTTCAGCAGCGCGCGGGCCATCGGGGAGTCGATGGAGATGTAATCCTTACGACCAAAAATTTCATCGTAGCCGACGATGCGAAAACGCAGGGTGTCACCGTCGTCGTTTTCAATCTCCACCCACGCGCCGAAGAAGACCTTGCCCTCCTGCTGCGGGGAGTAATCGACGATTTTCAGGTTCTCAAGGCACTTCGTCAGATAGCGTACACGGCGGTCAATTTCGCGCAGCCGCTTCTTGTTGTACTGGTAGTCAGCGTTTTCGCTGCGATCGCCCAGGCTCGCGGCCCAGGTCACCTTTTTGGTCACCTCAGGACGCTCTTCGCGCCAGAGGAAATCCATCTCTTTTTTGAGCTTCTCGTACCCTTCGCGGGTGATCAGGGGCGTTTTCATGGTGCTGCCTTTGCTGCCGGTTCTCTGTTTTGCGCACAATACGTACCACACAGTGTAACAGACAGGATTAATAATAATTTATGTGGTGAAATGAAAAGATAAGCTGCTGTTAAATATGCTTTGTAACAATTTCGACTAGAATTTATACCAGAATTAACTGGTCGAATACGTGCACTTTTTTAGAATACGCTGTTACAAAGACTATCCGAACCTTTGGGAGTACACACAATGCAAGAAAACTATAAAATTCTGGTCGTGGATGACGACATGCGCCTGCGTGCGCTGCTGGAGCGTTATCTGACCGAGCAGGGCTTCCAGGTTCGCAGCGTCGCGAACGCTGAGCAAATGGATCGTCTGTTGACCCGTGAATCTTTCCATCTGATGGTTCTCGACCTGATGCTGCCAGGCGAAGACGGGCTCTCTATCTGCCGCCGTCTGCGCAGCCAGAGCAACCCGATGCCGATCATTATGGTAACGGCGAAGGGCGAAGAAGTTGACCGTATCGTGGGCCTCGAAATCGGCGCCGACGACTACATTCCAAAACCGTTTAACCCGCGTGAACTGCTGGCGCGCATTCGCGCCGTGCTGCGCCGTCAGGCGAACGAGCTGCCGGGCGCACCGTCGCAGGAAGAAGCCGTTATTGCCTTCGGCAAGTTCAAGCTGAACCTCGGCACGCGCGAAATGTTCCGTGAAGACGAGCCAATGCCGCTCACCAGCGGCGAGTTCGCGGTGCTGAAAGCGCTGGTTAGCCACCCGCGTGAGCCGCTCTCCCGCGACAAGCTGATGAACCTGGCGCGCGGTCGCGAATACTCCGCAATGGAACGCTCCATCGACGTGCAGATCTCCCGTCTGCGCCGCATGGTGGAAGAAGATCCGGCGCATCCTCGTTATATTCAGACCGTGTGGGGTCTGGGCTACGTGTTCGTCCCGGACGGCTCTAAAGCATGAGGCGAATGCGCTTCTCGCCGCGAAGCTCGTTTGCCCGCACCCTGTTACTGATCGTCACCCTGCTGTTCGTCAGCCTGGTGACGACCTACCTGGTGGTGCTGAACTTTGCGATCCTGCCGAGCCTCCAGCAGTTTAATAAGGTCCTGGCCTACGAAGTGCGTATGCTGATGACCGATAAGCTGCAGCTGGAGGACGGCACGCAGCTGGTTGTTCCCCCGGCGTTTCGTCGTGAAATCTACCGTGAACTGGGCATCTCGCTCTATTCGAATGAAGCGGCGGAAGACGCGGGTCTGCGCTGGGCGCAGCACTACGAATTTCTCAGCCAGCAGATGGCGCAGCAGCTGGGTGGCCCGACGGAAGTGCGCGTCGAGGTCAACAAAAGCTCGCCCGTTGTCTGGCTGAAAACCTGGCTGTCACCCAACATCTGGGTGCGCGTCCCGCTGACCGAAATCCATCAGGGCGATTTCTCGCCGCTGTTCCGCTATACCCTGGCGATTATGCTGCTGGCGATAGGCGGAGCCTGGCTGTTTATCCGAATACAAAACCGACCGCTGGTCGACCTGGAGCACGCTGCGCTGCAGGTCGGTAAAGGCATTATTCCTCCTCCGCTGCGCGAGTATGGTGCCTCGGAAGTCCGCTCGGTGACGCGTGCGTTTAACCATATGGCGGCAGGCGTGAAGCAGCTTGCGGATGACCGTACGCTGCTGATGGCGGGCGTGAGCCATGACCTGCGCACCCCCCTGACGCGTATTCGTCTGGCGACGGAGATGATGGGAGAAGAGGACGGTTATCTCGCCGAGTCCATCAACAAGGACATCGAAGAGTGCAACGCCATCATCGAGCAGTTCATCGACTACCTGCGCACCGGCCAGGAGATGCCGATGGAAATGGCGGACCTGAACGCGGTGCTGGGTGAAGTGGTGGCGGCAGAAAGCGGCTACGAGCGTGAAATTGATACTGACCTCCAGGCCGGTGAAATTCAGGTTCGTATGCACCCGCTCTCCATTAAGCGCGCGGTAGCGAACATGGTGGTCAACGCGGCGCGCTACGGTAACGGCTGGATCAAAGTCAGCAGCGGGTCTGAGCTCAACCGCGCCTGGTTCCAGGTGGAAGACGACGGTCCGGGCATCAAGCCCGAGCAGCGTAAGCATCTGTTCCAGCCGTTTGTGCGTGGCGACAGCGCACGCAGCACCAGCGGTACGGGCTTAGGCCTGGCGATTGTGCAGCGTATTGTGGATAACCATAACGGGTTGCTGGAGATTGGTACCAGCGAGCGGGGTGGGTTGAGCATTCGCGCCTGGTTGCCGGTTCCGGTCACGCGGGGGCAGGTGAAAGAGAGTTGAAAAAAGGGTGGCATGAGCCACCCTTTTTTGCAGGTAGGGTAAGGCGAAGCCGCCACCCGACATGGACTACAGTTTTGGACCCGCGCTCACCAGCGCAGCACCCGCCGGGGTATCGGTATACTTCTCGAAGTTCTCGATAAACAGCTTCGCCAGCGATTCCGCTTTCTCGCGCCACTGTTCAGGCGAACCGTACGTATTGCGCGGGTCGAGGATATGCGTATCCACACCCGGCAGCGACGTTGGGATCGCCAGGTCAAACATCGGCAGCGTGAAGGTTTCGGCGTCGTCCAGAGAACCATCCAGAATAGCGTCGATAATGGCGCGGGTATCTTTGATGGAGATACGTTTGCCGGTGCCGTTCCAGCCGGTGTTCACCAGGTATGCCTGCGCGCCGGATGCCTGCATGCGTTTCACCAGCACTTCAGCGTACTGCGTCGGGTGCAGCGACAGGAAGGCTGCGCCGAAACAGGCGGAGAAGGTTGGGGTTGGCTCCGTCACGCCGCGCTCGGTACCCGCCAGCTTGGCGGTGAAACCGGAAAGGAAGTGGTACTGCGTCTGGCTGGCCGTCAGGCGAGACACCGGAGGCAGCACGCCGAACGCATCCGCCGTCAGGAAAATGACCTTCGTGGCATGACCCGCTTTTGACACCGGCTTCACGATATTGTCGATGTGGTAGATGGGGTAAGAGACGCGGGTGTTTTCCGTTTTCGACGCATCGTCGAAGTCGATGGAGCCGTCGGCACGCACGGTGACGTTTTCCAGCAGCGCATCGCGACGGATCGCGTGGAAGATATCCGGCTCGGCCTCTTCAGACAGGCGAATGGTCTTCGCGTAGCAGCCGCCTTCAAAGTTGAATACGCCGTCGTCATCCCAGCCGTGTTCGTCATCGCCAATCAGGCGACGTTTTGGATCGGTGGACAGGGTGGTTTTCCCGGTGCCGGACAGGCCGAAGAAGACCGCCACGTCGCCTTTTTCACCGACGTTAGCCGAGCAGTGCATGGAGGCGATGCCCCGCAGCGGCAGCAGGTAGTTCATGACCGAGAACATCCCTTTCTTCATTTCGCCGCCGTACCAGGTACCGCCGATCAGCTGGATACGCTCGGTCAGGTTGAAGGCAACAAAGTTTTCGGAGTTCAGACCCTGCTCTTTCCACTGTGGGTTGGTACATTTCGCGCCGTTCATCACGATGAAATCAGGGGTGAAGTCCTGCAGCTCTTCGTCGGTTGGACGAATAAACATGTTTTTCACGAAATGCGCCTGCCAGGCCACTTCGGTGATAAAACGTACGGAGAGACGGGTGTCGGCGTTAGCGCCGCAGAAAGCGTCGACAATAAACAAACGCTTGCCGGAAAGTTGATGGGTGACGAGCCCTTTCAGGTGCTGCCAGGTTTCCGGAGAGAGCGGTTTGTTGTCGTTCTTCCCTTTGCCCTTGTCAGCCCACCACAGCGTATCGCGGGTGGTTTCGTCTCGGACGATATACTTATCTTTCGGCGAACGACCGGTAAAAATACCGGTATCGACGGCGATAGCACCAAGATTCGTCAACACACCGCGCTCGTATCCTTCCAGTGCTGGATTGAGCTCTTCCTGATACAGCGTATCGTAGTCGGGGTTGTAGACGACTTCCTGGACGTCGTGAATACCATAAGCCTTGAGATCTTGCGGGGTTAAACCAGTAACACGCATATCACTGCTCCTTAGCCAATATGTACTGCCTGAAATTGTAGGGTTTTTCTGAGGTTGTTTACCGCGACGGGGCTCATAGATTCACGCATCTGGACAAAACCCTTACTAACGGAAAACGCTGCGACTCCAGTCACAGCGCAGGCGGATTATCGCAGGAATCGCTTTTTTGTTGGGGAAAATGTTCCGAAAAGGTTAAAGGCTGGTGATTTTATCGGAAAGAATGTGAATGTAATCGCATACACGTAAGAAAATTACGTAAGAGTTACATTGGGAAAACGATTCAGCTTGGGGGGTGTTTTATCCCTCAACCCAGCCCTCTTCCCAAACGGAAGAGGGTGAGGGGAAAGAGGTTTAGTGAACCTGCGGATCCGCCGGGGAGGCGTTGTTGCGGATCTCAGCGATATCCATCGAATTGAACACATAGTGCGTACCGCAGTAGTCACAGTGCATATCAATTTCACCGTCTTCCGCCATGATGCTGTCGATCTCTTCATCCGGCAGGGTTTTCAGTGCGCCAGCGCAGCGCTCGCGGGAGCAGGTGCACTTAAACTCCACGGACTGCGGGTCGTAGACGGTCACTTCTTCTTCGTGGTACAGACGCCACAGCACGTCGGTCGCCGACAGGTTGAACAGCTCTTCCGCCTTGATGGTTTCGGTCAGCGTCGCCAGGTGCTCGAAATCATTGGTCTGCGCGTCCTGCGCAGGCAGAACCTGCAGCAGCATCCCGCCAGCAGCTGGCTGGCCGTCCACTTCACCGGTGCGGATGAAGAGACGCGTAGGCAACTGTTCAGAACGCATGAAGTAATCTTCCAGGCAGGCTGCCAGGGTATCGCCTTCCAGACCCACCACGCCCTGATAGCGTTCACCTTCCTCCGGGGAGATGGTGATCACCAGGTAGCCATTACCTACCAGCGTTTTGAGGTCAGCATTTTCAGGCACGTCGCCCTGAACGCGCGCCACGCCGCGCATCTGCTGCTGGTTATTGCCGTTGATGACCGCCAGCGACATTGGGCCGTCACCCTGCAGCTGCACGGTGATATCGCCGGCAAACTTCAGCGTTGCGGTCAGCAGGCTGGTGGCAACCAGCAGTTCGCCCAACAGGGTCTTCACCGGCAGCGGGTAGTTGTGGTTTTCCAGAATCTGTTTCCAGGTTTCGGATACGGTGACCAGTTCGCCGCGCACGGCGAATTGTTCAAACAGATAGCGGTGTAATTGGTCGTGTTGGGCCATTTTCATCTCTCGTGCGGGTGAGGGTTACTCGCTCTCACCGTGTTTAAATTTCATCAGATCGCGGCGCTCTTTTTTGTCCGGTCGCCGGTCCGGATGGGGCATGGTTAGCGCATTCATTTTGCGCGCCAGCGCGGTCTTCTCACGCTTTTCTATGCTTTCCGCCGTCTCTTCATAAAGCAGGACGGCTTCCGGGGCGGGCCGTCGTTGTTCGGTAATGGCTTTAATCACTACCGTACGTTCATCGTTGCCCTGACGCAGCGTTAAGGTGGCATTCAGCTCAACCAGCTTGCTTGGTTTGCTGCGCTGGCCGTTGTAATGCACCTTTCCGCCGTCAATCATTTCGCGGGCAAGGGCGCGCGTTTTATAAAAACGCGCCGCCCACAGCCATTTATCCAGTCTTACCCCGTCAGAGGGTTTTTCTTTCATGGCCTCTCCTTCACGGTCAGTGAGGGGATCATCTGGCGGTAGTCGTTCAGTCCCGGGTGGCGCAGATAGCTTTTTTCAGCCAGGCCAGAGTCAGGATTGGTGACGCCCAGACAATAGCGAATGCCAAACCTTGCCGCGGAATCCAGAATGGGCTCGCTGTCGTCAATGAACAGCGTACGTTCCGGCTGCAAGCCCGTCTCTTCCTTCACCGCATGCCACAACCGCTGATCCTCTTTCGGATAACCAAATGTGTGGGTAGAAAGTAATAAATCAAGGTGTGATGCCAGACCCGTATGCTCCAGCTTCACGGCCAGGTTATGGGGATGCGCATTGGTCAGCAAAATACGGCGTTTGCCGCTTGCTTTCAGCGCATCCAGGAACGGAACCGTATCCTCGCGCAGTACGGCGCGTGGACCCTGGGCGGTGGTCATGGCACAAATATCCAGACCGAGGCGCTCGCTCCAGTAGTCCAGACAGTACCAGTTTAGCGTATGTTGCACGGCGCTATATTGCGAACGAATGAATGCCTGCGCTTCTGCCGGGGAGATTCCCTGCTGCTCGCTATAGGTTTCCGGCACCAGCGTTTGCCAGAAATAGTTGTCAAAGGCGAGATCGAGCAGCGTGCCGTCCATATCCAGCAGAACGGTGTCGACCTGCTGCCAGTCGATATCAAGATGCATAGGGGGGGAACTCCAGCCAGAAGAAACGTGCGCGACAGGGTAGCACATCTTGTCGCGCAACGACGTTATCAGATCAGGCTCTCAGAGGAGGGGATCAGCTTAGGATTGAGGCAATTTTCATAATATTGCTGGATCTCTGCAAGCCGGGTGCGCGAGCGCTGGTAGCGTCGCAGGGCCATAAAGCCGTTCCAGAAAATGGCGATCAGCATCGCGGTCATCAGCAGAGAGGTGCCGATGTAGCGCCATAAACCTGCGCTATCCGGCATCCGGTGCAGGCCGATATGGCGAGTGCCGTTGGCGTCGGTATAAACACTCGTGACAATCCCTTCTGCGCTGAACGGCGTTTGCATCAGCATCTGCGCCAGGCGCTGGAACTGGCTCCACTGCTCCTGCGCCGGGTAGTCATAAAGCGCAACCTGCGGGTAAGGCTGATCGACCAGGTCGCTGCCCTCATCGCTTGCAATCACAAAGCCGCCCGGTGCCGGGCTGTTCAGCGCCTGAGCCGCCCGGGTGGTTTCGCGCATCATAAACGGTGATGTGGAGGTGGCGACCAGGTTATCCAGCGATTCAGCACTCACCGGACGCAGCAGCACGTTGACGCCATCCAGTCGTCCCGCTTCGGCGCGCTTTACCAGCGAGTCCCAGTCTTTACTGTTCCCGAGGTTGACCAGGGCATTTTTAAGACGTATGCACTCATCCTGCGAAGAACAGAGATCCTGCGTTTTCAGAACGATGTCACCAAAATCATCCAGCAGAACCATGCCTGATTTTTGAATGGCCGAACGCAGCGCAGGGCTGACGCGCGAATCATCGTCCGGTTTCGGGTGCAGCTGGCGGTTAACCGTCTGGGTAAGCGCCGTGGCTTTATTCACCACTTCTGATTCCGGCAGCGGCAGCGGCGGTGCGTCGTTCCAGATAATTTGCGAGCAATCGAAAGGCATGAACGGCGAGTTCTGACGCGTGTTCCATGCCCCCGGCGTGTGAATATTACACATCCCGGTTCCCTTCAGGCGCAGCGTGTCCCCCACGCGCACACCGGCTTCATCCAGTTTGTTGACGCTGGTCGCTTCAATGGTTTGCGCCCCTTTGATCCACGACAGGGTGAATTTGATGGGCATATCCAGCGGTACGAAAAGCAGCAGCATGACTAAGACCAGCGCCGCGCCCCCGGCAATGACCGTGCTGCGAAGCCAGTGCTGAAGCGGGAAATTTTTCACTTCATCATGCAGGGATAAGAAGCGCCCCTGACGCACAACGTGGCGGTCAAGGTAGATATCAATATCGGTTTTCTGGCCTAAATCCTGCGCGATCCACGGTTGCCAGTGGCGCGGGTAAATCAGGTCAATAATCCCGAGCGAGATATTGTTGAGGTGTTCCTGATCGTTTTCACCGAACAGACCCCAGCGCTTTGGCGTCCCGCGCAGGCAGTGGATCTCGCGCAACGAGGTTTTGGCCGGCGGAGCAAAGAGCCCCCAAAGCCCGCCCGCCAGCAGCAGCACCGCACCGCCCGCCAGCCAGGGGACAAACACATCCGGCGTCAGCAGGCAGAAAAAAAAGAGCAGGAAGGCGGCGACGATCAGCAGGGCTTCACGAATGCCGTCCGGTCGGCTCAGCGCGTATTCTTCATGGGTTTCCTGGCGAATGTTCAGCAGTTCGATCTGCTCTGTCTCTTCGCCACGAATAGAAGCCTGCGTCGAACTGGCGCGCTCCAGCGCAAAACGCGGGGCTTCCTGAAGATATTCATTCAGCGTGTGGCCGTTAAGCGAGATAACCAGAGGCAATGAATCGGTGTGAATCAGCTCAACGCTGTTTTCGTCATTAATGTATTGCTCCCAGGACGGAGGGAGATGCACTTCGACGGAATCCAGGTAATAGCGCCACTTGTTGGGGTCATCAGTCGTGATGCCATAGCGCGTGATGGAGCGCGTCACGCAGAGCACGGTATCACTCTGCGCATTAAGCTTTAACGCCACGGGCGCAGCGGTGGCACCCGTTGGCCCAGGCGTGAGCTGAGTACGGTTCAGGATTTCGAGATAGTTTTCAACCGCATCGCGCTCGTCTTGCGTGAGTTTACGCGTGGTCGCGCCCGCAAATGCAGTTAAAAAAGGCAGGCGATAACGGCGCTGTATGCGGCGCCTGTACAACCACCCTGCAACCAATGCGCCGGCCAGCATAGCAGCGAGAACAATCAAAATGGTGCTCATGCTTTCCCCATCTTACTTATCTTCTTACAGGTGTAGTCAGTAGCACCTTTACATTGAATGAGAGTCTGTGGCTGGCTATCGGCAAGTATGGAGTCGAACTTGAGCATTCTGAAGCGCATCCCAGTGACCGGTGATGATAGCAAAGCCTGTTATGGCGCGATATCAGCAAATTCCTGGAAACATTTCAACCTCTTGACATTTGTTTTGAATTGAGGATTGATCCCTGCTACGTTGCATAAATGTAAATAAAGAACGATTGACATTGCCGAAACCGTGCGGCGTATCGCACAATAACGCCAGTTCTCACTGCTAAGACCCATCACGATGAGCAAACCACTACAAAAACCCACCATTCTGAATGTTGAAACAGTCGCCAAATCGCGCCTGTTTAATGTCGAAAGTGTGGATCTGGAGTTCAGCAACGGTGTGCGTCGCGTTTATGAACGTATGCGCCCCTCGTCGCGCGAAGCGGTGATGATTGTGCCGATTGTCGACGATCATCTGATTTTGATCCGCGAATACGCTGTGGGAACGGAATCTTACGAGCTTGGGTTCTCGAAAGGGCTGATCGACCCGGGCGAAACCGTCTTTGAAGCGGCAAACCGCGAGCTGAAAGAAGAGGTGGGGTTCGGGGCGAATGAGCTTTCATTCCTGAAAAAACTGAGCATGGCGCCGTCCTATTTTTCCAGCAAAATGAATATCGTGGTGGCGGAAGATCTCTATCCTGAATCGCTGGAAGGGGATGAGCCGGAGCCGCTGCCGCAGGTTCGCTGGCCGCTGGCGCATCTGATGGACCTCCTGGAAGACCCTGACTTTAATGAGGCTCGCAACGTGAGCGCGCTGTTCCTGGTACGGGAGTGGCTGAAGGGGCAGGGGCGGCTGTAGCCCATAAAAAAAGCCGGGTGGCGGCTTCGCCTGACCCGGCCTACGCTGTGTTGCCCGGTTTTTACCGGGCATTTTTACATTTAGAACAGCTCGTGCGTTTCGCCGTTATCGATAATCTCTGTACCCACCTCATGCACCGCCTGTGTGGTTGGCTGTGTGCCCTCGATGAAATACTCCTCGCGACTATTACCGCCGTTGGCGAGCTGGCCCGTGCTGCGGTCGATATTGACCGTCACCACGCCAGGCGGTGGCGTCAGCGGCTGCTCCGGCACGCCTTCAAGAACGGCCTTCATGTAGGCGTCCCAGGCTGGCTGCGCGCTCTTCGCGCCGCCTTCGTAGCCGGAAATCTGATCTTTAATTGCGCCGGAGGCCGTGGTACGCCCTAAATCGCGGCGGTGATCGTCGAAGCCGATCCAGACTGAGGTCACCACGCCCGGACCGTAACCGGAGAACCACGCGTCTTTCGAGCTGTTGGTTGTCCCCGTTTTACCGCCGATATCATGGCGCTGCAGATCGCGTCCTGCGCGCCAGCCGGTACCCTGCCAGCCTGGCTCACCGAAGATGTTGGTGTTCAGCGCGCTTTTGATCAGGAAAGACAGCGGCGTGTTGATCACATGCGGGGCGTATTCCTGCGCGCCGGTCTGCGCCACCAGCGCCTGGTTCGCCTGCTCGAGCTGCGGCTGCGGCACCACGCCGTTCTGCTGCTCCTGCGACACGGCAGGGTCTTCCATGTCCTTGTTTTCAAGTACTTCAGATTTCGGCGTATTGCCATAAATGACCGGAATATCGCAGTCAGGGCAGGCAATTTTCGGCTTCGCCTCGAACAGCACGCCGCCCTGATCGTTCTCGATCTTGCTGATGAAGTACGGGTCAATCAGGAAGCCGCCGTTGGCCATCACCGAGTATCCACGCGCGACCTGAAGCGGCGTAAAGGAGGCTGAGCCTAACGCCAGCGACTCGGTGCGAACGATGTTCTGCGCCGGGAAACCGAAGCGCTGCAGATACTCTGCGGCATAGTCGACGCCCATGGCGCGCATGGCACGCACCATCACCACGTTTTTCGACTGTCCCAGACCCTGACGAAGACGAATCGGGCCGGCATATTCCGCAGGGGAGTTTTTAGGCTGCCAGTCGGAACCCGCCCCCGCATCCCAGCGGGAGATTGGCACGTCGTTGAGGATGCTGGCGAGGGTCAGGCCCTTATCCATCGCGGCCGTGTAGAGGAACGGTTTGATATTGGAACCGACCTGACGCAGCGCCTGGGTGGCGCGGTTAAATTTGCTCTGGTTGAAATCGAACCCGCCGACCAGGGCCAGTACAGCACCGTTCTGCGGATTGATAGAAACCAGGGCCGAGTTGACGTCCGGCACCTGCGCCAGCCACCAGGATTCGCCAACCTTGCGCACCCAGATTTGCTGCCCGGTCTGTACCGCATCGGTCACTTTACGCGGCGTGGCGCCCTGCAGGGTATCCGAGCGGTACGGACGCGCCCAACGGATACCGTCCATGCGCAGGGAGACGGACGTACCGTCCGCCAGCGTCGCAACGGCTTCCTGAGGATCGGCCTGCGTCACCACGGCAGGAAGGAGCGGCCCGTAGGTAGGCAGTGCTCTCAGCGTACTGATGATTTTCTTGCTGTCCCACGCGCTTTCGCCCACCTTCCAGAGCACGTTTGACGGGCCGCGATAGCCGTGACGCATATCGTAGTCCATCACGTTGTTGCGCACCGCGTCCTGCGCCGCCTGCTGCACTTTACGGGTGACGGTGGTGTACACGCGATAGCCATCTTCATAGGCCTTGTCGCCATAACGGTTCACCATCTCCTGGCGAACCATTTCGGTCAGGTAAGGCGCAGAGAAGGCGATCTCCGGGGCGTGGTAGTTAGCGTCAATGACGTCGTTGCGCGCCTGGTCGTACTCGCTCTGGCTGATATAGCCTTCGCTCAGCATACGTGACAGGACGACGTTACGACGTGCGGTGGCGCGATCGAGCGAGTAGAGCGGGTTAAACGTGGACGGCGCTTTTGGCAGACCGGCGATGGTGGCCATTTCGCTTAAGGTGAGTTGCTCAACAGGCTTACCGAAGTACACCTGCGCGGCCGCCCCCACGCCATAGGCACGGTAGCCCAGGTAGATTTTATTGAGGTACAGCTCAAGGATCTCGTCTTTGCTTAGCAGCTGCTCAATACGGATCGCCAGGAACACCTCTTTGATCTTACGGGTCAGCGTCTTTTCAGGGCTGAGGAAGAAGTTACGCGCCAGCTGCTGCGTAATGGTACTCGCCCCCTGAGAGGCGTGACCAGAGAACAACGCAATGCTCGCGGCACGGAAAATCCCCACCGGATCGACACCGTGGTGCTCGTAAAAACGGCTGTCCTCCGTGGCGATAAAGGCTTTCACCATCACGGGTGGAATTTGGTTTAAGGTCAGCGGGATACGACGCTTCTCGCCATACTGCGCCATGAGCTCGCCATCGGCGCTATAGACCTGCATCGGGATCTGGAGACGCACATCGCGAAGCGTGGCGACATCAGGTAGCTGTGGCTCAATATATTTGTACAAACCGTAAATCGAGCCTGCTCCCAGCAGAATGCAACAGACTGCAAGGATGAATAAATACTTTACGAACTTCACCGGAGATTTCCCATTTGGTTTTACTTGGGCAGTTTCTAAACAATCGCGCGGTAGTATAAAGGCAAGCCTGATTCATTGATATAGCCGTCAGGGCGACGGGCGATAAGGAGATCGTGAAGCATGGCCTTCAAAACATGGCAAACGGGCGTTCATATTCAACAGGATAGGGTGCTGATCGTGGCGCTGGACCGGGAGAAGTCCGGCTGGCGTCTGCGGCGCTGGTGGGCAATCCCGCTGGCTGAAGGCATCATTCGTGACGGCAAAATTTGCCAGCCAGAACAGCTGGTTGATGCGTTGCGCGACTGGCGAAAAACGCTGCCGCACGCCCATCGGGTGTTCCTCTCTTTCCCGGCAGCACGCACTCTGCAGCGGTCGCTTCCCCGCCCGACCGTTGCGCTGCGCGACAGCGAGCAGCTCTCATGGCTGGGTAGCGCGCTCGCCCGCGAACTGGAGATGTCTGCCGATACCCTCTGTTTCGATTACGCGCAGGATACCTTCAGCAATACCTTTCACGTGACGGCCGCACAAAACAACGAGGTCGATACCCTTCTGGCGCTGGCGAAAACGCTGCGTTTGCGGCTGGTGACCATTACCCCGGATGCCAGCGCGCTGACGAATCTTCTTCCCGCAGTGGCGCCAGCGAAGTGCGTCGCCTGGCGGGACGATCGGCAGTGGCTCTGGGCGATGCGCCACCAGTGGGGACGCCGCTTAACTGCCGAAGCAGAAAACGTGGCCGAGCTGGCGGCGCTGCTGGCGCTTGGTCCGGATGACATCGCGCTGTTTGATTGCCGACGTGATCCATGGGAAATCCTGGAACGCTGCCATGCTCCGCTGCCGGAATGCGGGGCTGATTATACCGTCGCGCTGGCGTTGGCCATGAGCGAGGTGCCCGGATGAGCATCCTGAATTTTCTGCCCTGGCGACAGCAGCGGCGCGCGCGATGCCTGCGCTTCTGGGGCGCAATGTGTATCGGCACAGTACTGTTGATGTTCGTAGTCATTGTTTGTCTGCGGATGAACCAGTTCGTGAAACTGCGCGCGCTGCAAACGGATCTGACGGGAATGCAGTCCGTGCAGCACGCGCTTGTCGCCCGGCAAAAACTGGCCGCACAGGCGCAGCTCCCCGTGCAAACCAGGCAACGACGCGCATGGCAACCGGTGCTGGCCTCCCTTTCCCGCGCCATTCCTTCACAGGTCTGGCTGACAGAGCTGCGCTATCAGCCGCCTGCGCTGATATTGACCGGTTACGCTATCACCCTGCCGGCCCTCTCTACTCTGCGCGATGCGCTTGGCCAAATAGCGGGCTTTACACCCGGGACGCCGGGCGAGCTTCGTCAGGATAGTCGGGGGCACTGGCTGTTTACGCTTCATCTCAAAAGCGAGGGGTAACGCGTGAATACCTTGTTAGAACGCTGGTGCGAAAGCCGTCCCTGGCATCGGGTACTCTGCTGGTGCCTGGGGAGTCTCCTGGCAGGGCTGGTCGCGTGGGGCGCGTTGCTCAGACCGATAGACAAGCAGTGTGCTGAACAACAACGCCAGCTGATTGAGGATGTAAGCACTAACGCATCGTTATGGCCTGTTGTCAGAAAGGGGTCGTTTCGTCCGGACGCTGCGAAGGCTCGGGAGCTGGCGCCGTTCTCCCCGCTCAATTTTCAGGGCGATAACACGACGCTGGTTCACTGGAAGCCGCTGCAAAATGGAGGGGAGCTGTCGCTGGATGCGGAGTGGCAGGCCATTCCTGAGCTTTTTTCCCGGCTGGCACAGCAGGATGTGCAGATCGCGGCTTTCACGATTTCGCCACAAGGTTCGGCGTTACGCCTGCGGCTGGAGCTGGAACATGCGAAATAGCGCGCGATTTTTGCTGGTTTGCTCAGTGCTGCTATTAACCGGTATGCGCGATCCGTTTCGTCCTCCGGACGATCCTTGCGCCATTGGCGAGCTGGCGCAGTGGCGCTTTCGCGGCATGGTGGAAGGGCAGGAGACTATCGGCATTTTACAGGATGGGCAAAAGCGCTGGTACCGGCTGAAAATGCATGAGCGCTTCCCGGCTGGCTGGAGGATAACCGCCGTCAATGCAGCGGAGCTGGCGGTTGATGTGGGTGACACCTGTGACCCGGGAAAATGGACGTGGCAACGAGAAGGAACGGACAAAAATGAATTTACGGATAATGCTGTGGCTGCTGGCGTTCAGCCAACCGCTGTGGGCCGCCGCGCCAAAACCGGTCACGCTGGTGGTGGATGACGTGCCTGTGGTCCAGGTGTTACAGGCCCTGGTCGCACAGGAGAACCGTAATCTGGTGGTATCGCCTGATGTCAGCGGTACGCTTTCGCTTAACCTGACGCGCGTTCCCTGGAGGCAGGCGTTACGAACGGTCGTCTCCAGCGCCGGACTCGTCTTGCGCGAGGAGGGCGGTATTTTTTATGTGCATACCGCGGCCTGGCAGCGTGAGCAGCGGGAGCGTTCAGAGCAGGAACAGGCGCGTCGACAGCTTGATGCCCCGCTGGTCACTCAGGGCATTCCCTTTTCTTATGCGGATGCCGGGGAGCTGCAAAAAGCCGCGGAAAAACTCCTGAGCCCAAAGGGGAGTTTATCCGTCGACAAACGTACTAACCGTCTGCTGATTCGGGATAACCAGGCTGCGGTGGATACGCTGCAGCGCTGGGCCGCCGAGATGGATATTCCCGTCGAGCAGGTCGAACTGGCGGCGCATATTGTGACCATTAACGAAAAAAGCCTGCGTGAGCTGGGGGTGAAGTGGAATCTCGCCGACGCTACCGACGCGGGCAAGGTGGGACAACTGACGACGCTGGGCAGCGATCTTTCTGTTGCCAGCGCCACCAGCCACGTGGGGTTTAATATCGGTCGGATTAACGGCAGGTTGCTTGATCTGGAACTTTCAGCGCTGGAGCAAAAACAGCAGGTCGATATTATTGCCAGCCCGCGGCTGTTGGCCTCGCATATGCAACCTGCCAGCATTAAGCAGGGCAGCGAAATTCCGTATCAGGTCTCAAGCGGGGAAAGCGGCGCCACCTCCGTTGAGTTTAAAGAGGCGGTACTCGGAATGGAGGTCACACCGGTGGTATTGCCGGGGGGACGCGTGCGCCTGAAACTACACATCAGCGAAAATATGCCGGGACAGGTTCTGCAGCAGGCCGATGGCGAAACGCTGGCTATCGACAAGCAGGAGATAGAAACCCAGGTGGAGGTAAAAAGTGGAGAAACGCTGGCGTTGGGCGGAATTTTTTCCCAGAAGAACAAAACCGGCAGTGACAGCGTACCCGGTCTGGGAAGCATCCCCTGGATTGGATCGCTTTTTCGTCATGACGGGAAAGACAACGAACGGCGTGAATTAGTGGTGTTTATTACACCACGTCTGGTCGGTATTCGCTGACGGGTAACGATCCCCGCAATGATTTTGCATTCAGTTTGTTGCAGATGTTTGACGTGGGGCATGAATTAGCATACAAGGAGTACCGATTTGAGTTGGACTTACGTCTTATTACCTTATGCGCCCGGCGCGGTGATTTAATCAGTTGCCAAACAAGCCGGAGTATTGAGATAATTTTTAGTCTGACTCTCGCTCTATTGCATATGAGGTTTCAGTTCATGTCCTGCTACGCCGGGTGTCTGCGAAGCGGGGATTACCATTAACGAATAGTCTTAGTAGTACCGATAAAATGGCAGAGAAACGCAATATCTTTCTGGTTGGGCCTATGGGTGCCGGCAAAAGCACTATTGGGCGTCAGTTAGCTCAACAACTCAATATGGAATTTTACGATTCTGATCAAGAGATTGAGAAACGAACCGGAGCTGATGTGGGCTGGGTTTTCGACGTAGAAGGCGAAGAAGGTTTCCGTGACCGAGAAGAAAAAGTGATCAACGAACTCACGGAAAAACAGGGCATCGTTCTGGCAACAGGCGGCGGCTCTGTGAAATCTCGCGAAACCCGCAACCGTCTCTCCGCCCGTGGCGTAGTGGTCTATCTTGAGACGACCATTGAGAAACAGCTGGCACGTACGCAGCGCGATAAAAAGCGCCCGCTGCTGCAGGTTGAAACGCCACCACGCGAAGTTCTGGAAGCGTTGGCCGATGAACGCAATCCGCTGTATGAAGAGATTGCCGATGTGACCATTCGTACCGACGACCAGAGCGCTAAAGTGGTTGCAAACCAGATTATTCATATGCTGGAAAGCAACTGATTCTGGCTTTATATACACTCGCCTGCGGGTAAAAGCATTAAAGGTGGATGTCGCGTCATGGAGAGGATTACAGTTACTCTCGGGGAACGTAGTTACCCTATCACCATCGCGGCTGGTTTGTTTAACGACCCAGCTTCCTTTTTACCACTGAAAGCGGGTGATCAGGCGATGCTGGTCACCAACGAGACGCTGGCTCCGCTTTATCTCGACCGCGTACGCCACCTGCTTGAGCAGGCGGGCGTAAAAGTCGACAGTGTGATTCTCCCCGATGGCGAGCAGTATAAAAGCCTGACGGTACTGGATACCGTCTTTACCGCATTGCTGCAAAAACCGCATGGTCGCGATACAACACTGCTTGCCCTGGGCGGCGGTGTTGTGGGCGATCTGACCGGCTTTGCGGCCGCAAGCTATCAGCGTGGTGTCCGCTTTATTCAAATCCCAACCACGCTGCTGTCTCAGGTCGACTCCTCTGTCGGTGGCAAAACGGCAGTGAACCATCCGCTCGGCAAAAACATGATTGGCGCGTTCTATCAGCCCGCATCGGTGGTGGTGGATCTCGACTGTCTGAAAACCCTGCCGAAGCGCGAACTGGCTTCGGGTCTGGCGGAAGTGATCAAATACGGCATTATTCTGGATGGCGAGTTCTTTAACTGGCTTGAAGAGAATATGGATGCGCTGCTGGGCCTCGATGAGGCAAAACTGGCATACTGCATTCGTCGTTGCTGTGAGCTGAAAGCAGAAGTTGTTGCCGCAGACGAGCGTGAAACGGGCTTACGTGCTTTACTGAATCTTGGGCATACGTTTGGTCACGCGATTGAAGCCGAAATGGGTTACGGCAACTGGCTGCACGGTGAAGCCGTCGCGGCCGGCATGGTGATGGCTGCCCGCACCTCTGAACGCCTTGGGCAGTTCAAACCGGAAGAGACGGCACGTATCATTGCGCTGCTTGAGCGTGCAGGTTTGCCGGTGAACGGGCCGCAGGAGATGTCGGCGCAAGCGTATTTACCCCACATGATGCGCGATAAAAAAGTATTGGCAGGTGAGATGCGTCTTGTACTCCCGCTTGCAATAGGGAAGAGTGAAGTGCGCGGCGGAGTGCCGCACGATGTCGTTCTTGGCGCTATCGCTGACTGTCAGCAGGCGTAACAACTAGAAAGGTCAGGCCACTGTCGCAGGTGGTCGTTTAGCTTCAGGTGAAATGCAAAGTCGTTGGCATAAGCCTTTGAGTGGGGTGTTAAATGGATGAATTCAAACCAGAAGACGAGCTGAAACCCGATCCCAGCGATCGTCGTACTGGTCGTTCTCGTCAATCTTCAGAACGTGATAACGAGCCGCAGATCAACTTTGACGATGTTGATCTGGATGCAGACGATCGTCGCCCTTCGCGCAGCCGCAACGCGCACGAAGAGCGAGCAGAAGAG
Source organism: Enterobacter cloacae complex sp. 2024EL-00227 (assembly GCF_043945315.1). Lineage (NCBI taxonomy): Bacteria > Pseudomonadati > Pseudomonadota > Gammaproteobacteria > Enterobacterales > Enterobacteriaceae > Enterobacter > Enterobacter cloacae complex sp. 2024EL-00227. The sequence goes on from NZ_JBIMQP010000011.1 coordinate 134,682, forward strand.
GATTATGAGTCCGAAGAAGATTCAATGGACGAACAGCCTGTAGAGCGTCGCCCGCGTAAACGTAAAAAAGCCGCTGCGCCAAAACCGGCGTCCCGCCAGTACATTATGATGGGCCTTGGCGTTCTGGTGCTTGTGCTGCTGATTGTCGGCATTGGCTCCGCGCTTAAAGCACCGTCAACGAACTCAACCGAGCAAACGGCTTCCGCTGAGAAGAGCATCAACCTTTCCGGTAACGATGCGTCCAATCAGGCGAATGGCGCACAGCCAGCGCCGGGTGCTACTTCCGCAGAGCAGACCGCCGGTAACACCACAGCGCCGCAGGATGTTTCTCTGCCGCCCGTTTCTTCAACCCCAGCTCAGGGTCAGGCACCTGTTGCGCCAGAAGGTCAGCAGCGTGTGGAAGTTCAGGGAGACCTGAACAATGCGCTGACGCAGCCGCAGAACCAGCAGCAGGTTGATAACGTCGTGGTTAACTCTACGCTGCCAACTGAACCTGCAACCGTTGCCCCGATTCGCGGCGGTAACGCTCAGCCTCAAACGGCCGCGACGGAAACCAAACCGCACCAGACGCAGACTACAACACGTCCTGAACGTAAGCAGGCAGTGATTGAGCCTAAGCGTGAAACCAAACCTCAGGCAGTGGTAAAAGCGCCTGAAGTGAAAGCCGTACCGGCCCAGCCGAAACGCACGGAAACGGCTGCGGTGAGCGAGCCTGCTAAAGCGCCCGTCACGCAGACTGCGCCGAAAGCCACGGCGACCACCACGGCACCGGCTGCCACAGCGGCACCAGCCGCGACGGCAACCGCCTCCAGCAGCGCGGCAGGTAAAACGGCAGGTAACGTCGGTTCGCTGAAGTCTGCGCCTTCCAGCAACTACACGCTGCAGCTGAGCAGTTCGTCTAACTACGACAACCTCAACAGCTGGGCGAAGAAATCAAATCTGAAAAACTATGTTGTTTATCAGACGACCCGTAACGGTCAGCCGTGGTATGTGCTGGTGAGCGGTGTTTATTCGTCAAAAGATGAAGCAAAACGTGCCGTAGCGGCGCTGCCAGCTGACGTTCAGGCGAAGAACCCATGGGCGAAGCCGATTCATCAGGTTCAGGCCGATCTGAAGTAATGTTTAAAGCGCAGGATGCTGTCGGAGCTTTCTCCACAGCCGGAGAAGGTGTAATCAGTTAGTCAGCATGAAAAAAAATCGCGCTTTTCTGAAATGGGCAGGGGGGAAATACCCCCTGCTCGATGATATTAAAAAGCACCTGCCTGAAGGCGAGTGTCTTATCGAACCTTTCGTGGGTGCGGGATCGGTGTTCCTCAACACCGATTTTTCTCGTTATATCCTGGCGGATATCAACAGCGACCTTATCAGCCTCTATAACATCGTTAAGCTCCGTACCGATGAGTATGTCGCAGAGGCGCGCAAGCTGTTTACGCCCGAGAACAATAATCCGGACGTTTACTACCAGTTCCGCGCGGAGTTTAACCAGAGTCAGGATCCGTTCCGCAGAGCTCTGCTGTTCCTCTATCTTAATCGTCATGGTTACAACGGCCTGTGCCGGTATAACCTGCGCGGGGAATTTAACGTGCCGTTTGGTCGCTACAAGCGCCCGTATTTCCCACAGGACGAGCTTTATCACTTTGCTGAAAAAGCGCAGAACGCGGAGTTTCATTGCCTCTCCTATGAAGAGTGTATGGAACTGGCAGGCGTCAATTCGGTGGTTTACTGTGACCCCCCATACGCGCCGCTGTCTGCGACGGCGAACTTCACCGCCTACCACACCAACAGCTTCAGCCCTGCCGAGCAGGCGCGTCTGGCGGAGATGGCGGAAAAGCTGGTCAGCAAAAGAATTCCGGTGTTAATTTCGAATCACGACACGCCTGATACGCGCGAATGGTACAAAGCCGCGAAGCATTTTCAGGTTAAGGTGCGGCGTAGCATTAGCAGCAACGGCGGCACACGTAAAAAGGTGGACGAACTCCTGGCTCTTTATCGCCCCTGAGCCGTTTTGCCCGCCGGTAAACACATTTCAAGGAGAAGCGGATGAAACAGTTTTTGATTGCTCCCTCAATTCTGTCGGCCGATTTTGCCCGCCTGGGTGAAGATACCGCCAACGCACTGGCGGCTGGCGCGGATGTCGTCCATTTCGACGTGATGGATAACCACTACGTTCCTAACCTGACCATCGGTCCGATGGTGCTCAAGGCGCTGCGTAACTATGGCATTACCGCCCCGATCGACGTTCACCTGATGGTGAAACCGGTTGATCGCATCGTGCCTGACTTCGCCGCGGCGGGTGCCAGCATCATCACCTTCCATCCGGAAGCCTCTGAACATGTGGATCGCACGCTGCAGCTGATCAAAGAGAACGGCTGTAAAGCGGGTCTGGTGTTTAACCCGGCCACGCCGCTGAGCTATCTCGACTATGTCATGGACAAGCTGGACGTGATCCTGCTGATGTCCGTTAACCCCGGTTTTGGCGGCCAGTCATTCATTCCTCACACGCTGGATAAGCTGCGTGAAGTCCGCCGTCGTATCGACGAGTCAGGCTACGACATTCGTCTGGAAGTAGACGGCGGCGTGAAAGTGAATAACATTGGTGAAATTGCGGCGGCAGGCGCGGATATGTTCGTTGCCGGTTCTGCCATTTTCGACCAACCGGATTACAAAAAAGTCATTGATGAAATGCGCCGCGAGCTGGCGAAGGTAAGTCATGGATAAATTACAGGCTATTCGGGGTGTGGCATTCGACCTCGACGGCACGCTGGTTGACAGCGCGCCGGGCTTAACGAGCGCCGTCGACCAGGCGCTGTATGCACTTGAACTCCCCGTTGCGGGTGAAGAGCGCGTCGTCACGTGGATTGGCAACGGCGCCGATGTTCTGATGGCGCGCGCGTTGACGTGGGCGCGTCAGGAGCGTGCGTCGCAGCGTTCCGCCCAGGGTAAACCGAGCGTCGATCACGCGGACATCCCGCAGGAAGAGCAGCTGCGTATTCTGCGCAAACTGTTCGATCGTTTCTATGAAGAGACCGTCGAGGAGGGCAGCTTCCTGTTCCCGGACGTTCAGGAAACGCTGAGCGCGCTGCACGCGAAGGGCATCCCGCTGGGTCTGGTGACCAACAAACCCACGCCGTTTGTCGCACCGCTGCTGGAAGCGCTCAGTATCGCGAAGTATTTCTCCGTGATTGTGGGCGGCGACGACGTGCAGAACAAAAAGCCCCATCCGGAACCGCTGCTGCTGGTGGCAGGAAAATTATCCTTAACGCCTGCGGAGCTGCTCTTTGTCGGCGATTCCCGCAATGATATTCTGGCTGCCCGCGCGGCCGGGTGTCCTTCCGTGGGGTTAACCTATGGCTACAACTACGGTGAAGCCATCACGCTGAGTGAGCCGGACGTCGTTTTCGACCACTTCAAAGATTTGTTGCCCGCACTCGGGCTTTCGCACAGTGAACATCAGGAATTGAACAATGACTAAGCCCATCGTTTTTAGTGGCGCACAGCCTTCAGGTGAATTGACCATTGGTAACTACATGGGTGCGTTACGTCAGTGGGTCAGCATGCAGGATGACTACCATTGCATTTACTGCATCGTCGATCTCCATGCGATTACCGCCCGTCAGGATCCTGAGAAGCTGCGCAAAGCCACGCTGGACACCCTGGCGCTGTATCTGGCCTGCGGCATCGATCCAGAGAAGAGCACCATCTTCGTTCAGTCTCACGTGCCGGAGCACGCGCAGCTGGGCTGGGCGCTGAACTGCTACACCTATTTCGGCGAGCTGAGCCGCATGACGCAGTTCAAGGATAAATCCGCGCGCTACTCTGAAAACATCAACGCCGGACTGTTTGACTATCCGGTACTGATGGCGGCAGACATCCTGCTGTACCAGACAAACCAGGTACCTGTCGGCGAAGACCAGAAGCAGCACCTGGAGCTGAGCCGCGATATCGCCCAGCGCTTTAACGCGATCTACGGCGATGTGTTTAAAGTACCAGAGCCATTTATTCCGAAGTCCGGCGCACGCGTGATGTCGCTGCTGGAGCCGACCAAGAAGATGTCCAAGTCTGACGATAACCGCAACAACGTTATCGGCCTGCTGGAAGATCCGAAATCGGTTGTCAAAAAGCTCAAGCGCGCGGTGACCGATTCCGACGAGCCGCCAGTCGTGCGCTACGACGTGCAGAACAAAGCGGGCGTCTCCAACCTGCTGGATATCCTCTCGGGCGTCACCGGCCAGAGCATCCCTGAGCTGGAAAAACACTTCGAAGGCAAGATGTACGGCCACCTGAAAGGCGAAGTGGCAGATGCCGTTTCCGGCATGCTGACCGAGCTGCAGGAGCGTTATCACCGCTACCGTAACGACGAAGCGTTCCTGCAGAAAGTGATGAAAGAGGGGGCGGAAAAAGCCAGCGCGCGCGCGTCCGAAACCCTGAAAGCGGTGTATGAAGCGATTGGGTTTGTGGCGAAACCTTAAGCCGCTGTGCCGGGTGGCGGCTTCGCCTTACCCGGCCTACGGGACCGTGTAGGTCGGGTAAGCGTCAGCGCCACCCGACAAAAAACACACTCTCCAAAACTAAAAAACCGGGATATCCCGGTTTTTTTACGCCTGTAAAACGCTTACTGCTGTGCCGCCGGGCCGCAACCACCGATGATCTTCGAAATGGAGATCGCCGGGTGCAGCAGGTAATCGTAGCTGCAGTTATTTTTGGTGTTTTGAACGTGACCGGTGCAGGCCGTCAGCGTCGATAACAGGCCAACCAGAACGGCGGCTTTTGCCAGTTTGAACATATGCATTCCTTGTCTAAAAAATGGATGTAATACGAGGGAATAAATGGAAAAGTTCCACTATGCGGGCGGTATGTTATCGGTAGCGGTAAGAGGGGAGTAGTCCGCTTAAGGACTACTCCAGGAAGGGATAATATGCGTTAGTGATTCGAGAACCAGTTCAGCCTGTCGCGCAGTTCAACCACGCGGCCTACCACGATCAGCGCCGGGCTTTCGACCTGCTGCGCCAGCTCGCCTAACTGCGTCAGCACGCCATTCACCACGCGCTGCGTAATGGCGGTGCCGTTTTCGACCAGCGCGACGGGCATATCCGCATTCATACCGTGCTCCAGCAGCTTCGCCTGAATCGTGGCGGCCTGATTGAGCCCCATGTAGAACACCAGCGTCTGCTTTTCGGCGGCCAGGTTATGCCAGTCCAGCTCGCTGCCGGTCTTCAGGTGGCCCGTCACCAGACGCACGCTCTGAGCGTAGTCGCGGTGGGTCAGCGGAATGCCAGAGTACGCTGAACAGCCGGACGCCGCCGTAATGCCGGGCACCACGGAGAACGGAATACCCGCGTCGCACAGGGTTTCCAGCTCCTCGCCGCCGCGTCCAAAGATAAACGGATCGCCCCCCTTCAGGCGGACCACGCGTTTTCCCTTTTGCGCTTCGCGCAGCAGGATCTGGTTAATCTCCTCCTGCGGCACGCAGTGGTAGCCCGCGCGCTTGCCCACGAAAACGCGGTCGGCGTCGCGGCGCACCAGGTTCATGATGTCATCGGAGACCAGACGGTCGTACACCACGATATCCGCCTGCTGGATCTGCTGTAGCCCTTTCAGCGTCAGCAAACCCGCATCTCCGGGGCCTGCGCCTACCAGCACCACTTCGCCGCGATGGTCCAGCGGTTCGCTCAGCAGCTGTTCGGTCGTCTCTTCAACGGCTTTGGTGTCCTGATTCGCCAGCGACTGCGCCAGCCTGTCGTTCACAAAGAATTTTTCCCAGAAGCGACGGCGCTCGCCCACGGTCGCGAAGGTTTGCTTCACGCGTGAACGCAGCTGACCGGCATAATGCGCAATCTGGCCAAGGTGTTGAGGCAACAGGGCTTCCAGTTTTTCCCGCAGCAGACGCGCGAGAACCGGCGAACGTCCCCCGGACGATACCGCAATCATCAGCGGCGAGCGGTCGATAATCGACGGCATGATAAAGCTGGCCTCTTTCGGCGCATCCACCACGTTGCAGAAGATACGGCGCGCTTCGCAGGCGTCGCTCACGCGCTGGTTCACTTCATCGTCATCCGTCGCGGCAATGGTCAGCCAGCAGGTGTCCAGCAGGGATTCATTAAACGCACCCTGTTCCAGCGTGAGCATCCCTTCCTGGGCCCAAACCTCAAACTGGGGGGCGAAGGACAGGGCATTCACGGTCAGGCGGGCGCCAGCCTCTAGCAGCAGGCGCGCTTTGCGCTCGGCCACGTCGCCGCCGCCCACGAGCAGGCAGTCGCGGTTGCGTAATTGACAAAAAATCGGCAGGTGATCCACGACGTTACCTCACAGCATTCATGGCGGGGGAAGAATTGACGTCAGGATAACAGCAGGAATCGTACAGAACATACGGTTTTTCCTGCCGTTACCCATAAGGGGTCATAAGCCTTTCCTATTGAAAAGGCGAGGGGTTACGCTTTCAGCTGCACCTCGCCGTCCTTCACGCGGACGTCGTAGTGTTTGATCGAGAAGCTTTCATCTTCCATGCAGAGTCCGTCGGTTAAGCGGAAACGCTGCTTTTTCAACGGGCTGGCGACCCACAGTTCACCCTGATGCTCGGCAATCAGTCCGCGGGAGAGCACGCTGGCCTCAAAGAACGGGTCGATATTGCTGATGGCAAAGATCTGTTCATCGTGGCGAGGGCGGAAAATCGCCACCTGCTCGTTGCCCAGCAGCGCACAGACGCCGGTGGCGGGGAGAATGTCGTTAATATTGCAGATGTTTACCCACTGGCTCATGCGTTTTCCTCCACCAGCGTGACCGGAATACGTTCATACGGCGTCGCCGGACGATGCTGTTCGCGCTCCGGCACAACCTGTACGTTCGGGTCGCGCTGGGTGCTGTTGATAAAGTGTTTGAAGCGCGTCTGCGCCGCCGGGGTGTTGACGGTTTCCGTCCACTCGCAGATCACCGCCTCGCGCAGGCGCGCCATTTCCGCTTCCAGATGTTCGTTCAGGCCCAGCTTGTCGTCGATAATGACCGATTTCAGGTAGTCGATGCCGCCCTCGAGGTTATCGAGCCAGGAGGCGGTACGGGTCAGCTTATCGGCGGTACGGATGTAGAACATCATGAAGCGGTCGAGATACTGAATCAGCGTGTCGCGATCGAGATCCGCCGCCAGCAGGTCCGCATGGCGCGGTTTCATCCCGCCGTTGCCGCACACATACAGGTTCCAGCCTTTCTCGGTGGCAATAATACCCACGTCTTTACCCTGCGCTTCCGCACATTCGCGGGTACAGCCGGAGACGCCGAACTTCATTTTGTGCGGGGTACGGATGCCTTTGTAGCGGTTTTCCAGCTCAACGCCGAAGCCCACGCTGTCGCCGACGCCGTAGCGGCACCAGGTGCTGCCCACGCAGGTTTTTGCCATGCGCAGCGCTTTGGCGTACGCGTGGCCGGTTTCGAAGCCCGCTTCAATCAGCTGACGCCAGATTTCCGGCAGGTCGTCCTTCTGCGCGCCAAACAGGCCGATACGCTGGGAGCCGGTAATTTTGGTGTAGAGGTTAAATTCACGTGCGATACGGCCCACCGCGACCAGCCCTTCCGGCGTAATTTCACCACCGGCGGAACGCGGAATGACGGAGTAAGTACCGTCTTTCTGAATGTTCGCCAGGAAGTTGTCGTTGGTGTCCTGCAGCGGCGTATGTTCTGGTTTGAGCACGTACTCATTCCAGCAGGACGCCAGCAGGGAGCCGACGGTCGGTTTACACACTTCACAGCCGTAGCCCTGGCCGTGCTTCGCCAGCAGTTCGTCGAAGGACTTGATGCCTTCCACGCGGATCAGATGGTACAGCTCCTGGCGAGAGTAAGCGAAGTGCTCGCACAGGTTGTTGTTCACTTCGATGCCCTGTTTCGCCAGCTCGGCGTTCAGCACCTGGGTGACCAGCGGAATACAACCGCCGCAGCCGGTACCGGCTTTGGTTTCCGCTTTCAGCGCCGCAACGGTGTGGCACCCTTTGTTGATCGCGGAGATCAGCATGCCTTTGGTGACGTCGAAGCAGGAGCAAATCTGCGCGCTGTCCGGCAGTTTATCCACGCCGATGGACGGCTTGCCGCTGGAGGCGTGCGCCGGGAGGATCAGCGCGTCCGGGTTTTCCGGCAGCTCGATGGCGTTCAGCACCAGCTGGAGCAGGTTGCCGAAGTCGCTGGTGTCGCCCACCAGTACCGCGCCGAGCAGGGTTTTGTTGTCCTGGCTGACGATGAGACGTTTGTAGACTTCTTTGCTTTCGTCGAGATAGACATAGCTGCGCGCGCCGGGCGTGCGGCCATGCGCATCGCCAATACCGCCTACGTCCACGCCCAGCAGCTTCAGCTTGGCGCTCATGTCTGCGCCGGTGAAGGCGTTTTCGCTGCCCAGGATATGATCCACGGCGACCTGCGCCATTTTGTACCCGGGCGCGACCAGGCCGAATACGCGGTTGTTCCAGCTGGCGCATTCGCCGATGGCGTAAATATCCGGGTCGGAGGTCTGGCAGGTGTCGTTAATCATGATCCCACCGCGCTGCGCGACGGCCAGGCCGCACTGCGTTGCCAGCTTGTCGCGCGGGCGGATGCCGGTGGAGAAGACGATGAAGTCCACTTCCAGCTTGCTGCCGTCGGCAAAGCGCATGGTTTTGCGTGCTTCAGTCCCTTCCTGAACGATCTCTTTGGTGTTTTTGCTGGTGTGAACCTTCACGCCCATGCTTTCGATCTTACGGCGCAGCTGATCGCCACCCATGTGGTCGAGCTGTTCGGCCATCAGCATTGGCGCAAATTCGATAACGTGGGTTTCAACGCCGAGGTTTTTCAGCGCGCCCGCGGCTTCCAGGCCCAGCAGGCCACCGCCAACAACCGCGCCGCGTTTGCTTCGACGCGCACAGGATTCAATGGCGTTGAGGTCTTCAATGGTACGGTAAACGAAGCAATCCTGCGTTTCCGAGCCTTTAATCGGCGGGATCCACGGATACGAGCCAGTCGCCATGATCAGCTTATCGTAAAAAACCGTACGGCCGGCGCTGGAGTGGATCACTTTTTCCTGACGGTTGATGGTGATAGCGCGTTCGCCCACCAGCACTTTTACGCCATGCTTCTCGTAGAAACCTTCACGCACCAGAGAGAGCTCTTCGGCGGTATGATGGGAGAAGTAGGAAGACAGGTGCACACGGTCGTATGCCTTGCGGGGTTCTTCACAGAACACGGTAATATCGAACTGCTCAGCATCGGCTTTATCGAGAAGATCCTCAATAAAGCGGTGGCCGACCATGCCGTTACCGATGATAGCGAGTCTGACTTTGCTCATTATTGCCTCGATTTCTTTTCTATTATTGCCTACCTTAACGATTCAGCAGGGGCGCTTATTGATGCAAATCAAATACGCCTTCGCCTACTCCTTAGGTGGTATATGACTGATTTGTCAGGATTTTTATAAGTGGCGGAAATCGCAGGCTTTTCGTGTTCGTTGAATTTGTGTACAAATCAGGGGCGGTTTTGCAAAAATCGATACGCCTGAATATCAGCTGCGTTTATGAGGGGAAAGGTATGTCTACATCACCGTTATGGCTTGTTCAGAATGTGCGTTTACCGGGTCGGGAAGGGCTGTGGCAACTTGCCATCGAGAACGGGCGTTTTGGTGACATCACCCCGATGGACGACACCCACGCCGAAAGTTATGAGGTACTGAACGCGCGCGGTGGGCTTGCTCTCCCGCCGTTCATCGAGCCGCATATTCATCTTGATACCACCCAGACGGCGGGGGAGCCGAACTGGAACCAGTCCGGCACGCTGTTCGAAGGCATTGAACGCTGGGCGGAGCGCAAGGCGCTGCTCAGCCATGAGGATGTGAAAGCACGCGCCTGGAAAACGCTGAAGTGGCAAATCGCTAACGGCATTCAGTTTGTCCGCACCCATGTGGATGTCTCTGACCCGACGCTCACCGCCCTGAAGGCGATGCTGGAGGTGAAGCAGGAGGTGGCGCCGTGGGTAACGCTGCAAATCGTCGCGTTTCCGCAGGAAGGTATTCTCTCTTACCCGAACGGCGCGGCGCTGCTTGAAGAGGCGTTAAAACTGGGGGCCGACGTGGTGGGGGCGATCCCGCACTTCGAATTTACCCGGGAATATGGCGTGCAGTCGCTGCATATCGCTTTTGAGCTGGCGAAGAAGTATGACCGCCCGCTGGATATCCACTGCGATGAAATTGACGACGAACAGTCGCGGTTTGTCGAGACGGTGGCCGCGCTGGCGTATGAGGCCGGCATCGGCCCGCGCGTGACGGCCAGCCACACCACCGCCATGCACTCCTACAACGGCGCTTACACCTCGCGGCTTTTCCGTCTGCTGAAGATGTCGGGGATTAACTTCGTCGCGAACCCGCTGGTCAACATCCACCTGCAGGGGCGCTTTGATGACTATCCGAAGCGTCGCGGCATCACCCGGGTGAAAGAGCTGCAGGAAGCAGGTATTAACGTCTGCTTTGGTCATGACGACGTCTTCGACCCGTGGTACCCGCTCGGCACCGGCAATATGCTGCAGGTGCTGCATATGGGGCTACATGTCTGCCAGATGATGGGCTATCCGCAAATCGACAGCGGCCTGAACCTGATTACCCATAACAGCGCCCGCACCTTTGGCCTGAGCGATTACGGTATTGAAACGGGAAATCCGGCAAACCTGATTATTCTGCCTGCGGAGAGCGGGTTTGAAGCGGTGCGCTGTCAGGTGCCGGTGCGCTGGTCGATTCGTCAGGGGCGGATTATTGCCACTACGCAGCTGGCGCAGACCTGGATCCAGATGGATACCGGAGGAGAAGAGGTCAGTTTCGCCAGAAACAGCCCCTCTGCGTAATGCAAAGGGGCGCAGGGTTTAGTGCGATGCCGCTGCCGCGTTGTGCTGGCGGTGGCGGGTCACAAAGCCCAGGATGAAGCACATGATGAACACCACGGCGTACAGACCGTTCGCGGTGTGCAGTGCGGCCAGCGGGCCGCTGTGGGCAACGATCGGGCCCGTCACCACGAAGGTCAGCATGGTACCGATGGTGCCGCAGGTCAGAACGAAGTTAACCAGCTTCGGCGAGGCCACTTTGGTCTGCAGAGAGCCCAGGGTGATGATCGAGGTGTAAATCGCGCTGGAGAAGAAGCCCAGGGTCAGAATGAACCACGGCATATGCTCCGGCGAACCGTTGATGAACAGATACATCAGAACGGTCGCCAGGCCCGCCAGCACGGTCAGAATGCGCTGCAGGTCGAAGAAGCGCAGGATGAAGCTAAACGCCCACATGCCGAACATGTAGGACATCCAGAAATCGCTCACCAGTTTACCCGCATCGTTCAGGCTCATGCCCAGACCTTTGGCATATTCCGGTACCCAGGAGATAAAGCCCAGCTGGCCCAGGATGTAGCACAGGGCGGCGATGGAGAGGAACAGCACGCCGATACCCCATTTCTCTTTCGCCACAGGCTCTGCCGTGGTTTGCGCTTTTTTACCCAGAACCGGGAAGTCGCAGCCGAAGGTCAGAATAAAAATAGCAACGTAGACCAGACCGATGCAGGCGTAGACCCAGTACCACTCAATGCTGCGCGCCAGCAGAACGGCAGCGACCATCGGGAAGATCATTCCGGCCATGCTGAAGAAGGAGTCGGTAAACAGCAGGCGCGCGCCGCGCTGGCGGCCTTCATACATATGGGTAATCAGGAACGTCCCGATCGACATGGTGATCCCGCTGACCAGGCCGAGCACGAACATGGCGGCTGAGAACAGGGCGATGCTGTGGCTGAGCATCAGACCCGCCACGGCGGCGACCATCAGCACGAAGCCGAAGCGAAGCTGGGTTTTCAGCGGCACGATTTCCATCAGCCAGGCATTCAGGAAGATAGAGATCAGGATCCCTGCGTTGAGGAAGGTAAAGGTGTTACTCATGCTGGAAACGGGCAGATGGAAGTAGTCTGCGATATTCCCCATCACCATCCCGGTGACGATCACCAACGCGCCGGTCAGGGCGTAGGAGAAGAAGCTGATCCATGTGAGCTTGATGCGATTGCTGTTAGTCATGTCTGGCCTGTTCAAAAAAAGAAAAGCGCCGAAGGGGCGCTGAGAGCGGGCAGATTTTAGTCGCTAAAGTGATCCATTCCTATCTTTTAAGGGTAATGATTATGTCATTGCAGGTTTTAATGTGATCTAAATCACATTAAGTGACGGTCTAACCAATCGTTTGCGCAGTAATAATTGTTTCAATTTCGTAAAATTAGGTAAAAGGCTGGTCTACGTTCATACTGCTCTTTAGAATCAAGCCATTCGCTTTTTATACTGCGCTTTGTTAAGGAATTCTCATGCTCAAATCAACACTGGCGGCTGTCGCAGCTGTGTTTGCTCTTTCTGCCGTTTCCCCTGCTGCGCTGGCAGCAAAAGGGGACCCTCACGTTCTGCTGACCACCTCCGCCGGGAATATTGAGCTGGAACTGAATAGCCAGAAAGCTCCGGTTTCTGTGAAAAACTTCCTCGACTATGTGAACAGTGGTTTCTATAACAACACCACCTTCCACCGCGTGATCCCGGGCTTCATGATTCAGGGTGGCGGCTTCAACGAGCAGATGCAGCAGAAACAGCCGAACCCGCCAATCAAAAACGAAGCGGACAACGGCCTGCTGAACAAGCGCGGCACGATCTCTATGGCGCGTACCGCAGACAAAGATAGCGCGACCAGCCAGTTCTTCCTCAACGTGGCGGATAACGCCTTCCTCGACCACGGCCAGCGCGACTTCGGCTATGCGGTGTTCGGTAAAATCGTGAAAGGGATGGACGTGGCCGATAAGATTTCTCAGGTGCCTACCCATGACGTCGGTCCGTATCAGAATGTGCCGTCCAAACCTGTCGTGATCCTCTCCGCAAAAGTTCTGCCGTAACGTTCTTCGACGCGGGCGATGCTCGCCCGTGTTGTGACCCCTCCCTGCGAAAGCGCGTTTTGCTGCTTATACTTGTGGCAAACGGACTATTCAGGGAGGCGTTAAGTGAAAAAACTCACCGACAAGCAAAAATCCCGTCTCTGGGAGCAGCAGCGTAGCGTCAACTTTCAGGCCAGTTGTCTCCTTGAGAAAGGTAATGGTCCATCGGATCCCGACATTGAGAGCCTGGCGCTTGGGCCTTCCGCGCCCGGGTTACCCCATCTGTGCCTTATTCACCGCCATCTCTACCGCAGAGAGATGAAGCGGGCAGGTGAGTTCCGTACCGACGATATTTTCAAAGGTGATATTCCCTTCTGCCATTTCGAATACATCGAAAAGATGGGTAATGAACTGATGGCGGCGCTGGAAAGTGAAAAGTATCTGGCTGGCCTTGAGAAAGCGGCGTTCATTGAAAAAATTAGCCATTATTACTGTGAAATCAACATGCTGCATCCTTTTGCGCGTGGTAACGGTATTGCTCAGCGCGTTTTCTTTGAGCAGCTGGCGCTTCATGCGGGCTATTCACTGGACTGGCGCGATATCGATCCCGAGGAGTGGGTGTCCGCTAACCGCAGCGGCGCAACGGGGGATTTAACCGCGCTAAACGCGATCTTTGCCAAAGTAGTGAGCGAAGCGCGGGAATCTGAGTAGAATAGGGCGGCATTTTTTTCGGGAGCCGCCATGATTCTGCTGATTGATAACTATGATTCCTTCACCTGGAACCTTTACCAGTATTTTTGCGAACTGGGTGCAGAGGTGGTTGTCCGTCGTAACGACGAGATTGGCCTGGCCGATATCGAGACGCTGGCTCCGCAGAAAATCGTGATTTCACCCGGCCCCTGCACGCCGTCGGAATCAGGTATTTCGCTGGAGGTTATCCAGCACTATGCCGGCAAGCTGCCGATCCTCGGCGTTTGTCTGGGCCATCAGGCGATTGCCCAGGCCTTTGGTGCCACCATCGTGCGCGCCGCCAAAGTCATGCACGGCAAAACCTCGCCGGTCACCCACACGGGCACCGGAGTGTTCACGGGGCTCAATAATCCGTTAACCGTGACGCGCTACCATTCCCTGGTCATTGACCCGTCGACGCTGCCCGACGGCTTTGAGGTGACCGCCTGGAGCGATACGCAGGAGATCATGGGGATTCGACATCGCGAATGGGATCTCGAAGGCGTGCAGTTCCATCCGGAAAGCATCCTCAGCGAGCAGGGGCACGCGCTGCTGGCAAATTTCCTCCATCGCTGAATATCTGTTGCCTTGCTGTGATTTTTTATGCATATTTTGTGATTATATTTTCACAATCAATGTGACATAAAATGGATGGGCATGACATGGCAACTGAACAACCAGCAATTACCCGCGCGACATTCGATGAAGTGATTCTGCCGATTTATGCACCGGCTGAATTTATCCCGGTGAAGGGGAAAGGCAGCCGCGTCTGGGATCAGCAGGGCAAGGAGTATGTGGATTTCGCGGGCGGTATTGCGGTCACGGCGCTGGGTCATTGCCATCCCACGCTGGTGGAGGCGCTGAAAACCCAGGGTGAAACCCTGTGGCACACCAGCAACGTGTTCACCAACGAACCGGCGCTGCGCCTGGGCCGTAAGATCATTGATGCCACGTTTGCCGAGCGCGTGCTGTTTATGAACTCCGGCACCGAAGCCAACGAAACCGCCTTTAAGCTGGCGCGCTACTACGCGACCACGCGCCACAGCCCGTACAAAACCAAAATCATCGCCTTCCACAATGCCTTCCACGGGCGCTCCTTCTTTACCGTCTCCGTTGGCGGCCAGCCGAAGTATTCCGACGGGTTTGGTCCGAAACCGGCCGACATCATCCACGTGCCGTTTAACGATCTGCACGCGGTGAAAGCGGTGATGGACGACCACACCTGCGCGGTGGTGGTCGAGCCTATTCAGGGGGAAGGCGGCGTGACCGCGGCAACCCCGGAATTCCTGCAAGGGCTGCGCGCGCTGTGCGACGAACATCAGGCGCTGCTGGTGTTTGATGAAGTGCAGTGCGGGATGGGGCGTACCGGGGACCTGTTTGCCTATATGCACTACGGCGTGACGCCGGATATTTTGACCAGCGCGAAAGCGCTCGGCGGCGGTTTCCCGGTAAGTGCGGTCCTGACGACGCAGGAGATCGCCTCCGCGTTTCACGTCGGTTCTCACGGCTCTACCTATGGCGGTAACCCGCTGGCGAGCGCCGTGGCGGGGGCCGCGTTCGACATCATCAACACGCCAGAGGTGCTAAACGGCGTTAGCGCGAAGCGCGAGCTGTTTGTGAAGCACCTGAAGCAGATTGACGAGCAGTACGACGTGTTCAGCGAGATCCGCGGGATGGGGCTGCTGATTGGCGCCGAGCTGAAGCCGCAGTACAAGGGCCGCGCGCGCGACTTCCTGCACGCCGCCGCTCGCGAAGGGGTGATGGTGCTCAACGCCGGGCCGGACGTGATGCGCTTTGCGCCGTCGCTGGTGGTGGAAGACAAAGACATCGAAGACGGCTTAACCCGCTTTGCCGCGGCGGTTGCAAAGATCGTTAAAGGCTAATATTCGGTTCGTTTCAACCGGCGCGTTAACCAAACCCCATGATGCGGACGCTGACGCCATGCCACCGACGAAATGGTGTGCATGGTGTTCAGATGCCCCAGCACGCGCTGCAAGTGTTGCTCCAGGGTGCTCATTGGCCCGTGGGTTAACGTCTCCGGCGCTTCCAGAATATTTAAATCCCCCGACTCGCCCGGTGAGTCATACTCCAGACGCTGCTGGCAGCGCTGCAACGCAATTTCACACGACTGCAGGTAGCGCTGCGCCAGATCCGGCGTCAGCATCGTATGCTCGCGCGCCAGCGTCGTCATGGCGTTAATGTGCTCAACGATAAACTGACTGTGCGTTACCCAGAGCTTCATGTCCGCCAGATAGTGCGAATTAAAGCCCGGCTCCTGCATCGCCTGGTTGAGCGAGTTAAACAGGGCGTTGTGCGCCTGGTTGACCTTCATGCGCTGATACGCCAGCGGGGAGGGCTGCGGGTCGTCGCTCAGGATGAGGCGAATGGCCTGCTGGTCGGCCTCCAGCGCGTCGTGGGCGTTCTGCCTGAGCAGCCCGCTCTGCCACTGCGGCCACAGCCAGACCATGCCGCCGAAGGCAATCAGGCAGCCGATCAGGGTATCAATCAGCCTGGCGACAATAAACTGTTCGCCGTTCAGCGTAAGCAGCTGCAGGGTGTATACCGCCGTCACCGTAAAGCCCACCATCGCCCAGCCGTAATTTTTGCGGATAATCAGGTAGCTCACCAGCGTGATCGCCAGCATGCCTGCCAGGGTATAGCCTTCCGGCACGTGGAAGTGCAGCGTTACGCCTGCAATGATCAGCCCGGCCATGGTGCCGCCCGCCCGGTGCAGAATACGCACCCGCGTGGCGCCGTAGCCGTTCTGGGTGACGAACAGCACGGTCATTAAGATCCAGTAGGGCTTCGGCAGATGCAGCGCCATGCCCATCAGGCTGGCGATACTGAGCATCACGCTAATTCGTGCGGCATTGCGCAGGGCGGACGATTTGAGAGACAGATAGCTTTTGAGCGCGGGCAACAGGGGAAGCCGTTTTTGTTTATCCGCCATCAGGTCGCGGGAATAAAGCGGGCGCTGGGTGCGCAGCACGCGGGCGATGCGGCTGAAGTGCCAGGCGGCAAACTGGCCGACCGGGTTATCCGGATGCTGACGGGCGATTTTCTCCAGCGCGCCGAGCTGTTTTTCCATATTAAAGCGCGTGGGATAGCGGTGGTAGAGAATATCGTCAGCCAGCACGCGCAGGCGTGCCGAGACGGTCTGCGCGTTCCAGCGGATCACCGCTTCGGCGTGGCTGCGCTCAACCAGCTTTTGCACCTCCTGCGGGTGGTGCAGGCTAACGGAGATATGCTCCTGCAGATCCAGGCCTACCTGGAAGGTGCGCAGCAGTCGTTTGTATTCGTGGTTCTTATTGGCGGCGAGCATATGCAGCTGCTGATAGCACTGGCTTATCAGATCCACCACCTTCTGCTGGCGCGTCAGCAGCGGCGGTAAGGCTTTTTCCGGATCGGTATGCTGGGTGAGCAGGGTGTATTTGGCTTCGCAGTATTCCGCCAACTGCACATAGAGCAGGCTCAGGGATTCGCGCAGCGGCTGTTCCCGCCACAGCCAGAACCAGAACCAGTTAAACAGCCCGTACCACAGTGTCCCCAGCGCGTAGATCAGTAGCGGCTCCCACACCGGCATATTCCCGGCGAGGCTCAGCGTGAAGATGGCCGCAATCAGCGAGGCGGGTAGCAGGCGGGCGTGCAGCGAGCTGATTTCCGCCGTGACGCCGAGCGTCATCGCCAGCACCGTCAGGATCAGCGGCAGCGGGATATCCCGGGCCAGTAAAAGCTGTACGGCAAGGCTACAGCCAGCAAACAGGCAGCCGCCCACGATCAGTCGTTTGAAAAAGCGCTTATGCGGTGTGTCCAGGCCGGCAATGTTGCAGCAGGCGGGCACGAGGGAAAAGAGCAGGCCTTGCTGAAGGTGTCCGAGGATCAGGCCGATGGCCACGGGTAGACACAACACCAGCGTTTGTCGCAGTGCGTAGTTAACTTCCGGGTGATAGATCAGCCTGCGCCACATGAGGAGTAGAGACAAAAACGGCGTGACACCTTGCGATGGCACGCCGTTTAAGCGGAATTAACGCGTTCCGTAGACCACGATGGTTTTACCGTGGGCGGAGATCAGGTTTTGATCTTCCAGCATTTTCAGGATACGGCCCACTGTTTCACGGGAGCAACCGACGATCTGACCAATTTCCTGACGGGTAATTTTAATTTGCATGCCGTCCGGGTGGGTCATGGCGTCTGGCTGTTTCGCCAGGTTCAGCAGAGTTTGTGCGATGCGGCCCGTCACGTCCAGGAAGGCGAGGTTGCCCACTTTCTCTGAGGTGACCTGCAGACGGCGCGCCATCTGGGAAGAGAGACGCATCAGAATGTCAGGGTTAACCTGAATCAGCTGACGGAACTTCTTGTAAGAAATTTCAGCCACTTCACATGCTGTCTTTGCACGAACCCAGGCGCTACGTTCCTGGCCCTCTTCAAACAGGCCCAGTTCACCGATGAAATCGCCCTGGTTCAGATAAGAAAGGATCATCTCTTTCCCTTCTTCATCTTTGATCAGCACTGCCACCGAGCCTTTAACGATGTAATACAACGTTTCCGCTTTTTCACCCTGGTGAATCAGCGTGCTCTTTGATGGGTACTTATGAATGTGGCAATGAGACAAGAACCATTCGAGAGTCGGGTCTGTTTGCGGTTTGCCAAGCACCATGCGCTGTTATCCTCTGTTATAAGCTGTCACCAGAGTCATCAGATGCATCCGGACTCTGGGGTTGCAATCGAATTCTTACCCATACCCTGGGAAGTCGGCTACCGTAACGTTTCGCAGCCAGTAAAGTTTGATGTCCTCTGCATACATGTGTAACGTCAATGTATTACTGTAGCATCCTGAGTGTTTTAGCATAGCTTTCGCCGCGTGTCTCCTGGTGTCTCGCTTCAGCATGATGCAGGTCGCCTTCCATTGCGAGAAATGTAACGCACGCGTAATCTGTCACCAAAAATGCAACGTTGGAGTTTAAGAATATGCAAGCGCGCGTGAAGTGGGTTGAAGGTTTAACGTTCCTGGGCGAGTCCGCGTCAGGGCATCAGATTTTGATGGATGGTAACTCCGGCGATAAAGCGCCCAGCCCAATGGAAATGGTGCTGATGGCGGCAGGGGGATGCAGTGCCATTGACGTGGTGTCGATTCTGCAAAAAGGCCGTCATGACGTGACGGATTGTGAGGTCAAACTCACGTCAGAACGCCGAGAAGAGGCGCCACGCCTGTTCACCCACATCAATCTGCACTTTATGGTCACCGGTAAAGAACTGAAAGACGCGGCGGTTTCACGTGCGGTGGACCTGTCTGCGGAGAAGTACTGCTCTGTGGCGTTAATGCTGGAGAAAGCGGTAAAAATCACCCATTCGTATGAAGTGATCGAGGCTTAATGTTTTGGCGGGTGGCGCTTCGCTGACCCGCCCTACAAAAGCACGACCGTAGGCCCGGTAAGCGCAGCGCCACCGGGCAAAAAACTCACGCGATCTGTTTCCCTTCCATCAATCGCTCCACCAGCGGCGTCATGATGAGCTCCATCGCCAGCCCCATTTTTCCGCCCGGTACAACTAATGTATTCATGTGAGAAATAAACGAGCCCTGCAGCATCGCCAGCAGCCAGGGGTAGTCAATGCCTTCGAGATTGCGGAAATGGATCACCACAAAGCTCTCATCCAGGGATGGGATACTTTTGGCCGCGAACGGGTTGGAGGTGTCCACCGTCGGCACGCGCTGGAAGTTGATATGGGTGCGGGAAAACTGCGGCGTCAGGAAGTTGATGTAGTCTTCCATGGAGCGCACCACCGAATCCATCACTGCTTCGCGCGAGTGGCCGCGCTCGCTCATGTCACGCGTCAGCTTCTGGATCCACTCCAGGTTAACGATAGGCACCACGCCAACCAGCAGATCCACGTGGCGCGCCACGTCGTGCTGCGGCGTGACCACGCCGCCGTGTAATCCTTCGTAGAACAGCACGTCGGTAGGTTCCGGCAGGGGCTGCCAGGGGGTAAAGGTGCCAGGCACCTGATTCCAGGGAACGGCTTCATCATAGGTATGCAGATACTTGCGGGACTGCCCTTTACCGCTCTGGCCGTACTCAATAAAGGTTTGTTCCAGCAGGCCGAAGTCATTGGCTTCCGGACCGAAGTAGCTGATGTGTTTACCCAGATCGCGCGCCTTACGGATGGCCATGTCCATCTCCGGGCGCGTGTAGCGGTGAAAGCTGTCGCCTTCGACCTCCGCCGCACGGAGATTCAGCTGGGCGAAAATCTTGCGAAATGCGAGGCTGGTGGTGGTGGTTCCCGCACCACTCGACCCCGTAACGGCAATAACCGGATGTCTGGCAGACATAGCAACTCCCTGACTGAAAAGGGTGGAAGATCAGCCGTGAAACGCGTTGCGGGGCATGATATTCACCGTCTCATGCAGTTCTGACCACACCAGCACCACGTCGCCGCTTTTCAGCTGGCGCTTTACATCGTTGACCTTTTGCTCAAGCGAGCGTTCCTGTTCACCATAATCGGTGCCTTCGCGTAATACAAAGCTTTCAATCAGATTATCGAGCGTTTCGGGAGCCAGATCCTGCCAGGGAATAATCATGTTGCACCGTCCAGATAAGGGGTTAGCCAGTCAGGAATACGCGCCTCAAGCCACATTTTCGGGCGGCGCAGCGTGCCGCCGATAAACCCGACGTGGCCGCCGTGCTCGGTCAACTGATAGTGAACATTGTCGGGCAGGAATTCCTGAGCGGGAATCGAGTGATGATCCATAAAAGGGTCATCTTTGGCGTGAATGATCAGCGTCGGCTGCGTGATCTTGCTGAGCAGCGGCATGGCGCTGCATTGACGATAATAGTCAATTGCATCGGCGAAACCGTGAATTTTCGCGGTGATCAGATCGTCGAATTCGCGTATGCGGCGCACTTTTTTCAGCTGGCGCAGGCTTACCGGGAGAGTATCCGGGTAGGCTTTCAGCTTACGCGCCGCGTTGGCCTTCAGCAGGTTGAGCAGGTAGCGCTGATAGACGCGGGAAAAGCCTTTGTCCATGTGGTAGCTGCACTGCTCCAGCATGAACGGGGCGGAGACGATGACGGCGGCATCCAGCGGGACGCTTTCACCCTCTTTAGCCAGCAGGCAGGCCAGCATATTGCCGCCCAGCGAGTAACCTACGGCCGCGGTGGGTACGGTGCCGAAGTTGTCCCGCAGCCAGTGTAAAAACCACGTGCCGTCTTCGGTTTCACCCGAGTGATAGATGCGTTTCTGACGATTCGGTTCGCCGCTGCAGCCGCGAAAATGCATCACCACGCCGAGCCAGCCGCGCGCTTTGGCCGCCTCAATTAACCCGTGCGCATACGGGCTGTGAAGGCTGCCTTCCAGACCGTGAAAAACCACCAGCCGCGGCTTATGGCGAGCCTGTTCCGGCGCTTCGCTCCAGGCGAGATCCAGAAAGTCACCGTCTGGCAGGTCTAGCCGCTGCCAGTGTGGGGTGAATTGCACCTTTCGGCGGATCAGTCGCGGCAGCATGGTCTGCAAATGGCGATTGGCGACGCCGCGCATAGGCACGAACTCAGTGCTGTCTTCGGCTGCAATCTCGAAGCCTGATGGAATGATTTGGGTCATAAGCGCGATGCTGTTTCTTGTCGGAAATTAACGATACTTTCCGAATTGTACCCCGTTTAGCCTGGTTTTCCGAAACATGAACTGATCCCGATCACAAATATTTACCTTGATTATTACTCTCAGGCTAATGATTCAGCTCTACGCTTAATTGATGCCTTTCTCACCAGAGCGCACACTTTATTCAACGTTAAGAAAATCAAAATGATTAGCTGAATCAGGAGGTTAATAATGTTATCTGGGCAAACACCCACCCGGCAATGGAACACGCGACGCAGCGAAAAAGCGCGTCGTCTGGCCTCCGTACCGGTGCAGGGCAAGGTACTGCCAACCGGCGATCTCGTCGCCATGCTGGAAAAACTGATCGCGCCAGGCGACAAGGTCGTGCTGGAAGGTAACAACCAGAAGCAGGCCGATTTCCTTTCCCGCTCGCTGGCCGAAGTGAACCCGCAGATCGTCCACGATCTGCATATGATCATGCCGAGCGTTGGCCGCAGCGAACATCTGGATATCTTTGAGAAAGGCATCGCCCGCAAGCTGGATTTCTCCTTCTCCGGGACGCAGAGCCTGCGCATCTCCCAGCTGCTGGAGGATGGTCAGCTCGAAATCGGCGCGATTCACACCTATATCGAACTCTACTCCCGTCTCTACGTCGACCTGTCGCCCAACGTGGCGCTGATTGCCGGCTTTAAAGCCGACCGCAAAGGCAACCTCTATACCGGGGCGAGCACCGAAGATACCCCGGCGCTGGTGGAAGCCGCCGCGTTCCATGACGGCATCGTCATCGCGCAGGTGAACGAGCTGGTGGATGACGAGTGTGACCTGCCGCGCGTGGATATTCCGGGCTCGTGGATTGACTTCGTGGTGGTTGCCGATAAGCCGTTCTTTATCGAACCGCTGTTTACCCGCGACCCGCGCCTGATTAAACAGGAACACATCCTGATGGCGATGATGGCCATCAAGGGTATTTATGCTGAACACCAGGTGCAGTCCCTGAACCACGGGATCGGCTTTAACACTGCGGCGATCGAGCTGCTGCTGCCTACCTACGGTGAACAGCTCGGCCTTAAAGGCAAAATCTGTAAACACTGGACGCTGAACCCGCATCCGACGCTGATCCCGGCTATTGAAAGCGGCTGGGTCGAGAGCGTGCACTGCTTCGGTGGCGAGCTGGGGATGGAAGAGTACATCCGCGCGCGTCCGGACGTCTTCTTTACCGGTGCCGACGGCTCCATGCGCTCCAACCGCGCGTTCTGCCAGCTGGCGGGTCAGTACGCGGTGGATATGTTCATCGGTTCTACGCTGCAGGTGGACGGCTACGCCAACTCCTCAACCGTGACCCGCGGTCGTCTGTCCGGCTTCGGCGGTGCGCCAAACATGGGTCACGACCCGCACGGTCGTCGCCACGCCACGCCCGCCTGGCTGAACATGATCACCGAACCTGACCCAATGCAGCGCGGCAAAAAACTGGTCGTGCAGATGGTGGAAACCTTCCAGGCGGGTGTGAAGCCGACCTTCGTGGAAAAACTCGATGCCGTTGACGTGGCGAAAGCCTCCGGTATGCCGCTGGCGCCGGTGATGATCTACGGCGATGACGTCACCCACGTGCTGACGGAAGAGGGGATTGCCTACCTCTATCGGGCGAAAGATCTGGAAGAGCGTCGCGCCATGGTCGCCGCCGTCGCGGGGATCACCGACATCGGTCTGGGCGTGGATGCCAAACGCGTGGCGGAACTGCGTCAGAGCGGCAAGGTGCTCTATCCGGAAGATATGGGGATCCGCCGCACTGATGCCACCCGATCTCTGCTGGCCGCAGGCAGCGTGTCGGACCTGGTGGAATGGTCCGGCGGTCTCTATAACCCACCTGCGAAATTCCGGAGCTGGTAATGAAACTTCTGCCCCAGATTGAGGTTGAAGGCGGTGCCGAATGGCTGGCGCGAACCGCCACGCAGTGTCTGATTGACGAAGCACGTTTAAGCCCGAAACCCGGTCTGGTGGACAGTCGGGGGAACGGCGCGCACCACGATTTATCCCTTGCGCTGATGGAGCGCTCCGCGCACAGCCTGACCTCCACGTTTCAGGCGCTGGCGCTGCAAAGCTGGCAGCGCCCGGCAGATATCGCACTTCGGCAAACCGTCGGGCGACTCGGTCGCGAAGGCGAGCAGCAGATGATGGCCGCAACCGGTGGCGTAAACACCCATCGCGGCGCGATTTGGGCGCTGGGGCTGCTGGTCAGCGCGGTGGCGATGCTCGGCGGTGATGCCAGGGCGCAAGACGTCGCCCGCACCGCCGCACAGCTGGCGAGACTGCCGGACGACGCGGCGCCGAAGGTGTTCAGTAAAGGCCTGCGCGCCACGCACCGTTACCGCGTGCCGGGCGCGCGTGAAGAGGCGCAGCAGGCGTTTCCGCACGTTATGCAGCGCGCGCTGCCGCAGCTTCGTCTGAGCCGCCTCAACGGCAGTAGCGAAACGCACGCCAGGCTCGACGCGCTGATGGCCATCATGACCTCACTCACCGACACCTGCGTGCTGTCACGTGCCGGAATGGAAGGGCTTGATGCTATGCAGGACGGCGCCCGTGCGGTGCTGAATGCCGGCGGCAGCGCAACGCCTGCGGGCCAGCAGGCGCTGGCGAGGTTAGACCGTCAGATGCTGGCGCTCAACGCCTCACCGGGCGGCGCTGCCGACCTGCTTGCCGCCACGCTGTTTCTCGACCGCATCGAAACGCCAAATTCAAAGCATTAAGAGGATGTTATGGAAAAAATCACATTGACCGTGCCAGCCAGCCGCACGTTAAGCGGCAGGGCGCTGGCAGGGGTAGTCGGTTCCGGGGATATGGAGGTGCTCTTCACCGCCGAACCGGGCCAGACGTTAACCATTGATATCACCACCTCCGTGGACAACAGCCGGGGGCGCTGGGAGGCGCTGTTCAACCGTCTGCAAACCGTCAGCAGCCTGCCCGCAGGGAAGCTGACCATCCACGACTTCGGCGCGACGCCGGGCGTGGCGCGCATTCGCATCGAACAGGTTTTTGAGGGGGTGAGCCATGCGTGATGACAGCAGCTTTATCGAACTGAAAGCGCGCCAGCGCGCGCAGGCCCTGCTCGACGAGGGCAGCTACCGCGAACTGCTGGATCCGTTTGAAGGTATTATTTCTCCGTGGCTTGGGCCACAGGGCATTGTGCCGCAGGCGGACGACGGCATGGTGGTGGCGAAGGGCACCATCAACGGCAAGCCTGCCGTCGTCGTGGCGATTGAAGGCGCGTTCCAGGGCGGCAGCATGGGCGAAGTGTCCGGCGCCAAAATGGCGGCGGCGCTGGAGCTGGCGGCGGAGGATAACCGCAACGGCATTCCGACTCAGGCGGTGCTGTGCCTCGAAACCGGCGGCGTGCGTCTGCAGGAGGCGAACCTCGGCCTGGCGGCGATTGCCGATATCCACGCTGCGATTGTCGACCTGCGTCGCTACACGCCCGTTATCGGGATTGTGGCCGGGACTGTGGGCTGCTTCGGTGGGATGTCCATCGCCGCGGCGCTGTGCAGCTACCTGATTGTGACCCGCGAAGCGCGTCTTGGCCTCAACGGCCCGCAGGTTATCGAACAGGAGGCGGGCATTGAGGAGTACGACTCCCGCGATCGTCCGTTTATCTGGAGCATGACCGGCGGTGAAGTGCGCTATCAAAGCGGGCTGGTGGATGCGCTCGTCGACGACGGTATCAACGCGGTGAAACAGGCGATGAACGACGCGATTGCTAAAGGCGTTCCCGCGAAACATCGCACCGATAACTACGATGATTACCTGAACCGTCTGACGAATTTCGACACCCGCAAACAGGCTGATGCCGAACAGATTAACGCGCTTTTTGCCCGGGAGGTGAAATGATGAGTAACGCAATAAGCCGTGGCGAACGCTGGCTGGACATCCTCGCCCCGAACGCCAAACGTATCGAGGGGCTATGCCCGTCCGTCCAGGCGGCAGACGGCGAGCTGAACGGCGAGGCGGTGCGCTTTGTTGCCGTGGTGCCGGATGCCAACAACCACTTCCCGCGTGCGGCGAAAGGGGAAGTGGGGCTGCTGGAAGGCTGGACCCTGGCGAAAGTGGTCAGTGAAACCGTCGCGGCGGATGCTGACAAACCCGTGAAGCGCCCGATTGTGGCGGTGATCGACGTCCCAAGCCAGGCCTATGGCCGACGCGAAGAGGCGTTTGGGATTCATCAGGCGCTGGCCGGTGCGGCAGCAGCCTATGCGAATGCCCGCCTGGCCGGTCACCCGGTGATTGGGCTTATCGTCGGCAAGGCGATGTCCGGCGCGTTCCTGGCGCACGGCTACCAGGCTAACCGTCTGATCGCCTTTAACGACAAAGGCGTGCTGATCCACGCGATGGGCAAAGAGTCTGCGGCGCGCATCACGCTGCGTACCGTCGAGGCGCTGGAAAAACTGGCGGCAACTATCCCGCCCATGGCGTACGACATCAGCAACTACGCCACGCTGGGGCTGCTCTCTAACCTGCTGGATATCAGCAACCCGGATGCCCCCTCCGATAACGATCTGACGCTGGTGAAATCCACCCTGCAA
The DNA here is from genome assembly GCF_043945315.1 of Enterobacter cloacae complex sp. 2024EL-00227. Taxonomy (NCBI): domain Bacteria; kingdom Pseudomonadati; phylum Pseudomonadota; class Gammaproteobacteria; order Enterobacterales; family Enterobacteriaceae; genus Enterobacter; species Enterobacter cloacae complex sp. 2024EL-00227. The sequence goes on from NZ_JBIMQP010000011.1 coordinate 160,444, forward strand.
CAGGCCATCAGTGACGCTCGTCAGGACACCACGTTGAAAAACCGTCTGGGTGCTGACAATCGCCGCAGCTCGGCGCTCGTACGCGAACGTATGCGAGCCAGCTGGTAAGTAAAAAGAGACCTGCCAGATGCATCAACCCGTGGGCGCGTGACAGCGCCCACGCGGGAACCTGCATCCTGAAAATAATAATCATCGCGCCAGTGCTAAAACTTTTTTACTACAGGTGATTTATGACTTACGTAATTGTTCATGCTCTTGCACCGATTTTCGTCATCATGCTGCTGGGATTCTGGGCCGGCAAGGCAAAGATGGTCGATAACAAAAATGTTTCCCTGCTTAATATCTTCGTAATGGATTTTGCACTCCCTGCCGCGCTGTTCAGTGCCACCGTGCAAACCCCGTGGACCGGCATCGTTGCCCAGTCGCCGCTGATCCTGGTGCTGACGCTGGCGATGTGGATCACCTATGCGGTCATCTATTTCCTCGCCACCGGCGTCTTTAAGAAATCGCCACAGGATGCGGCCGTGCTGACGCTCACCGTCGCGCTGCCCAACTATGCAGCGCTGGGTCTGCCGATTCTGGGCAGCGTGCTGGGCGAAGGTTCCTCTACGTCGCTCTCCGTCGCGGTCTCCATCGCCTGCGGTTCGGTGTTGATGACCCCGTTCTGCCTGCTCATTCTTGAGCGTGAAAAAGCGCGCGCCGAGGGCAATAACTCCGGTTCAACGCTTTCCATGCTGCCGGTGCTGATGTGGCGCTCCATTAAAAAGCCGATCGTGATGGGCCCGCTGCTGGGTGTGATTTTGTCCGCCATCGGCATCAAAATGCCGGAGCTGGTGCTGGCGGCGATTAAACCGCTGGGACTGTCCGCGACCGCTGCGGCGCTGTTCCTGACCGGGGTGATCCTCTCTGCCCGTAAGCTGCAGATTAATACCATGGTGATCACCTCCACCATCGCCAAGCTGCTGATTCAGCCTGCCATCGCCTGGGGTATCGTCTTGATCTTTGGTCTGCATGGCTCCGTGGCGATCACCGCGATCCTCATGATTGCGCTCTCCGCGGGCTTCTTCGGCGTGGTGTTCGGTAACCGCTTTGGCGTGCAATCGCCGGATGCTGAAGCCGTGCTGCTGTTAAGCTCCGTACTGTGTATCCTGTCGCTGCCGCTGTTTATCTCGCTGACTTCAGGAATGTAACCATGACCACAACATTACGCCCGCACGACCTTATCTGGCTTACTGCGCGAGACGCGCTGGAAGGCATCACTGAATCCTGGGTGGAGGCCGCCTGGCATACCGGCCTGCCGGTGGTGGTGCGGCGTGATGTTGACAGTGAAGGCCGGATCCCCGTTGGCGTGCGCGGTTTACGTCGCGACCAGCGGGCGGCCGGATGGGTGAAGCCCGAAAACGTGCGGCGTGTGGTATCACCGGAAGACCTGAGCGTTGCGGCCGAACTGCTGCGCTCGCCCTTTGTGACTCAGCCACCCGTTCAGGTGGCGCTTCAGCTTTCTCAGCAGGCGTGGTCGTGGACGTGGGGCATTACCGGCAGCACCGGCTACGCGCTGGCGACCGGTATTCCGGTTATTCATGCCGAAAGCGATCTCGATCTGCTTATCCGCGCTCCGCTGCCGATCTCACCGGACGCCCTGACGACGTGGCAGTCCCGGCTAAGCCGTGCGCTGTGTCGTGCCGATACGCAGGTGGATACGCCCGAGGGCGGTTTCGCGCTGGCGGAGTGGCTGCGCGACGGCAAAACGCTGCTGAAAACCCGCCGTGGACCGCGCCTGGTGGCGGATCCGTGGCGCAGGGAGGAGTGATGAAAATAGTGTTTACCTTTCCGGGGCAGGGCACGCAGCACGAAGGCATGCTGCAAAACCTGCCGGGAACGGAACTGGCTCAGGCGCGTGAGGTGCTTGGCACCGAAGTGGATACGCTGGATAGCGCAGACGCGTTAAGCCATACCCGCGCGGTTCAGCTTTGCCTGCTAATTGCAGGCGTGGCCTGGGCGCGCGAGCTGGAACGGCGCGGCGTGGCGCCGGATATCGTCAGCGGGCTGTCCATCGGCGCTTATCCGGCGACGGTCATTGCAGGCGCGCTGGACTTCACGGATGCGCTGAAGCTGGTGGCGCTGCGTGGCGATCTGATGGAGCAGGCGTATCCGCACGGCTACGGCCTGACGGCAATTATGGGGCTCACTCTGCCGCAGGTGGAAGACCTTATCCAGGGCACCGGGACCTACATTGCCAACCTGAATGCCGAAACGCAGATCGTGATTGCCGGAACCGATGAAGGGATGGCGGAGGCGGCGTCGCGCGCGCTGGCGAAAGGGGCGAGCAAGGCCAAACGGCTGGCGGTCAGCGTGCCGTCGCACTGCGAACTGCTGACAGCACCCGCGCAAAAGCTGGCAACGGCGTTTGAATCGGTCACGCTTTCACGCCCACGCTGCGCCTACCTGAGCGGCAGCACCGGGCGCGTGTTGTGGCAGCCGGAAAAGATCGCCGACGATCTGGCGATGAACATGGCGCGTACGGTGCGCTGGCAGGAGGCGATGATTTCAGCGAATGAACGCGAAGCCCGGCTGGCGATCGAGATGCCCCCCGGCGGCGTACTGACCTGCCTGACGCGTCAGGCGCCGTGGGAAGGAGAGACGATTTCACTGGAGCGCAGCGGGGTGGACGTGGCGGTACATCTGGCGAAGCGACTCCGTGCGTGATGGTTTAGCCCGGTGGCGGCTGCGCCTTACCGGGCCTACTACGGACTGTAGGCCCGGTAAGCGTAGCGCCACCGGGCAATAACATCAGGCACTATCCTGCAAACTGCGGGCATACATCCGCCCTTCGGCGGCCAGCGCCCGCAGGCTTGGATCCTGCTCGCGGTTGCGGGCAAAGACGATGGCGATCAGCTGTTGCATCTGGTACGGCTCGGCAAGCTTCAGGAGCTGCACGGAATTCTCATAGACCTTTTTCATCCTGCCCGGCATCAGCGTAAAGCCCACTCCCGCCTGCACCAGACTGAGCATGGAGAAAATGTCATTCACCCGGGTAACAATCTCCGGCTCGAACCCGGCGATATGAAACGCCTCCTGGAAGCCTGCATAGGTGGCGAACCCTTCCGCAAGAGAGACAAATTTCCGATCTTTATAGTCGCGCAGATCGGCCGGGCCGCGGGTATTGAGCGTCGCGGAGGCCGGTGCGGCAAGGAAGATGTCGTCATGGAACAGCGGGAGCACTTCCAGGCTGTTACGGTCGATATCGCTCTCGGAAATGGAGATAAGAATGGCGTCCAGAGAGCCTTCATCCAGCATGTGCAGCAGGGTTTCGTTGGAGCCCATCGTCAGATCCATTTCCAGATCCGGACGACGTAGCTTCATGCCCATGATCAGACGCGGCACGGTTTCCAGGGTGAGCGAGTAGAGCGTTCCGACTCGCAGCCGCCCCTGGCCGATCCCGGCAATTTTGCGCGACGCTTCCAGCCCGCGCTCCATCACCTGCATCACTTCCTGACAATATTCCAGTAAGGTCCAGGCGGAAGGGAGAGCAATCAGGTTGCGCCCCTTATGGGTAAAGAGCGGACAGCGCACGTTCTCTTCCAGCGTGTGCAGCGCACGGTGAACGCTGACGCCGCTCAGGCCCAGAGTTTCGGCGGTACGCGCGATATTCCCCTTCTCCATAAACGTCATGAAGATGCTGAGCTTGCGGAATGTAATCTCGCTCGTGTTATCGAAACTCATAGCCCTCCCGGTATCAGTCAGCCTGCAGCATCGCTTCCAGCTGTTCCTGCGCATCCAGCCACGCCATCTCACACTCTTCAAGGCTGGATTTGGTCTTCGCCTGCGTTTGCAGGCAGTCCGTCAGTTCCGCTTTACGGCTCTGGTCATACAGACCGCTGTCGCCCAGCTTCTCTTCAACGGTAGCAAGGGTGGCGTTGAGCTTTTCCATCTCTTTTTCGAGACGGGCAATCTCTTTACGCAGCGGCTGCGTCTGGGTGCGCAGCTCCGCTTCACGGCGCTTCTGGTCTTTACGTGCCTGCGCGCTGTTGGCGTTGTCTTTCGCTGATTCTTCCGGCTGGTTCTCCTGCTTCTGCACGTCCGTCAGCCACTGCTGGTAGTCTTCCAGATCGCCGTCGAACGGTTCGACTTTGCCATCGTGCACTAAGTAGAGATCGTCCGTGGTGGAGCGGATCAGGTGACGATCGTGCGAAACGACAACCAGCGCCCCTTCGAATTCAATCAGCGCTTCGGTCAGCGCCTGACGCATGTCGAGATCCAGGTGGTTGGTCGGTTCATCGAGCAGCAGCAGGTTCGGGCGCTGCCAGACGATCAGCGCCAGCACCAGACGGGCCTTTTCGCCGCCGGAGAAGCGCTCGGTGTTTTCGGTGACCTTATCGCCCTGGAAGCCGAAGCCGCCGAGATAGTCGCGCAGCTTCTGCTCCATCTCCTGCGGCGCCAGACGCGCGAGGTGCTGAATCGGGGATTCATCAGCGCGTAAAAATTCCAGCTGATGCTGGGCGAAGTAACCCAGCTTGATGCCCTTCGCCAGGCCGATTTCACCCTTGACCGGATTAAGCTCGCCCGCCAGCAGTTTGATCAGCGTGGATTTACCGGCACCGTTGCGCCCGAGCAGACCAATACGTGAACCCGGCACCAGGTTGAGCTTGATGGAGTCGAGAATAATGCGGTCGGCATAACCCGCGCTGACCTTTTCCATTTTCAGCAGGGGATTTGGCAGGCTTTCCGGGGCCCGGAAGCTGAAGTGGAACGGGTTGTCGACGTGCGCCGGGGCGATCATCTCCATGCGCTCCAGCATCTTGATGCGACTCTGGGCCTGCTTCGCCTTTGACGCCTTGGCCTTGAAGCGATCCACAAAGCTTTGCAGGTGCGCCACGCGCTGCTGCTGGCTTTCGTACATGGACTGCTGCTGGGCAAGACGCGTCGCGCGCTGGCGCTCGAAGGAGCTGTAGTTGCCGGTGTACTCGAACATCGTTTGCTGTTCGATATGAATGATTTTATCCACCACCGGGTCGAGGAAGTCGCGGTCGTGGGAGATCAGAATCAGAGTGCCCTGATAGCTCTTGAGCCACTTCTCCAGCCAAATAACCGCATCGAGATCGAGGTGGTTAGTCGGTTCATCGAGCAGCAGCAGGTCAGAGCGGCAGATCAGCGCCTGCGCCAGGTTGAGGCGCATACGCCAGCCGCCGGAGAAGTCGCTGACCGGGCGTTCCAGCTGCTCATTGCTGAAGCCCAGGCCGTGCAGCAGGCTGGAGGCGCGGGAGCGAATGGTCCACGCGTCGATGGCGTCCAGCTTGCCGTGAACGGTGGCGATGGCGTGACCGTCGTTGCGCTCGTTGGCGGCGTTGAGCTCCGCTTCGAGCCTGCGGTATTCGCGGTCGCCGTCGATAACATAGTCGAGTGCCGGTTCGCTCAGCGCGGGCGTCTCCTGGTTTACCCAGGCGAGCTGCCAGTTCCCCGGGAAGGTGAAGTTACCGCCATCCGCGCTAATCTCGTTTTTCAGCAGCGCCAGCAGGGTGGATTTACCACAGCCGTTTTTGCCGACCAGACCCACTTTCTGGCCCGGGTTGATGGTAGCAGTGGCGTTATCCAGCAGGACGCGCACGCCGCGACGAATTTGTAACGAGGAGAAAACAATCATAGAAGCGCCGTATGTTCCGACTATGTTAATTTGTCATTATGATAATGTAAGGTGTGGGCCATTTTCCGCACCGGGCCGTCATGGTAGCCCAAAACAGCGACGATACACAAAAACAGAAACAAGACCGGGAGGGGAATGATGTCTCAGACAGCAAAAGTGCTGCTGCTGTATGCCCATCCGGAATCTCAGGACTCGGTGGCAAACCGGGTGCTGCTTAAGCCGGCTACTCAGCTCAGCAACGTGACGGTGCACGATCTCTACGCGCACTATCCTGATTTCTTTATTGATATTCCTTATGAGCAGGAACTGCTGCGTCAGCATGACGTGATTGTGTTCCAGCATCCGCTTTATACCTACAGCTGTCCGGCGCTGCTCAAAGAGTGGCTGGACCGCGTGCTGAGTCGGGGCTTCTCCAGCGGGGTGGGGGGCAACCAGCTGGCGGGAAAGTACTGGCGTAGTGTGATTACGACCGGTGAACCCGAAAGCGCCTACCGCCACGACGGGCTGAACCGTTATCCGATGAGCGACATTCTGCGGCCTTTCGAGCTGACGGCGGCCATGTGCCGTATGCACTGGATGAACCCGATTATTGTCTACTGGGCCCGTCGTCAGGATCCGAAAGAGCTGGCCAGCCACGCCAGAGCCTACGGTGAATGGCTGGCGTCACCGATTCCGGCAGGAGGGCGTTAATGGAAGGATCGAATTTGCTCCTCGCCGGGGTGCTGTTTTTATTTGCGGCCGTCGTCGCGGTGCCGCTTGCAGCGCGTATTGGTATCGGTGCGGTACTGGGGTATCTGCTGGCGGGGATCGCCATTGGCCCCTGGGGACTGGGATTCATCAGCGATGTGGATGAAATACTCCACTTCTCCGAGCTGGGCGTGGTGTTCCTGATGTTCATCATTGGCCTTGAGCTGAACCCTTCAAAATTGTGGCAGCTCCGACGCTCCATCTTTGGCGTAGGTGCCGCGCAGGTGTTGCTCAGCGCCGCGATTCTGGGTGGCCTGTTAATGCTGACGAATTTCTCCTGGCAGGCGGCGGTGATCGGCGGAATAGGCCTTGCGATGTCGTCGACGGCGATGGCCCTGCAGCTGATGCGCGACAAGGGGATGAACCGTAACGAAGCCGGTCAGCTGGGTTTTTCGGTGCTGCTGTTCCAGGATTTGGCGGTCATCCCGGCGCTGGCGCTGGTGCCGCTGCTGGCGGGCTCCGGCGACGACCACTTTGACTGGGCGAAAATCGCCATTAAGGTGCTGGCCTTCGCGGGGATGCTGATTGGCGGACGTTTCCTGTTACGTCCCGTATTCCGCTTTATTGCCGCGTCCGGCGTGCGCGAGGTGTTTACCGCCGCGACGCTGCTGCTGGTGCTGGGGTCGGCATTGTTTATGGACGCGCTGGGGCTGTCGATGGCGCTCGGGACCTTTATCGCCGGGGTACTGCTGGCGGAAAGTGAATACCGCCACGAGCTGGAAATTGCCATCGATCCCTTCAAAGGGTTGCTGTTGGGGTTGTTCTTTATTTCGGTGGGGATGGCGCTCAACCTTGGCGTGCTCTATACCCATCTCCTGTGGGTTGTGGTGAGCGTCGCTATCCTGGTGGCGGTGAAAACGCTGGTGCTGTACGTTATGGCGCGCATTTACGGCCTGCGCAGTTCGGAGCGCATGCAGTTTGCGAGCGTGTTGAGCCAGGGAGGCGAGTTCGCGTTTGTGCTGTTCTCTACCGCCTCGTCCCAGAAGCTGTTTAAAGACGATCAGATGGCGCTTTTGCTGGTAACGGTCACGCTGTCCATGATGACCACGCCGCTGCTGATGAAGATGGTGGATAGACTGCTGTCGCGCCGCCTGAACCCGACAGACGATGAAGACGAAGCGCCGTGGGTGGAAGACGATAAGCCCCAGGTGATCGTGGTGGGCTTTGGCCGCTTTGGACAGGTAATCGGCCGTTTGCTGATGGCGAACAAAATGCGCATTACGGTGCTGGAGCGGGATATCAGCGCGGTCAACCTGATGCGCAAATATGGCTACAAGGTTTACTACGGCGACGCGACCCAGCTTGAGCTACTGCGCTCGGCGGGGGCAGAGGCGGCAGAGTCCATCGTCATTACCTGTAACGACCCGGAAGACACGATGAAGCTGGTGGATCTCTGCCAGCAGCATTTCCCGCATCTGCATATTCTGGCGCGTGCGCGGGGACGTGTTGAAGCTCACGAATTATTGCAGGCGGGTGTGAAACACTTCTCCCGTGAGACGTTCTCCAGTGCGCTGGAGCTGGGGCGCAAGGCGCTGATCTCGCTTGGCATGCATCCGCATCAGGCGCAGCGCGCCCAGATGCACTTCCGCCGGCTGGATATGCGGATGCTGCGCGAGCTGATGCCGGTCCATACCGATACGGCGCAGATCTCCCGCGTGCGGGAAGCCCGTCGCGAGCTGGAGGAGATCTTCCAGCGCGAGATGCAGCAGGAACGACGCCAGCTCGATGGCTGGGATGAATTTGAATAAAGGGTAACGAAAGATGGCTGTACGTAAACGCTTTATCGCGGGTGCAAAATGCCCGACCTGCCAGGCGCAAGACACCCTGGCGATGTGGCGGGAAAATAATATTGATGTTGTTGAGTGTGTTAAGTGCGGTCACCAGATGCGTGAGGCCGACAAAGAGGCGCGCGAGCACGTTCGCAAAGAAGAGCAAGTTATCGGGATTTTTCATCCGGACTAGCGATATGCCCTGAGTTTTTTTAAGCTAAAGGGTACACGGGTGCAGATTTCCGCTACAATCTGCGCCAGCAATTTTCCCACGCTCAGGAGATATCATGAAAGTAGCAAAAGACCTGGTGGTCAGCCTGGCCTATCAGGTACGTACAGAAGACGGTGTGTTGGTTGATGAGTCTCCGGTGAGTGCGCCGCTTGACTACCTGCATGGTCACGGTTCCCTGATTTCCGGCCTGGAAAACGCGCTGGAAGGTCATGAAGTTGGCGACAAATTTGACGTTGCTGTAGGCGCGAACGACGCTTACGGTCAGTATGACGACAACCTGGTTCAGCGCGTTCCTAAAGACGTGTTCATGGGCGTTGACGAACTGCAGGTTGGCATGCGCTTCCTGGCGGAAACCGACCAGGGCCCGGTTCCAGTTGAAATCACCGAAGTGGAAGATGACCACGTCGTGGTTGACGGCAACCACATGCTGGCTGGCCAGAACCTGAAGTTCAACGTAGAAGTTGTTGCGATCCGCGAGGCGACCGAAGAAGAGCTGGCTCATGGCCACGTTCACGGTGCGCACGGTCACGACCATGACCACGATCACGGCCACGACGGCTGCTGCGGTGGTCACGGCCACGACCATGGTCATGACCACGGCCACGGTAAAGGTGGTTGCGGTAACGGCGGCTGCGGCTGCCACTAATTCCGTCATGCGGAAAATAAAAAAGCGGGATTATCCCGCTTTTTTTACGCCTCAATAATGAGGCGGTGGCGTCTCTTCTGACTGAGAGGCGATGTTCGACGGCTGCGTAGCCTTCAGCTTTTCCGTCAGCAGGCGCATATGATCCCGCAGTTTCGCCATTTCGAGCTCATGTGCGGTCACGGTCTGGTTTAGCTCTTCGATGGTGATGTCCTGAAAAGCCAGGCGGCTTTCCAGCTCAGCCATTCTCGCTTCTATCGTTGTATCCTTCATCATTCACCTCGTTTATTTCAGATTCGCCATAATGGCCCAGCGGCGGCGCAGTTTAACTGAGTTTATCCTTAAGTACAGTTCGCATCCCTCTGGCAAGAAACTTATTTAAACAAAAATAGTCTGAAAAGTGGCGAGAATTGGACGTGTCTGTCTGTAGATTTCTTCTGCAACGTTTTATAGTACGTCACTCATTTACGTTTAACGCTGGGGTGAGAGTCCCCAGGCCCTGGAGATATGGATGAAATCACTGTTTAAAGTAACGCTGCTGGCGACGACGATGGCTGTTGCGCTGAACGCGCCGCTGTCATTCGCTGCTGATACTGCTGCGAAGCCTGCTGCCACTGCAGACAGCAAAGCAGCGTTCAAAAATGACGACCAGAAATCCGCCTACGCACTGGGCGCATCTCTGGGTCGTTACATGGAAAACTCTCTGAAAGAACAAGAGAAACTGGGCATCAAACTGGATAAAGCTCAGCTGATCGCAGGCGTTCAGGACGCATTTGCCGATAAGAGCAAGCTGTCTGACCAGGAAATTGAACAGACTCTGCAGGCGTTCGAAGCGCGTGTGAAGGGCGCCGCGCAGACTAAGATGGACGCGGACGCTAAAGACAACGAAGCGAAAGGCAAAGCCTACCGCGATGCCTTCGCTAAAGAGAAGGGTGTGAAAACCTCTTCGACTGGCCTGGTATACAAAGTTGAGAAAGAAGGCACCGGCGATGCACCTAAAGACAGCGACACGGTTGTCGTGAACTACAAAGGTACGCTGATCGACGGTAAAGAGTTCGATAACTCTTACACCCGTGGTGAGCCGCTCTCCTTCCGTCTGGATGGTGTGATCCCTGGCTGGACTGAAGGCCTGAAAAACATCAAGAAAGGCGGCAAGATCAAGATGGTCATCCCACCGGATCTGGCCTATGGCAAAACCGGCGTTCCGGGGATCCCTGCCAACTCTACGCTGGTCTTTGACGTAGAGCTGCTGGACATCAAACCGGCACCGAAAGCGGATGCCAAAGCAGACGCACCGGCTGACGATAAAGCCGCTGCTGCTAAGAAGTAATGCTGAAAAAAAACCGCCGCCTTTAAGGCGGCGGTTTTTTATTGTGGGGCAGATATAATTAACACTGGAAAGCGTTAGGCACGCTGTATTAATTTAGTTGTCCGTGTAGATAATGAGCCTGCCCTGAAAACCTAACGACAGGCTCCTGAAAAGGAGTGTTTTTTTCATGTCCAGGTCGCTTTTAACCAACGAAACCAGTGAACTTGATTTGCTGGATCAACGTCCTTTTGACCAGACCGACTTCGATATTCTGAAATCCTATGAAGCGGTAGTGGACGGGTTAGCGATGCTCATTGGCTCCCACTGCGAAATCGTATTGCACTCCCTGCAAGATCTGAAGTGTTCCGCCATCCGCATTGCGAATGGTGAGCATACTGGCCGTAAAATTGGCTCGCCAATTACCGACCTTGCATTGCGTATGTTGCATGACATGACCGGCGCGGACAGCAGCGTCTCCAAATGCTATTTCACCCGCGCCAAAAGCGGCGTGCTGATGAAATCAGAAACCATCGCGATTCGAAACCGCGAGCATCGTGTTATTGGGCTGCTGTGCATCAACATGAACCTTGATGTGCCTTTCTCGCAGATCATGAGCACCTTTATTCCACCCGAAACGCCGGATGTTGGCTCTTCTGTTAACTTTGCCTCTTCCGTCGAAGATCTCGTCACGCAGACGCTTGATTTCACCATTGAAGAGGTGAATGCCGACCGCAACGTCTCGAACAACGCCAAGAATCGCCAGATCGTGCTCAATCTCTATGAAAAAGGGATTTTTGATATTAAAGACGCTATCAACCAGGTGGCCGATCGTCTCAACATCTCCAAGCACACGGTCTACCTCTATATTCGCCAGTTCAAAAGCGGTGATTTCCTGGGACAAGACAAGTAATGCGTTATGCGTTAATGGTGACAGGCCCAGCGTACGGGACTCAGCAGGCCAGCAGCGCGCTGCAGTTTGCGCATGCGCTGCTGGCAGCCGGACATGAGCTGGCGAGCGTCTTCTTCTATCGGGAAGGGGTGTATAACGCGAACCAGTTTACGTCGCCGGCGAGCGATGAGTTTGATGTGGTGCGCGGCTGGCAGGCATTAAACGAAAAGCAGGGCGTAGAACTGCACATCTGCGTGGCGGCGGCACTGCGCCGCGGCGTGACCGATGCAACCGAAGCCGCCCGTCTTGGTTTGTCGGGTTCTAACCTGCAGCCCGGTTTTTCGTTAAGCGGTTTGGGCGCGCTGGCACAGGCGGCGCTCACCTGCGACAGAGTGGTGCAATTCTGATGAAGCGCGTGGCATTTGTTTTTGCGTCTGCGCCGCACGGGAGCGCTTCTGGCCGCGAAGGGCTGGATGCGTTACTTGCGACGTCCGCGCTGACCGAAGATATCGGCGTCTTCTTTTTAGGGGACGGTGTGTTTCAGCTTCTGGCGGGTCAGCAGCCACAGGCCATTCTGGCGCGGGATTACATCGCTACGTTTAAAGTGCTGCCGCTGTATGACATTGAAACCCTTTATGTCTGCGCCGACTCGCTGGCCGCTCGCGGTTTGGATGAGAAGACGCCTTTCGTGCTGGATGTGACCGTCGTGTCTTCTGCGGCATTGCGCGAACACCTTTCCCACTACGACACCGTTCTGACTTTCTGAGGCTGCCATGCTCCATACTCTGAGCCATTCACCATGGCAATGTGATATCGACGCGTTACTGAGTATGCTGCGCGACGGTGATGACCTGCTTCTGATTCAGGACGGCGTGCTTGCCGCACTTGAAGGCAGCCGCTTCGTTGAAATGCTCACGAATGCCCCCATAACAGTTTCTGCGCTGAAAGACGATCTGGATGCGCGGGGTCTTTCTGGTCAAATTTCAGCCAAAATTGACGTGGTTGGCTATACTGATTTCGTCAATCTTACTGTGACGCACGCCAGTCAAATGAACTGGTGATTTGAGATCGCTGTATATTTCTTGACACCTTTTCGACGTAGCCCTAAAATTTCGCGTCCTCATATTGTATGAGGTCGTTTTATTACGTGTTTACGAAGCAAAAGCTAAAACCAGGAGCTATTTAATGGCAACAGTTAACCAGCTGGTACGCAAACCACGTGCACGCAAAGTTGCGAAAAGCAACGTGCCTGCGCTGGAAGCCTGCCCGCAGAAACGTGGTGTATGTACTCGTGTATATACCACCACTCCTAAAAAACCAAACTCCGCACTGCGTAAAGTATGCCGTGTGCGTTTGACTAACGGTTTCGAAGTGACTTCCTACATCGGTGGTGAAGGTCACAACCTGCAGGAGCACTCCGTGATCCTGATCCGTGGCGGTCGTGTTAAAGACCTTCCGGGTGTTCGTTACCACACCGTTCGTGGTGCGCTGGACTGCTCAGGTGTTAAAGACCGTAAGCAGGCTCGCTCCAAGTACGGCGTGAAGCGTCCTAAGGCTTAATGGTTCTCCGTTAAGTAAGGCCAAACTGATTTATCTTAATGTCATACTAAACTCTTTGAGTTTTGGACAATCCTGAATTAACAACGGAGTATTCCCATGCCACGTCGTCGCGTCATTGGTCAGCGTAAAATTCTTCCAGATCCGAAATTCGGATCAGAACTGCTGGCAAAATTTGTAAATATCCTGATGGTAGATGGTAAAAAATCTACTGCAGAAGCAATCGTATACAGCGCGCTGGAGACCCTGGCTCAGCGTTCTGGTAAAAATGAACTGGAAGCTTTCGAAGTCGCTCTCGACAACGTTCGCCCAACTGTAGAAGTTAAGTCCCGCCGCGTTGGTGGTTCTACTTATCAGGTTCCAGTTGAAGTTCGTCCGGTTCGTCGTAATGCCCTGGCAATGCGTTGGATCGTTGAAGCTGCTCGTAAACGCGGTGATAAATCCATGGCTCTGCGTCTGGCGAACGAACTTTCTGATGCTGCAGACAACAAAGGTACTGCAGTTAAGAAACGTGAAGACGTTCACCGTATGGCAGAAGCCAACAAGGCGTTCGCACACTACCGTTGGTAATCCCTTCGGAGTCTTAGTCACCAGGCGGGCGCTTCAGAGAAGCCGCCCGCTCTGGGTAACTTAACTGAACGCCTAAAGATATAAACGAGGAATCAAATGGCTCGTACAACACCCATCGCACGCTACCGTAACATCGGTATCAGTGCGCACATCGACGCCGGTAAAACCACTACTACCGAACGTATTCTGTTCTACACCGGTGTAAACCACAAAATCGGTGAAGTTCATGACGGCGCAGCCACCATGGACTGGATGGAACAGGAGCAGGAGCGTGGTATCACTATCACCTCCGCAGCGACTACTGCATTCTGGTCAGGTATGGCTAAGCAGTACGAACCGCATCGCGTAAACATCATCGACACCCCAGGGCACGTTGACTTCACCATCGAAGTAGAACGTTCCATGCGTGTTCTTGACGGCGCGGTAATGGTTTATTGCGCAGTTGGTGGTGTTCAGCCACAGTCTGAAACCGTATGGCGTCAGGCGAACAAATATAAAGTTCCACGCATCGCGTTCGTTAACAAAATGGACCGTATGGGTGCTAACTTCCTGAAAGTTGTTGGTCAGATCAAAACCCGTCTGGGCGCGAACCCTGTTCCGCTGCAGCTGGCAATTGGTGCTGAAGAAGGCTTCACCGGCGTTATCGACCTGGTGAAAATGAAAGCCATCAACTGGAACGATGCAGACCAGGGCGTTACCTTCGAATACGAAGATATCCCAGCTGCAATGCAGGACCTGGCTGACGAATGGCACCAGAACCTGATCGAATCCGCTGCTGAAGCTTCTGAAGAGCTGATGGAGAAATACCTGGGTGGTGAAGAACTGACTGAAGAAGAGATCAAAAAAGCTCTGCGTCAGCGCGTTCTGAACAACGAAATCATCCTGGTAACCTGTGGTTCTGCGTTCAAGAACAAAGGTGTTCAGGCGATGCTGGATGCGGTAGTTGACTACCTGCCATCCCCAGTTGACGTTCCTGCGATCAACGGCATCCTGGACGACGGTAAAGATACCCCGGCTGAGCGTCACGCAAGCGACGAAGAGCCATTCTCTGCACTGGCGTTCAAAATTGCTACCGACCCATTCGTGGGTAACCTGACCTTCTTCCGCGTTTACTCTGGTGTGGTTAACTCCGGTGACACCATCCTGAACTCCGTGAAAGCGGCGCGTGAGCGTTTTGGCCGTATCGTACAGATGCACGCTAACAAACGTGAAGAAATCAAAGAAGTTCGTGCGGGCGACATCGCTGCAGCTATCGGTCTGAAAGACGTGACCACTGGTGACACCCTGTGTGACCCGGATCACCCGATCATTCTGGAGCGTATGGAATTCCCAGAGCCGGTAATCTCCATCGCAGTTGAACCAAAAACCAAAGCTGACCAGGAAAAAATGGGTCTGGCTCTGGGCCGTCTGGCGAAAGAAGACCCATCATTCCGCGTATGGACTGATGAAGAATCTAACCAGACCATCATCGCTGGTATGGGTGAACTGCACCTGGACATCATCGTTGACCGTATGAAGCGTGAATTCAACGTTGAAGCGAACGTGGGTAAACCTCAGGTTGCTTACCGCGAAGCGATTCGCGCGAAAGTTACCGACATTGAAGGTAAACACGCTAAGCAGTCTGGTGGTCGCGGTCAGTACGGTCACGTTGTGATCGACATGTACCCACTGGAGCCGGGCTCTAACCCGAAAGGTTACGAGTTCATCAACGACATCAAAGGTGGTGTAATTCCTGGCGAATACATCCCAGCCGTTGATAAAGGCATCCAGGAACAGCTGAAAGCGGGCCCTCTGGCTGGCTATCCGGTTGTTGACATGGGTGTTCGTCTGCACTTCGGTTCTTACCACGACGTTGACTCCTCTGAACTGGCGTTTAAACTGGCTGCGTCTATTGCCTTTAAAGAAGGCTTTAAGAAAGCAAAACCAGTTCTGCTTGAGCCAATCATGAAGGTTGAAGTAGAAACTCCTGAAGAGAACACCGGTGACGTTATCGGTGACTTGAGCCGTCGTCGCGGTATGCTGCGTGGTCAGGAATCCGAAGTAACTGGCGTTAAGATCCACGCTGAAGTTCCGCTGTCTGAAATGTTCGGATATGCAACTCAGCTGCGTTCTCTGACCAAAGGTCGTGCATCATACACCATGGAATTCCTGAAGTATGATGATGCGCCTAACAACGTTGCTCAGGCCGTTATTGAAGCCCGTGGTAAGTAATCCACAGGATTAAAACCTAAGTCCCGTGCTCTCTCCAGAGGGGAGAGCACTATAGTAAGGAATATAGCCGTGTCTAAAGAAAAATTTGAACGTACAAAACCGCACGTCAACGTTGGTACTATCGGCCACGTTGACCATGGTAAAACTACCCTGACTGCTGCAATCACTACCGTTCTGGCAAAAACCTACGGTGGTTCTGCTCGTGCATTCGACCAGATCGATAACGCACCAGAAGAAAAAGCTCGTGGTATCACCATCAACACCTCTCACGTTGAGTACGACA